>DATCIJ010000201.1:0-15465 GCA_036507855.1 Gemmatimonadaceae bacterium | reverse complement strand
CGAGTCGGGAGAACGAGCGTCCCGCGGATTCGAGAGGGACTTCCTCAGAGTGCGGTATGAGGACCTCACCTCGGCCCCCCAACAGACACTGGATCGCATCGCCGCGTTCATCGAGCAGCCGCTGGTGCACGAGGAGATCCTGCGCGCCGGGGTTGGCTCCGTAAGCAAGCCCAATACCTCGTTCCCGGGCCAGACCTCGACATTCCAGGGACGCTGGAAAGCGGAACTCCCGGACTCGCGCGCGCGATCCCTGGAAGCGATGCTGGCCCCGGTGCTGGAACGACAAGGAGACGATGTCGATCCGGCGATCACCGGCGGTGGACCGTCTGCGAGGGGCGGCGACGCTGGCTTTGTACCGGCCATGGTTCGGCACGCGTCAGGCGCTGAAGCGAACGCCGCTCGGCAGGCGACAGGTCTCGCTCGAATTGTTCGAACCGGGAGCCGTCAAGCCCGCCTCGTAAGGCACGGTGGAGATCTTGCGGGAAACAGAGCGCCCCCGGCCGCGTCAGCGATCGGGGTCGCTTTCTCCTGTTCTTCTGCTTTAAGGAGTGACTACAACACCGGCAACCGCTTGAGTCACCAACGATCGAATCTGGGAGGCCAGCGGGGCCACTGACTCGGTGGCGACCCAAGTGGTGCCCCCAGGATAGCCGCTACTGCTTGAACCGATCAGCGTCATCGCGGTCCACGTCCAGCCGGTCGTGCCGCAGCCCTTGTTGAGCGCGGCGGTACCTGACCCCACGCCAGAGGCGAAAACGCCATAACTGCCTTTGCTCCACACGTTGCTGTCGAACACGCACGGCGCACCGCCTTCCACGATAGCGGCAGAATGCGTCGTCCCCGAGAACACGTTCCGGACGACCGACACCGACTGCGGACTGAGCAGGATCAGCCCCTGACGCGTCCCTGGCTGACTCAAGTCCAACACGTTCTCCGAGATCAGGACGCGCTTGGTCGTGGAGTCTGAGTTTACGGAACCCGCCACCGCGATCCCCTGGCCGGCGTTGGTGATCAGGTTGCGGCGAATCGTGACGTCGGTAGAGCGGCACCAACGACAGCCGCCAGACTGATTGGAGGACTTCACGATGATGCTGCCGCCGTTTTCGTACCAGGAGCCATCGAGGACATTGCCTTCGACCAGCACCCGGACGGCGTTCTTGAACTCCATCAGGTTCTTGACCGTCCAATTCGCGGTCTGCCACGTCAGCGGCTTGTGGACGTGGTTACCGCGGATCTCGATGTCGCTGGGCACGAGCCCCGGGATGGACGGATCGCTGCCGCCGAACATCAGGTTTTCACCCGCCGCTTCGAGCGTATTGTCCACAATCTTGAAGGGGCCGGTACCGTTTCCACCTTGAATTGCCTGAGAGTCGTAGCCGTTCGCGTGACAATCAGAGATCCAGCTACTCGAGACCTGCTGCCGGGCGCCGTTCATCGTGACGCAACGGATCAGATTCGAGGTCGGTTGCCCGTGGACGTAGACGCGATCGAGGACCTGGTCGGTGCCTTCGAGCAGGAGCAAGCCGTAATTCGGATAGGACGCCGTCGCGGCCGCTGTGATCGTGACCTCAATTCCCGACAGCCAGAGTTTACAGCCGGTCGCCCTCAATGCCGGCGCGGTGTTCGGGGAAACCAGTTTCGCCAGCGGGGCCGCTTTGGTCGGCGTCATCCGGCCGGCGGGGATCGTGCCGCCGCTGCGGACAGTGATCCAGCCTGCGCCGCATGTGGAGGCAGTAAAGTTCCCCGTGTAAGTCGCCCCCGCTAAGAGGATCAGTTCATCGCCAGGTAAAGCCGCATTGAGCGCGGTTTGCAGGTTCGCCCCTGCTGGCACACTCACCGAACGGAGCGGGGTCGGGTAGGCGAACGACAGCAGCACGCGCGGCAGTTCGACCACAGTCGAGGCAGGCGGTGGAGGCAGCGGACTCGCGATCGTCAGGCTCGCGGAGGCGCTGATGCCATCAACGGTCGCCGTCACCGGCACGGTTCCGGCCTGCAATCCAGTCACCACACCCGAGGACGAAACACTGGCGAGGAGTGAGCCGCCGACTGACCAGCTCGCGGACTTGCCGGTGATGATCGCTCCCTGCGCATCCTTGGCAACCGCGGTCGCCTGGGAAGTCCCGTCGACCACAACATTCGACGGCGACAGGCTCACGTTCACCGTCGCGACGGTGGCCGTCGATGGCGCAGGCGGCAAGACCGTTACTGCCATGCTGCCGGTCACGCCTGATGCCGCAGCAGATATCGTTGCCGAGCCGGCGCCCACTGCGGAGACGAGTCCGCTTCCTGATACGGTGGCGACTGCGGCATTCGACGTGGTCCACGTAAACGACGTGCCGGCCACCGGTGCGCCCTGCGCGTCCTTTGCGACGGCACCGGCCTGGATACTCTCGCCTGCCGCCAACGTGCTGGTCGCCGGGGACACCGCGATCGACGTGAGGACCACCGGAGACGTGACGCGGAATGTCTCGAGCGTCGTGATTCCACCACTTGTCGCGCGCATTTTGGTCGACCCGACGCCAACCGCCTTGATCACACCAGTGGCCGACACGGTGATAACCGCAGGATTGTCGGAGGTGTAGGTGATGGTGCGGCCGGTGAGAACATTTCCAGAGGCGTCATACAGCGTTATCACGGCTTGAATGGACTGACCGACCTGCAGATCCTGCGTGGGCACCGACATTGTCACTCTCGCCACCGGGGCCGCCGTGGGAGTGTTTACCGAAAGCGATGCCGAGCCAGAGGCGCTCCCGCTCTGCGCCACAATGGCCACCGTGCCACCGCCAGATGCCGTGACGAGCCCGCTCGAGCTGACCTTCGCGACGGTGCTGTCGAGACTGAACCAGGTAACTTGCCGGCCAGTCAACGTGTTGCCTGACGCGTCGGTGAGTGTCGCGGTTGCCTGCGTTTGCCCACCGACGTTGAGAACGCTGTTGGCCAGCGTCACGGCAACCGCGGCTACCGGGGCGAGCGGTGCGGAACTCACTGTCACCGCCGCGTTCGCGGACCTTCCTTCGATGGTCGCAACGAGATTTGTCGATCCGCTGGCAATTGCGGTGACCAACCCCAGGTTCGTAACGGTGGCGACCGTTGGATTCTGGCTCGACCAGGTTACGACGCGACCGAGGAGAACATTCTGGCTGGCATCAAGCGCCTCGGCGACCAGCGTTGCCTGCCCTCCAGCCGTGAGCGAGGTCGAAACCGGTGAGACTCGAACAGATGCCACAGGCGTGTTCACGACCGTTGCGGTCACGCTTGCCGTCAGCGTTCCGCTGGTGGCACTGACAACCGTGTAGCCTGAAGCCACACCCTGGAGCATCCCCGTCGACGAAATCGTGGCCACACCCGCGTTTGAGGACGTCCACGAGACGGGCTGTCCAACTATCTCGACACCCGTCTGATCGAGCACCTGCGCGATGAGCTGCGACTGTTGCCCGGCGCTCACGGTGGGTGCACTTGGCGAAATAACGACGGACGTTGGCGTCCGGCCCGTGACCGACAAACGCTGACTCGCCACCACACCATCCACGATGGCGCTGACGTTGACGTTACCAATGGCAATGCCCTTCACCTTACCTGTCGATGTCACGGTGGCGATGAACGGATTGGCGCTCTGCCAGCCGATCGTCTTGCCACTCACCGGTGCTCCCGATGAATCAATTGGAATGGCGGTGGCCTGCATTTCAGAACCGACGGGCAATGTCGGCGAGGGGAGCGTGAGATCGACCGCAGCCGCTGGGGGGCCCAGCACATTGATCGTCGCGCTGCCGGTCCGTGAATCCGCGGTCGCGGTGATGACGACCGAGCCAACGCCAACCCCCGTGACAAGTCCGTCCTGCGTAACGGAGGCTTTCGTGTAGTCGGAGCTACCCCAGGTGATCTTGTCTTCGACGAGCCTGCCGTTGTGGTCGCGCAGGACTGCAATAAGCGTGAGCGACGAACCCTTGTAGACGTTGGCGGTGCTCGGGGTCAAGGTCACCGAGGCAACGGGTGTCTTGAAGATCTTGACCGTGCTGCTGCCCTGGCGCGCCAGGGCTTCCGCCGAGACGGACAACTCTGCCTCGTGTTTCGTGTACAGGGAGCCGGCGCCGACCAACTCAGCGGCCGACGTATCGCTGAGACTCCAGTTGAACGAATTCACGTGGACGACGTCGCCGGCGCGAGTCCGGATCGTCGCCACGAAATTGATGGTGTCGCCCATCGCAACCGCGGCGGCACTCGGTTGCACATCGAGCGTCAGGTCATTCTCCGTCACGACGATCAACGCCGTGTCGGCAGCGCCTGCGGTGGATGCAATGATCGAGGCCACGCCACGACTCACGCCGGTGACGAAGCCGTTGGCTACCGAAGCGATGCCTGGATCAGTCGAACTCCAGGTGATTGATGCCGACATCAGGAGCCCTGACTGATCGGTCACACGCGCCGTCAGCAACTTTGACGTTGCTTCGGGAATCGTATCCGTCTCCGACGACAGCGCGAGGGTCAGCCTCGAGACAGAACCGGGTTCGGTGGATGCGGGTGTCGAGTCATTCCCGCTGCAAGCAGTGAGTACAAGAGCGACGACGGCAAAGACGTGCCGGTACGTCTGGCGCATCGGTGCTTCTCCAGTGGACCGTTCGGCGGCTCGACCGGCGTGGCGCCTGGCAACTGCGCTGTAGCCTCGGAGCTTTGCGTCCCAGCCTTTCGACTGGTTTGCCGTATCGGGGCCTCCGACGGGAGGCACCAGCGGATATCGGTTTTCTGATTCTCTTGCTCGTGGATAAGACGAGACGAGCACCACGGCTGTAACAAAGAGGACTTCCTAACGCGTTGTCGGATAAGGTGATACGCGACCACGGCGGCTATGATGCCGCTTACATGACCGCCGTGCGCCCCATCACCGAACCGGGCGCATCCGGGTCGCCTCTCACTGCCAAGTGGGCACTTCCCGTCACCACTCGTGTCGCATGCACAATCGCTGCGCGACAGATGACGCGACTCGCTGGAACCACGTCGAATGCGGTGACGCGGATCTACAGCTCGAACCGGCATGCGGCGTGCAGCGCCTGCCGTGCGGCAACGACTCCTGAACATCGGCGCCGCATTCGGGCGCGCCCTGGTAACTTGAGGCAACAGTGTGCGTCTAGGTGCAGAGTGACTCTTGCGACGCGCCTTTGTAAGATCACGTGCGGGCTCATGCGGTGATGCAGCGCACAGTACACATCGATTCGAAGAGCTCGTGCGTCGATATCTCGTTAAGGTGTTCTTATCCTGCATCGCGTGATCGCGATCCCAGCGAGGACCTGAGGTGAGATGAGGCAGTCCATTCGCGGATGGCGCAGTGCGCGAGCGGCGCGTGGAAACGCGCCGGCTCTTGCGCGTTCACAGGCGCTCGCATCACCGCCGCTCTCGGGGACGCTCTCCTTTGTGACGCAGGAACCGCTGCGCCTGGGACTGGGGCTCGTCGCCCTGATGTTCTATCTGTGGCTGATTCACTCCTACAAGCTTGCTGTCGGTGACATCGCCGTCGCCGCACTCGGAGTCGGTGTGCTGCTTCGTGGCGGATCGCTCCGGATCCCGATGCCACTCGTGTTCTTCCTGTTGTTCATCGTCTGGAACGCCTTTGGCCTGGCGGTGACCAGTGACACGCAGGTTACGAAAGACGCCATCATCAACCTCGGCAAGTTGTGGATCATCACGTTCTGTGTGGTGAACGTTGTCAGGTCGGCGGCGGAGTTCCGGTTCCTCGTGATCGGCTGGCTGGCGCTCTTCGCGTTATATCCGGTGCGAGGAGCCTTCTTCAACCAGTACATCTGTCACTGCACTGAATTCGGCCGCGTCGCGTGGAACTTCGTGTTCAGCAATCCGAACGACCTCGCAGCGCTTTCATTGATTCCGCTGGGGCTGGCAGCTGGTGTGGCGACCGTGGAGCGGGTGAAGTACTTCCGGCTTGCGGCGCTGGCCGGCGTCGTGGTGCTGGCGCTGCTGGTGATGCTGACGCAATCGCGTGGCGCCATCCTCGGTCTCGGCGCCGCCGCGTTGCTGTTGCCGTTGACCAGTCGCCGCAAGGGGCGGGACCTGCTGCTGTTCGGCGGGTTGCTGGGCCTCGCCGCGTTCTTCGCTCCGAAAGATGTCTGGACGCGCATCGCCGGCCTGACGAACGCATCCGTTCAGGGAGGTATGGCCGGCGTCGACAAGGAGGGCTCGGCGGAAGCGCGATGGCAACTCTGGATGATCGCCGCGGCCACCGTGAGGGACCACCCGCTTCTGGGTGTGGGCGCCGGGATGATGCCGTCGGTTAACCGAGTGCAAGCGGCCAGGGAGAAAAAGAACTGGTCGGTCAGAGGTGCGCGAGACACGCACAGCACGTACCTCCGAATAGCGGCGGACACCGGATATCCCGGTCTTGCCTTCTACCTGCTGACGTGGGGCGCGGTGTTCTGGCATGTCCGGAAGGTCCGGAAAGGCCTGCGGAATGTCCGGCAGGGTGATCACCAGCTCCTGTTTTATCTCGAGCTGTCCATGATCGCGTTCGTGGTCGCCGCGCTCTTCGGCACATACGGCGCGCTGGCCTTCACGTACCTGAGCCTCGCCGTCGCGTGGCTGGCCGCGACGATCCTCGAGAAGGAAACCTGGTATGTTGGGAGGGCCCCGGCCCTGGCCCCCGCGCCGGGAGTGCCGGCCGGCCGGAGACGTAGTTAGAGAGCGAGCCGTGCGCCTCGCCAGGTGCGGGCGCTATTGAACGGAAATCGTCCGGCGCAGAAGGTCGTGCAGGCGCTGCGGCCCGGCCAATCGGCCCGCGCGAAACGCCTGCAACCATCCGTTCAGGACAACCAGTCGCCAGATCAAGCCCGGATGCGCGCGACGTCCGCTGAGGTGCTCTGACGTGATGCGCCGGACGGCATCCTGGTCGACCCACTCGTTGATGGCGGCGTCAGCGACGCCGAGTCCTTCGATGCGGTATTTCAACGGCCCACGAAACCAGTCGCTCAGGGGCACCGCGAACCCCTGCTTCGGCCTCGTCAGGACTGACTCCGGCACGAGTCCACCGATCGCATCCCGAAGAATGTGTTTTCCGGCGTCACCCTGGAGCTTGAGCTGGCTCGGGAGGCCCATCGCGAATTCCACGACGTGATGGTCCAGTATGGGCACCCGCGCCTCGAGCGAAACGGCCATGCTCATCCGGTCCACCTTCGTCAGGATATCACCGGGCAGGTAGGTCTCGAGATCGACCAGCATCATCTGTGTGGCAAAGTCACGCGAGCCGAACCGATCGAACCACGGGTCCAGAAGGTGCTCCAGCGACGGACGCAGACGGGCGATGGCGTCGCTGGCGACCCCGCCCTCCAGGACTGGGAGCGGAAATGCGACGGTGCCCGCATAACGCCCGCGGCGGCCGCTGACGCGATCAAGCATCCAGGCCCGTCCCTTCGCCCCCGGGGAACGCATCAGGGCGAGACCCCGGAGCAGTCGGCGCAATGGCCGTGGGGCGGGAGCCGCCATCCCCGAGACTTCCGCATAACGAGTGTAGCCGCCGAACAATTCGTCGCCGCCATCACCGGAGAGCGCGACCGTCACGCGCTCGCGCGCCAGGTGTGACACGAGCAGCGTTGGCAGCGCCGATGAATCCGCGAACGGTTCGTCGAATCCCTGGATGACGTCTTCCACCAGCTGGTCGGCGTCGGGACGGACGATGAGCTCCGTGTGGTCGGTTCCCAGTGCCGCGGCAACGCGCGCGGCGTGGGGCGCCTCGTTGTATTCGGGCTCCTCGAACCCTATGGAGAAGGTCTGAACGCGACGGTCCATGGCCCGCGCCATCAGCGCGACGACGGCCGACGAGTCGATTCCGCCGGACAGGAAGGCGCCGAGCGGGACTTCGGATTCGAGATGAGAGCGGACCGCGTCATCCAGGATGCGCCTCAGCTCACGCGCGGCTTCGGGCGCCTCGATGCGCATTTCCGCGCGCAGTGGCGACCAGTAGCGCCGGACCGAAATCCCGTCGTCGCGGCTCCAGGTCAGCGTGTGTCCGGGAGGCAGCTTTCGAACGTTCCTGAACACGCAGTGCGGATCAGGCACGTACCCGAATGACAGGAAGAGCGCGATCGCCTCTTCGGAGAGGCGCGGCTTGAATGCGGGGTCAACCAGGAATGATCGAAGCTCCGACGCGAAGGACACCCCGTCGGGGCGCTCCCAGTAGTACAGCGGCTTGATTCCCAGTCGGTCGCGCGCGAGCAGCAGTCGCTGGCGTCGCGCGTCCCAGATGGCGAATCCGAACATGCCGCGCAGCGCGTCAACCAATCGTTCGCCGTCGTCCTCATAGAGGTGGACGAGCGTCTCCGTATCGCTGCGCGTCGTCAGCCGGTGGCCGGCCTTGAGCAGGCGCGCCCGCAGGTCGTGATAGTTGTAGATCTCGCCGTTGAAGACGACGGTGACGTCGCCGGATTCATTGGCGATCGGCTGCTGGCCGCCGGACACGTCGATGATGCTGAGCCGCCGCATCCCCAGGGCGGCCGCGCCGGTGATCTGCCGGCCGTCCTCGTCCGGTCCGCGATGACGGATCGCGTCACACATCGCGCCAAGCAGCGCGTCGTCGTCCGGACGACAGCCGCCTGCGCGCACGAACCCCGCAATGCCGCACATCTCAGAGGTAGCCCAGGGCCGCCAGGCGTTTCCGGATCTCTTCGCGCGCTTTCGCCTCGTCGTCGACGCGCCGGATGAGTTCGAGGTCTTCGAGCCGCGCGAGAACCCGCGTCGCGGCGTCGTCGACCGACTCCTGGTCGGACCGAATGTGAACTTCCGGGGAGTCTGGCGGCTCATACGGGGCGTTCACCCCGGTGAAATCCTGGACCTCGCCCCGCCGCGCCCGGGCATACCACCCGTCGCGGTCGCGCGCTTCGGCCACCGCAACGGGACACTCGACGTAGATCTCGACGAAGTGCGTGGTATTGCGGCGCACCTCGTCGCGTGTGGCACGGTACGGCGAGACGGCGGCGCAGATGGCGATGACGCCGTTCCGCGAGAGGAGCTTGGCCACATAACCGATCCGCCGAATGTGCTCCTCGCGGTCTTCCTTCGAGAAGCTCAACCCCCTCGACAGGCTTTCCCGGACTTCGGCACCATCGAGCAGCTCGACCGGCAGCCCGCGGTCCAGCAGGCGCTGGAAGACTTCACGGGCAATCGTCGACTTGCCTGACGAGGGCAGTCCGGTGAACCAGAGTGTCGCGCCGTTCAGCGTGTTCATACCAGTCCCAGGAGCGGCCACCAAACCCAGACCAGCAGCACCACCAGCAGCACGGAGACAATCGTCATAGCGCCGCCGGCCTTCACCACGTCTACCATTCGAAGGTAGCCACTGGAAAAGACGATGGTATTGGGCGCGGAGCTGAACGGCAGCGCGAAATCGAGTCCGGCGCCGATGGACGTCGCCAGCGTGAGCGCGACGGGAGACGCGCCGAGCTGGCTGGCCATGCTGAAGGCCAGTGGCAGCACTACCGCCACAGCCGCGGCGTTGCTCATGAACTCGGACAGCAGGAGCGTGCCGAGGGCGACGACTGCGACGGCGAGCGTTGGCTGAATGGCTGCGCCGTGGAGTACGGAATCCACCAGCCATCGAGCCGCTCCCGTGCGATCAATGACGATGCCCAGCGCGATGGCCCCCCCGTACATGAGGACGATGTTCCAATAGATGCGGCGCTCCGCCTCTTCCCAGGCGATGGAGCCGGTGGCGAACAACGCGGCGCTGCCCAGGAGACCGATCACGGCGAGATCCACGCGGTTGCCGAGGATCACCCACGCGGCAATGGTGAGCGACACGATCGTGGCCACGGTCCACTGGCGACGACCGATCGGGCCCATCTCCCGCACCGCGTCCTCCAGCACCTCACGCGCGGCCGTGAAGGCGACCTGCTCCCGGGGGAAGCACAGCCGCAGCACGAAGGGCGCCGCTGCACACCCCAGCACGACCATCGGCAGGGCCGCGACCACCCATTGGGCAAAGGAAATGCCCATGCCGTGTTTCTCCTGGAGCATGCCGATGGCCAGCGCGGCCCGGGTGCTTCCCAGAAAGCTGGCGTTCGATCCGATCATGGCGCCCCAGGCCAGCGACAGGAAAAGGACTTTGGCGTACGCGCTTTTCCCGACCGCAAGGCGGAGGGCCAGCACGACTTCCACCGCGATAGGGAAGAGCAGCGCCGATGTTGCCTGGTTAGGCATCCAGATTGTGCCGAACGCGCCGGCCAGCAGCATGCCGGTGGCGAAGGCATAGGGAGAGCGCTCGAACGGCCGCAGGAAGAGCAGGGCGCAGCGCTTGCTGAGGCCACTCTCGATCAGCGCCGCGGCAATGATGAAGACGCCGATCAGGAAGAAGACGGCCGAGTTGCCGAAGGCGGCAAAGGCCTCGGACGCCTTCATCGCGCCCGTGATGGCGAGCAGCGCGATGGCGAGGAGCCCGGTGATGCCGAAGGGGACTGCATTCGAAACCCACAGCCCCGTGCAGAGAATGAAGACGGCCCACGAGGTCTTCCCCTGCGCCGTCAACCCCGTCGGGGCAGGCGCCAGGTAGACCGCGAGGGCAATGGCGACGCTTCCCCAGATGACCGCGTACCTGACCACCGTCTGCCAGCGCAGGCCACGCAGAGCGACCGCGCGCTCTCCTGCCGGGGGCGTGTGGCGCGGCCGCTCCGCGGGCCAGCGGAAGGCGGCCGGCTCGAGCCGCGGATCGCGCCTAACGGGTTCGGTCAAGGAGACGGGAGACGGGAGACCGGAGATGGGACATGGGTTCGCACCTGCCACAACCTCGAACTGCTCGCCACTGGCGCGTATTCAATCCGCCCTTCGACGCCTGAATGATCTAACCGGCGCGACGCGCAATTGCCTCCCTGAGACGCTCCACATGGAGCCAGGGCAATCGAACACGCCCCATGAGTCGCCCTTCATTGACGTCACCGTGATCATCCGAGCCGCCGGTCACCAGCAACTCGTGGCGGCCGGCCAGCTCGGCGAACCGCGTGGTCTCGGCCCGGGAGTGTCGTGGATAATGAACCTCGATCCCGTCCAGGCCCGACGACGCAAGGTGCGACACGTCCTCGTCGGTCAGCCCGGTGCGACCAGGGTGAGCCGCGACCGCGACGCCACCAGCGCGGTGAATCTGCTCGATCGCCCCGGTGGGCGTGATCTTCACGCGCTGCACGTAACACCGGCCGCCGTCCAGAATGAACTCCTCCGTGAAGGCCGCCTTCACGGTCGGAACGACCCCTGCCTCCACCATCGCTCTGGCCACGTGCGGCCTCCCGATGTTCTCGCCGCCCGCGATGGCCTGCACGCGTTCCCATGACACGGCGTAGCCCAGCTCATTCAGCCGCTGGACCATGAGGTATGCGCGTCCAAGCCGTCCGGACCTGATCGTGTTGAGCGTGGCCTGAAATTCCACGTCGTCCACGTTGATGCCGTACGCCAGGATGTCGATCTGGCGCTCAGCGTCATCGAGCGTGGACAGTTCACAGGCTGGAATGAGTTCGATGCCGTGCGCGGCCGCTTCGGTGGCGGCTTCGGGCACGCCATCCATGGTGTCATGGTCGGTCAATGCGATCGCCGCGAAGCCCTTTCGCGCCGCGCGGCGAACCACCTCCGACGGGCTGTCTGATCCGTCGGAGGCGCTGGAATGCAATTGCAGATCTGCGAAGCGCGGGCCGGGAGTTGCCTTCACGTCTCCCATCTCACGTCGGCCGTCTCGCATCTCCGATGTCAGCGCGCCGCGGCCGTTGCCTGCGCCTGGTACGCGTCCATGAGGATGCGCGCAACCTCGGGGCGCGTGAACTCCGGCGGCGGCAGTTCGCCGTTGGTGAGCATCTCGCGCACCTTCGTGCCGCTCAGGATGACGTGATGCTCCTTGCCGTGCGGGCACGTCCGCGTCGACGCCATGTTGCCGCACGTCCGGCAGTAGAACGTGTGCTCATACTTCACCGCGATGATGCCCAATTCGTGGGGCGGAAGCGCGTCGATGAGAATCTGGGCGTCATACGACCCGTAGTAGTTGCCGACGCCGGCGTGATCGCGACCCACGATGAAGTGCGTGCAGCCGTAGTTCTTCCGACAGATGGCGTGCCAGACCGCCTCACGCGGCCCCGCATAACGCATCGCCGCCGGGAATACGGCGAGCATTACCCGGCTCTTCGGATAGTAGTGCGACAGAATTTCCTCGTACGTCTGCATCCGCACGTCGGCCGGCACGTCATCCGACTTCGTGGCCCCAACGAGCGGGTGCAGCAGCAGGCCGTCGATGGTCTCGAGCGCGACCTTCTGCAGGTATTCATGCGCGCGGTGTACGGGGTTGCGTGTCTGGAAACCGACAACGGTCTTCCATCCCTTCTCGTCCATCTGCTTGCGCGTCTCGAGCGGCGTCAAGCGATGCTCGTTGAACTGGCTGTACGCGGGACGGCGAAGGACCTGAACGGGCCCGCCGATCAGCATGTCGCCCTGGGCGTAGAGGCGCGCGACGCCCGGGTGCGCCGCCTCGGTGGTGCCAAAGCACTTCTGCGCTTCGTGCTTCTTGTCGTACGAGTAGATGTCCGTCACCTGCAGGATCGCCATCGCCTCGCCCGATTCGTCCACCAGCGTGACTTCCTGGCCTTCCTTGAGCGACGCGGCCTCCGCGGCGCTCACGGCCTTGGTCACGGGCATCGCCCAGATCAGCCCATCGGAAAGACGCATGCTTTCAACGACGGTCTCGTAATCCATCCGGCGCAAGAACCCCGTAAGCGGTGACAGCGCGCCGACGCCGATCATTTCGAGGTCGCTCAGCTCGCGCTCGTCGAGCGTCAGGCGTGGGAGTTCCCTCGCGTGAGCAAGGGCCGACTTCAGCGCATCTCCCTGCAGCTCACGGTTCACGAGCGAACCCCCGTGGGGAACACTCGGTCCCGGCGTGCGCCGGGATTCCACGTGCCGTCTGGCCGCGCTCGCCTGGTCGACGACGGACGACACCGAGCTCGCCGTTCCACGAGGGACGTAGCCCTTTTCCTCGAGCAGGGCGATCACGCGGAGTGCGCTCTCCTCGATCGACTCGGCGGCGGTGTCGAGCACGAGTTCCGGGTTTTCCGGTTCTTCGTACGGATCGTTGACGCCCGTGAAGTTCTGGATCTCGCCGGCCATCGCCTTCTTGTACATGCCCTTCACGTCACGCTCAAGCAGCACTTCCATCGGCGTGCGCACGTATACCTCGATGAAGTCCGCGATCTCGGCGCGCGCGTTGTCGCGCATGCGGCGGTACGGCGATATGAACGCGGTGAGCACGACGACGCCGTTCCGTGTCAGCAGCTTGGCCACGAACGTGACGCGCTCGATGTTCTTGTCCCGGTCTTCCTTCGAGAAGCCGAGGTCCCGCGTCAGGCTGCGACGGACGACGTCCCCGTCGAGCCGCTCGGCGTGGATGTGGCGTTCGTGCAATAGGTCATGCACGCGGGTCGCCACGGTGGTCTTGCCGGACCCGGAGAGGCCAGTGAACCAGACAGTTACTCCCTTGGACATTCGAATATTCCGATGGTTCGAGAAGGTTGTGGTGCGTCAATGTAACCGGTTGTACTGCATCGGGTTGCCGTGGCGGGCCCTGGAACGGATCGGGTCGTCGAGCTCCGCGCTGCGTGGCCCCATCAGTGGCCGGAAAAGTGCAACAAGTCGCAGCTTCAGCTACCCGAGGCAACGTAAACGCAATACCGTTGCCGGGTAGCTTGTGACGGGAGTGCACGAACGGAGTCCACAGTCGAGCTGGCGGTGGACGATGCGCACCCTGTTGTCCGCAACATTCACGGAGAGCGTGCCGCTTGTATATCGGACCTGATACGCTGATGCCCATTGCCTCCGTGTTCGCCGCGGTTGCCGGATTCGTGATGATGTTCTGGCGCCGCCTGGTGGGCATGGTGAAGCTGGTTGTTCAGAGGCTGACCGGTCGCGCGGCGCGCCAATAGGCGCAGATGGCGCCGTCGAGGCGGGTGATCGTGGTGGGCCTCGATGGACTCGAACCCACCATTGTCGACGCCCTGATTGAATCCGGAGACCTGCCGAACCTTGCCAGGCTGCGCGATGCGGGCGGCTACTCGCGAATGGCAACGACCACGCCGGCGCAGACGCCGGTGGCCTGGTCCACCTTCGCCACAGGCGTCAATCCCGGCGGGCACGGAATCTTCGACTTCCTCAGGCGCGACCCGGCCACCTACCTGCCTGACCTGGCGCTGACGCGCTACGAACAGCGAAGCGCCTTCCTGATGCCGAGGGCGGTGAACCTGCGGCGTGGCCGCACCGTCTGGGAAGCGTTGTCGGACGCGGGGATTTCATCGACGGTTCTTCGATGTCCCTGCACGTTTCCGCCTGACGAGTCCCGCGGACGCATGTTGTCGGGGATGGGAGTGCCCGATATCCGCGGCGGACTGGGCACGTCGACGTTCTACTCGAATGCCCCGGACCTCGCGCCGCGCGAGAGCGAGCAGGTCGTGGCACTGGTTCGCGACGGCCCGGCATTCACCGGCCGTTTCATCGGGCCGCGAAATCCACGGTCACGAACGGACGTGACCATTCCGTTCAGGCTCGAGGCGGACCCCGTGGCCGGCACCGGCACGCTCACCACGGAAGTCACCCCCGGCGCGGTCCGGCTCGAAGTCGGAAAGTGGAGCGACTGGGTTTCGCTCCGGTTCCGCGTGGGGCTGCTCACATCGGTCCGCGGAATCGTGCGACTGCTGCTCGTCAGGCTGACCCCGCACGTGGAGCTGTACGCGTCGCCGGTGAACTTCGATCCGGAGTCGCCGATGTTCCCCATCAGCCGGCCGCCGGAATACGCCGCGGAACTCGCGGCGATCTCGGGGCCATTCCATACGGCGGGGATCGCCGAGGATCACACGGGGCTGTCGAACGGCCGGCTGGACGAAGACGACTTCCTGGCGCAATGCGACCTCGTCATGCGCGAGCGGGAGGCGATGCTGCGCCACGAACTCGATCGCCAGCGCGAGGGTCTGCTGTTCTGCCTGTTCGACACGCCGGACCGCATCCAGCACATGTTCTGGCGATTCCTGGATCCGTCGCACCCGGCCAACAAGGACCAGCCGCATCGTCCCGAATGGGATCACGCCATCGAGGATCACTACCGGCGCTGCGACGCCGTGGTGGGCGCGGTCATGCGCTCGGTCGACGACCGCACATTGCTCATCGTCGCCTCCGACCACGGGTTCACGTCGTTCCGGCGCGGCGTGGGGCTGAACGCATGGCTGCATCGACAGGGCTATCTCGTCCTTCGTGACGGCGTGGCGCCCGGACCCGACGCCGGAGAGTTCTTCGGCGAGGTCGATTGGGGACGCACCCGGGCGTACGCGTTAGGCTTCGGTGGGATCTACCTGAATCTGAAGGGGCGGGAGGCCTCGGGCGTCGTGGATCCGGGCGTGGCGGCGTCGCTGGCCGAGGAACTTGCTGAACGACTCACCGGGTTGGTGGATCCCGAACGAGGCG
>DATCIJ010000200.1:0-11281 GCA_036507855.1 Gemmatimonadaceae bacterium | reverse complement strand
GGCGCCGAACCTGAAGGGCAAGCTGTTGCTCGCCACGGGCGACATGGACAACAACGTGCATCCTGGCGGGACGATCCGGCTGGTGAACGCGCTCATCAAGGCCAACAAGCGATTCGACTTCATCCTGCTTCCCGGCAAGCCGCACGGGTATGGCGACTATCAGCCGTACTTCAACCGGATGCTCATGGAGTATTTTGCCGAGCACCTGCTGGGGGATAACTATCGTCGCAGCGCCGAGATCAGGTGAGCAGCGCGGCCAGTAACGGGTGAATGGGCGTGACCCGAAAGGCTCGGGGCGCCCGCGCCCGTCCTCCCTTTACACAGGCACGACCAAGGACGTGACCACCGACGCGGCATCCACAAGCGGAACGATCAGGATTGCCGAGGCACTCCTCGTGGCCGTGGCGGCAGCGCTTTTCGCCGGAGCGGGTCAGGCGACGTATGTCGTTTGGCGCGTATTCGTCATGCACGCGTTCAGCTCGGAGACACGCGACGTCGCCTGGATGGCGCCGCTGTCGTTCGCTGGATTCATCCTGCCCGCGACGCTGCTGGCGGCGGGCCTCGTGCGCCTGTGGCCCCGGCTCGTGTCGTGGCGGGTGGTCATCGTGATCCCCACAGCGATGGCGCTGTTTGGGATACTGCTCTTCGCCGTCCGCGCCATCCATCCGCTGGCCTTGCTGGCGTTGTCGCTTGGATTGGCCATCCGACTGGCGTTCCTGTACGCAGCCCATCGGCGCCGGGCGGTAACCCTCACGGGTTACGTCGCCGCAGCGCTCGCCAGCCTCCTGTTCGCTGCCTCGGTGGCTGTTCGTGGTTTGCCGCTGATGGCAGAGGCGCGCGCTCGTGGCGCGGCGGCGCCGGAGTCGGCAGATCAGCCCAACGTGTTGCTCATCATTCTCGACACGGTGCGCGCGGCGGACATGGGTTTGTTCGGCTACTTCCGCGACAACACGCCACAGCTGGCGCGGTTCGCCGAGGAAGGAGTTCGCTTCACCCGCGCCATCGCGCCCGCGTCATGGACGCTGCCCACGCATGCGAGCCTGTTCACGGGGATCGACACGCGTGCCGCCCTCGTGGGTTGGCAGCGTTCGCTGAGTGATTCCGTGGTGACGCTCGCCGAAGTGCTCGGCCGGCACGGATACGTGTCAGCTGGTTTTACCGCCAACACGTTCTATACGACCTGGGAGACCGGTTTGTCGCAGGGCTTTTCCCGCTGGGATGACCACGCCGTGTCTGTGAAAGAGATCGTCTGGACGTCTTCCTTGGCGCAGATACCGGTGGTGAGCGGGTTCCTCAGAGCTGATGACTGGCCAGGCCGCTGGCGCGCGCTCAAGGCATTCGAGCTCAAGCTGGGCAGGCATCTCATTCACGACCGACGGCCAGCCGCAGAAATCAGTGATCACTTTCTCCGATGGCAGGAGTCGATCGAAGGCCGGCGCTTCTTCGCCTTCGTCAACCTGTTCGACGCGCACAATCCTTACGTAGAGCCGCCGGGTTGGACTCCGAAGTATGGCACGAGCGGATCCGACCACGATACTTACGATTCGTCGATCGCGTATATGGATGACCAGCTCGGCCGGCTGTTCGACACCCTGCGCCAGCGTCGTGTCCTTGACAGGACCATCGTCATCGTCGTCTCGGATCATGGCGAACAGTTCGGTGAGCACGGTCTGGTCAATCATGGCAACTCGCTGTACATGAACACGATCCATGTACCGTTCCTGCTCCGCGCTCCCGGAGGTGTCCCGGCCGGGCTGACCGTGGATGCTCCGGTGCCTCTGTCTGCGGTGCCGGCAACCGTGCTGGATCTGCTTGGGCTGGATCCCGCGGAACTGCTCGGGCAGAGCCTGCGGCCGTCCTGGGAAGGTTCCCTGGGAGGTGATTCCGCGTACGCGGTGTCGTGGATCGAGCGACATCCCCAAGGGAGAAAAGGGGATCCTGCCACGGATGGCCCGATGACGTCAATCGTCAACGGGCAGTATCACTGGATCCGCCACGCGAACGGGAGGAACGAACTGTACGCCTATCGCGAGGACTCGCTGGAAACGGTTGATTGGCAGGCCGACTCCTCAATGGCGGATGTCGTAGCCGCGTTCCTCCGGCGTGCCGGGATGCAGTGGCAACCGTAATCTCATCCTGACGGCGCCAGCTCCAGGCGACTCAGGAGCCGCGGTAAACGCAGCCCGCGGTGCAGGTCTCCCGGATCTCCACCGCGCTCAGGAGTGGCAGGGAGGGCTTGACCCGGTCCCAGATCCAGCGGGCCAGAACTTCGCTGGTGGGATTCTCCAGCCCCTCGATCTCATTGAGGTACCGGTGATCCAGGGCCGCTCCCACCAGCGTGAAGGCCTTCTTGACGTCGGCGAAATCGATCACCCAGCCCAACTTCGGATCGACCGGCCCGGTGACGGTGACCCGCATGTGAAATGAGTGCCCGTGCAGCCGCGCGCACTTGTGGTCCGGCGGGACGTTAGGCAGCCGGTGGGCGGCCTCAAAACTGAATTCCGCGAATAATTCCATATTCGGAAACGGACGTGAGATGGGAGATGGGAGATCTGAGACAAACTGCCATCCGATCCGTTCGGATCATTGATCGGAAACAGTCCTGGTGGCGATCAGACCTTATCTGTAGTCGCAGTCTATCTCGATTCCCCCATCTCCCATCTCCTATCTGATCCCCAGCATCTTGTGCGTCTGGAGGCTCAGCCGCCACTGCGGATGATGCAGGCAGTACTCCATGGCGGCGCGTGTATTGGCCTCGACGTCCGGACCATCCATCGGCTGGAGATAGAATTCGCTGAAATCCCAGTCAGCGTAGCGTTCCGGCGGCGCGCCCTCCTGGGGATACACGAGCTTCAACTCGTCGCCACGGGTGAGGATCGTGGTGGCTTCCGCCTTCGGGCTGACCGTCATCCAGTCGATGCCCTCCGCCGGCCGGCAGGTGCCGTTCGTCTCGACCGCCACCTCGAAGCCGGCCGCGTGGAAAGCGTCGATTGCGTCGCGATCCAGCTGCAGGAGCGGCTCGCCACCAGTACACACCACGTACGGCCGGCCGCGTCCATTGCCCTGCCAGGCAGCGCGCACGGCCTCGGCGAGTTCCCTGGCCGTGCCGAACTTCCCTCCGTCCGGCCCGACGCCCACGAACTCCGTGTCGCAGAAGCGGCAGACCGCACTCTCCCGATCAGCCTCGCGTCCCGTCCACAGGTTGCAGCCGCTGAACCGGCAGAACACGGCGGGACGGCCGGTCCGCGCTCCCTCACCCTGGAGCGAGTAGAAGATCTCGCGAACCGTATACATCAACCGAGCGCGCCAGCCGCATAACGAGCGGGATCCGTCGCCCCGGCTTCGGCGAACCCTCTCAGGCGCAACTGGCAGGCGTCGCAGTGGCCGCAGGCCGCTCCGTCGGGTGATGGATCGTAACAGCTGATGGTCTCAGCGAAGTCCACGCCAAGCGACAGGCCGAGCTCGATGATCTCGCGCTTCGTCATCCGGATAAGCGGCGCGTGGATCACGAGTCGATTCCCCGAGACGGCGGCGCGCGTCGCGAGACTGGCCATTCGCTCGAACGACTCGACGTATTCGGGCCGGCAATCCGGATAACCGGAGTAGTCCAGCGAGTTCACGCCGATGAAAATGTCGGTGGCGCCTAACACCTCAGCCCACGCCATTGCGTAGGCCAGGAAGATCGTGTTCCGGCCGGGCACATACGTGACGGGAATCTCGCCCTCGTCCAGCGGCCGATCCTTGGGAATCACGCCACCGCCGGTGAGCGCCGACCCGCCGAACGTCTGAAGGTCGATGTCCAGCACCACGTGCCGCAGCGCCTTGTGTCGCTCAGCGGCACGGGTGGCGGCCTGGATCTCGAGTTCATGACGCTGGCCATACCGGAACGACAGCGCATGAACCAGGAACCCCTGCCGCACGGCCAGCGCGAGCAGCGTGGTAGAGTCGACCCCGCCGCTGAGGAGCAGGACGGCGGGTCGGGGAGGGGAGTGTGCTTCCGTCATGGCCCCGAAAGATGGAGCCACAGACTTGAGATGGGAGATGGGAGAATTGAGAAAAAATGCTTTCCGATCGAATCCGATCCGATCGGATGGGCAGGTTATCTCACGTCTCCCATCTCACATCTAGCCTTTCAAGGCCCCCACCAGCTCCCGGAGCTGCTCGGACCCGTGCCTGAGCTGGGTCGAGGCCGAGCTCATCTGCTCACACGCCGCGCTCTGTTCCTGCGTGGCCGCGCTGACCTGCTGGGCCGCGGCGGCATGACCTTCGGCTGTCTTTGCGATCGACTGCACTCCCTCAGCCGCGGTCGCGACAATGGCGGCATTCCGCTCGGCGCGCATTGCCACGTCACCGGCCGCCGTGCGCGTCCTCTCAGCCGCCGACGTGATCGCGTCCAGCGCCGAGTCGATGTTTCGCGAGACTGTCTCGATTTCGCCGACGTTGGCGACCCCGGCCTCCATGGCGCGAGTCGTCGACGAGACACGCGCCGTCACGACCTGCGTCAAATTAACCACGTCTTCCGCGGCGAGCTGCGCCTGCTCCGCCAGCTTGCGCACTTCGTCGGCAACGACGGCAAATCCACGTCCTGCGTTTCCGGCGCGCGCCGCCTCGATGGCCGCATTCAGCGCCAGAAGGTCCGTCTGCTCCGCGATGCGGCTGACGGTGGCCACGAAGCGGTTGATGTCCTCGGCCGTGCTGTTGAGCGCCACCACTTCACGGGCCGCGTCCTGGACGGTGTTGCGCACGGAACCCAGAATGCTCAAGGCGCGCTCGATTTCCGTGCGCCGGGCCCGCGCCGATTCTCCGATCGCGCCGGCCAGGTTGGTGACTTCGCCCGATCCCGCACGCATTTCGTCGGCGTTGGACCGGATCGATCGCAGCGCCTCGTCCACCGACTTGAGCTGACGCACCTGGCTTTCGGCGCCGGTTGACACCTCGGTCATCGACGAGGCCATCTGCGTGGCCGAGGCCGAGATCTGCTCGGTGACATTCGCCAGGTCCCTCGCTGAACTGGCCACGTCGTCGGCCGTCGTGTTGGCGACCGCGACCACGCGGGCCAGCGAGTCGGCGGTTCCGTTCATCGCCTCGGCCAACTCGCGAAACTCGCCGGGCATTTCTCCCTCGGTGCGCGCGCCGAAGTTGCCACTGCTGAGCGCGCGGGCATGTGTCACCAGCCGGCGCATGGGCTCGGAAATCCAGTTCACGGTGCTGAACACGACCAACAGGCCGAGTACGACCGAGACGGCAATCGCCACGAGCATCCACATCGCGCGTCGTTCCACGTCGATACGGAGCGCGCGGGACGCTTCGGACACGACTTGCGACTTGAGCAGTGCAAGCTGATCCAGATCGCGGGTGAGCGTGTCGACCATGTTTCGGGCGAGGCCCGCCACGCGATCCGATTCCTCGCGGCGGCCAAGGTCAGACAGCCGATGCGCCATCGCGTAGTGCGTCTCGATGGACGAAAGGGTGGCCTCGACGCTTGCGATCAGCGCGAGCTCGTCTCCGGCCTGACCCCGGTTGAGGTACATCTCACGTTGAGCGCGGTGCGCCTCGCTGGCGAATTGCCGGAAGTCCGCTTGTGAAACCGAATCACGCGCCTGCAGGTAGCGGGCGGCGGCGGCAAGTTCCTGCGAGACACTGGCGGAAAGGCGCGACGCCTGCTGCCCGTCCTCGCGAACTTCGGAGAGCGTTTCCCCGATCAGCGTTGACATCGTGAGCATCGAGGCCCGGGCGATCAGACCGGCCGCGACGAAGAGACCGACCAGGAGCCAGAACCCGGTGAGGAGCCGCTGCCGGATGCTGCGGAAACGAACGACGCGGGAGGTCATGAGCCCGCCCCTCCTCGTTCGACCACCAACGAGCCACCGCGCACGCGCGTCATCACGATGCCGCGCCCGATGACGTCGCCGCTTGGCCGGAATGCAATCAGCCCGGTCACGCCGGCGTGCGGCTCCGAAAACGCAAGGTCCGCAAGCCATTCGCGAATCGCCGAGCGCGACGGCCCGACATGCTCGATCGCGCTCGCCAGCAGCATCGTGGCGTCGTACGCGAGCGCGGCGTTTCCGTCCGGGTCCTCGTGGTAGCGATCACGGTAGGCGCGCACAAAGCGCTGCGCTTCGCCGCGTGGGTCTTCAGCCGAGAATGGGGCGCCGACAAACGCGCCTTCGGCGAGAGCGGTATCGAGCGCGAGCGGGGTCCATCCATCGCCGCCCATGTACGCGGCGTTGAGCGCCTGCCGTCGAGCCTCTCTCAGGAAGGTCTTGCCCGACGCGTCGGTGCCGGCGACAAAGACGAGATCCGGCGCTCGAACACGGAGGTATGACACGTATGGTTCGAGGGAACTGCCGTCGGAAGGAATCGGATCCATCGCTACGACCTGGCCGTTGTATCCGTTGCGGAACGACTCGGCCAGCCCGCGTCCGTAGGCGTCGTTTTCGTACAGGATCGCCACGCGCCGGAATCCGCGAGCGGTCGCGAACCGCGCCATGTCGATGCCATTCGCGGAATCCGAAGTGATCACGCGGAACGCCCACTCGGAGATGCCGCTGAGGTCGGGCGAGCTGGCGGTCGTCGCGATCGCGGCGAGTCCCTGCTGGTACACGGGAGCGGCGGCCATCATGGCGCCTGATGTCACGTGCCCCACGACGGCGACGATGCTCCGGTTAGCCACGAACTCGCCGGCGATGGCGGCGGCCCTGGATCCGATTCCATCGTCGTCGCGTTCAACCAGGCGAAGCGGGCGGCCGCGTACGCCGCCGCGCGCGTTGATCTCGGCAAGCGCGAGATCGATCCCCTGTTTGTTCATTCGCCCGAACGCTTCCTTCCACGGGCCGGCAACCCCGATGTACACGGGTGCCGACGTACGCGAACAGGCAAGGACGCCGAGCAGGGCGACGAGTGCCGTTCCAACTTGTTTCACCAAGCGCTGGCGCGTATAGGCTTGCCATGAACCGCGTTGCGAGAATAGTTGGAACGGCACGAGGAGGGTGCGACGCATTTGTTGAGCGGCTGGGAACGTGACGAGGGCTCCGTCTAAAGACGCAGCCCCACTCCCCCCGCAACGACCATAGAGTCGGGAACAGCCGCGACGTGCTCAGCCCGTAACGTTTTGCGTCTTAGCGGCTTGTGTGCCGCCTATCGGGCGTCCCGCGGGAGCCTGTTCGCCGCTGGAATGGACCAGAGTCGGAGGTGTCGCCACCATGAGTCGGCGCCCCTGAAAACCGGCTGCACACGACTGTTGAGCGCCATGAAGTAGCGGTTCTCGTACAGCCAGACTCCCGCGGCGTCGTCAAGTATTCCCTGGTAGGCGTTCCGGTAGTGTGCGCGGCTGCGGACCGGATCTGGTTCGATCATCGCACTGTCGATGGCGGCGTCGACGGCGGCGTTGCCGTAGAGCTGCAGGTTCGAGGCGCGGCTGGCGAGAGGCATGGTGTGCCAGGAGTCGCGCACTCCGCTGGGAGAAGGCTCGGTGAGCCAGCTGTTCAGGAGGGCGTCGAACTGGCTGCTGTACATGCGCCCAATGACCACGCTCATGTCCGCGACATCGACGTCTACCTGCACGCCGTGCGGCTTGAGCTGCGCCTGAATCAGTTCGGCGTAGCGGCGACGCGCCAGGCTGCTCGACGGGACCAAGATGCCGAATCGGAGCGGACGGCCGCCCTTCTCGCGGACACCGTTGCCATCCGTGTCCCGCCAGCCTGACGAATCGAGGAGCCGGTCGGCGCCGGCCGAGTCGTACGGAAGCATGGCCAGGCCGGTGTCCGCCGTGGCGATCATGCGGGAGAACGGCCCCGCGCCAAGGTACGCGAGTGAATCGTACACGTTCTTCATCAGCACCCGGCGATCGGTCGCCATGGCCACAGCGCGCCGCACTTCGCGGTCGCGGAACAGCGGGTGAGGACGCTCCGGGTTCTTCGGGTCCCGAAAGTTGAAGCCCAGGTAGCCGTAGTTCGGGTTCGCGTACGGCACCGCCCGCACCAGATTCTGCGCCGCCACGCGCGACATGCCGTCCGGGGTGATAATTTCGAACAGGTCGACTTCTCCGGCGAGGACGTTCACCAGCGCGGCGCTGGGGTCCGGATTGAGAACCCAGATCACACGGTCGAGCAGCGGTCGTCCGAGGTAAAAGCCCGTATCGGCGGCCACCTCGACGACGGAACGGGCGTCCCAGCGCACGAACCTGAACGGGCCCGAACCCGTGGGATTGCGGGCGAATGGATGCGCGTCGAGCTTCGCCCGGTCCGCGCCGCGCAGGAGGTGCTCGGGCGCGACCATGACGTTGTTCGCGATGTTGTAGAACTGCTCCGGCGATCGACGCCCGAACCAGACCACGGCCGTGAGCGAGTCCGGCACCGAAACCGAGTCGACATCGGCCAACGCGGAAGCGCCCCGGGCACCCACAATGGGGTCCTTGATCAGGTCGACCGTGAAACGGATGTCGTTTGCCGTGACGGCGCGTCCGTCATGCCAGCGCGCCCGCGGATTCAGGCGGAATGCAATGGACAGCGAGTCACTGGACCATTGCCAGGATTCGGCCAACCGCGGCGTGAATCCGGCGTCGCCAAGCGTGTTGAGGTCCGGACCCATCTCGGCGAGGTAATCGAAGATCTGGTCCGCGATTTCCTTCTCATGCGCCAGAAAAATGAGCGGGGGCATGAGCGTGGATGGTTCGACCGGCAGCGCGATGAGGAGCGTCCCTCCGATATCACCGGCTGGTGCTGCGCCGCGCTCGGTGGAGGTACACGCGGCCGCGAGGGCCAGGACCGACAGGAGCGTCCCGATTCTCATCGACGAAGGGTTCGTGGCCATTCGCGACATCCGTGGCATCCGTGTTCCTGCCTTATCAGGTTTGATCGTTGTACTGACGATTCGAGTCCGCCGCAGACACGGCTACCCGGCAAGTCGCGCCGACGGTTCCTGCTGGGTGAGGCAATGCAGCGTGCCGAGTCCCCAGACGAGGTCCACTGAATGAATCCCGCAGACCTCACGGTCCGGGAAGCAGTCGGCGAGTACTCCGAGTGCGACGCGGTCCTTGGGGTCGTTGAACGTAGGGACGATGACGACGTCATTGGCGATATAGAAATTGGCATAGCTCGCCGGCAGGCGCTGCCCGTCCATGAAGACCGGACGTGGGTATGGCAGTTGGAGGATCCGCAGTGGTGGCGCTCCGCCTCCCTCCAGCCGCCGCAGGTTGTCCATCGAGCGCCGGTGATTCTCATCGTCCGACGGGTCGTTCTCGACGGCCAGCACCACGGTATCGGCGCTCACGAAGCGCGCAATATCGTCGATGTGGCCGTGCGTGTCGTCTCCCTCGCAGCCTTCGCCGAGCCAGATCGTGTGGTCAATTCCGAGCCAGTCGTGGAACGCGCGCTCGTAGTCGACGCGATCAAGTCCGGGGTTCCGCTCCTGCACTGGTGACAACAGGCACTCCTCGGTCACCATGAGAAGGCCTGACCCGTTGGCCTCGATGGCGCCTCCCTCGAGGACGAGCAGTCCTCCATCCGGCCGCCTGGGCTCGAGACGCCGGTAACCGGTGATCCTCTCAACGGCGGCGCCCACGGCAAGGTCGCGCTCGTAGTTGTCGTACTTGGCCCACGCATTGAACGACCAGTTGACCAGTGCGACGCCGCCGTCGCTCTCGTGAACGAAAGTGGGCGCGGAATCGCGAAGCCAGACACGATCGGTCGGGACCCGATGCAGCCGATATCCGTCCGGGTCACAGCCGTGGGTGCTGAGCTTGGCGCGGGCGCTCTCCAGGACCGCCTCGTCATGGCAGAGGATCTCGACTCGCTCATGCCGGTGCAGCACCCGCACGATCTCGGCGTAGACCCACGGAATCGCGTCGAGTTTGCCCGGCCAATCCGGTTCGTGGTGAGGCCAGGCGATCCAGGTGGCCGCGTGCCGCGCCCATTCAGCGGGCATTCGAAACGCGGATGGCGGATGGCGGATGGCGGATGTGGGAGGAAGTGATACCCGGCTTCCGCTTGCTGCCTTCCCGGTCACGCCAGGTACCGGCTCAGGATGCCCCCGTACGCATCCACGCGCCGGTCGCGCAAGAAGGGCCAGTTCCGTCTCGTGTCCTCTACAACCGCCGGATCACACGTGGCGACGAGCACTTCCGGCGTCTCACCTGCCTCGGTAAGCACGCGCCCGAACGGATCAGAGATGAAGGAGTGGCCGAAGAACTGGAGGCCGTTCGTGTTCGGCTCCGGCTCGAATCCCACGCGATTGGGGGCTGCCACGTAGACGCCGTTCGCGATCGCGTGCGCGCGCTGCATCGTCCGCCAGGCGTCGACCTGGGCGGCGCCCATTTCCTCGCGCTCGGCCGGATGCCAACCGATGGCCGTGGGGTAGAACAGGATGTCCGCGCCCAGCAGCGCCGTGATCCTGGCGCCCTCGGGATACCACTGGTCCCAGCAGATCAGCACGCCAATGTCTGCATAACGAGTCCGCCAGACCCGGAATCCGTGCGAGCCCCGCCAGGCGCCGTCGACGCCGGGCGCCGTGTCGTCGGCGTCGCCAGGCGCGAAGTAGTACTTCTCCTCGAACAGCGGGTCATGGGGGATGTGCATCTTGCGATACACGCCCAGCAGTGAACCGTCGGCGTCGATGATGGCCGCCGAGTTCCGGTAGAGTCCGGAGGCCTGTCGCTCGTAGAGCGGAACAACCAGCACGACCTCGAGCTCGGCCGCCAGCCCGGCGAGCGCTTCAGTGGTCGGTCCGGGAATCGGCTCGGCAATGGTGAAGTGTTCGACGCGCAGTGACTTGCAGAAGTACGGCGCGTTGAAGAGTTCCTTGAGGCAAATGACCTGCGCTCCGCGCCGGTGCGCCTCTCTGATCGCGCTGACGGAGCTGGCGAGGTTTGCCGCGAGGTCGGAACCGGCGGCATCCTGGATCAGTCCGACGGTGAATGGAGGTCGTGCCATGCGCAGGAAGCTGACCGATTACGCGCCTTCGGGAAAGACGGAGCGCAGCGGGATCGACTGTGCGTCGATTCCCGCCGGGAGGTTCATGGTCTCGTTCGCGTGCAGGCAGAACTCGAGGGCTGGCGCGAGGGTCATCTGGCGTCCCCACAACGCGACGTCACCGGTCATGAGTGGGCGCAACTCATCCAGCAGCTTCTCGTACGACCAGCCCTTCGGCTTGGCGAACCAGTGGGCAACACCCGGCGCGCGGAATGCACGCCCTGCTCGAAGTCGGTAAAGACCGGCGGTGCCTCCCGCGGCCACCGCAGCTGCGTCGTCGTGTGGGATCTGCCGCGAAGCAGTGATCGCCGCGT
>DATCIJ010000199.1:0-5655 GCA_036507855.1 Gemmatimonadaceae bacterium | reverse complement strand
CTTCACGGTTCGACGAACCATGGTTGCAGCATCGTCCAGGTCCGCCGCCAGCTCGCACGAGACCACGGTCAGGAACGCTTCGTTGAATGCTTCGCGATCGATGTCGAACGTGTCTTCCACGATATCGTGGCCGAGCGATTCCAGGAGGCGCGCGGCATCGATCACCGATTTCACGCAGTCCGGGTGCACCGTTTGCCCGAGCATTGGTTCGATGGTGAACGCGATGCGAAGCCGGCCGGGCGGCGTCCTGACTTCGTCGATGAAAGGGCGCGCCGGCGGTGGCGCGTAGTACGGTGCGCCAACGTCTGGTCCCGAGACGGCATCGAGCATGGCGGCGCTGTCACGCACGCTGCGTGTGAGCACGTGCTCGACCGTGGCGCCCCGCCACAGCTCACCCTGCGCCGGGCCAGTCGGCGTGCGGCCGCGCGTGGGCTTCAAGCCGAAGAGTCCACAGCACGACGCCGGAATGCGTATCGATCCGCCGCCATCGCCACCGCCTGCCATCGGCACCATGCCGCTGGCAACGGCCGCCGCTGAGCCACCCGACGAGCCACCGGTCGTGACGTCGGTATTCCACGGATTGCGGCAGATGCCTAACAACTCGGACTCGGTGAACGGGACGAGCCCGAACTCGGGCGTGTTGGTTTTGCCGACGACGATGAGACCGGCTTGCTTATAACGCCGAGTCATTTCCGAGTCGTGGGGGGCGATCCATCCCTTGAACAGCCGGCTGCCGCTGGTGATCGGCTCCCCCTCGTACCAGGAGATGAGATCCTTGAGGAGAAAGGGCACGCCGCGGAACGGGCCATCGGGGATGGGGCCCTCGGTGTCGCTCAGCGCGCGCTCGAACATGCGATGCACGACGGCATTGAGCCGCGGATTCACTGCCTCGATCCGGGAGATCGACGACAGAACCGCGTCCCGGGGCGAGATTTCCCGTCGTCGAACGAGCTCTGCGATGCCCAGCGCGTCGTGTTGAAGGAAATCGATGGCCATGCCGTGGAGTGAGAGAGCGTCAGCGGTCTATGAAGGTCCCCTTGCCGGGATCATCACGCCAGTAGGCGCGGTGGACAGCGAGTCGTCGTTGCGCCACGTTCTGCATAGAGCCCTGAGAGGACAATTGAGGACAATTGGGGTCAGAGTCGAATTCATTCAGGTGACTCGGACTCGACTGACGGCAGTTGATTGAATTCGACTCTGACCCCAATTGTTCGCACGGTGGAGACATGCGCTCACTTCCCCTGATTGTTGCCATGACAGGTGTGTTAGCCGCGGTGCCGGGATCGATCGCGGCACAGCAAGGCGTAGACACGGCTGCGGTCGCAACGCTGATGGTCTCGCGGATGCGACTACAACCCGGAGAACGCGTCCTGCTGGTCGCCATTCGCGGTCGTTCGGATGCGCTCATCCCCGCGCTACGGCAGAGAATCGTCGCTGCCGGCGCCGTCGACCTCGGAGTACTCGCAGCATTCGGCGAATCCGACGCATCATGGACAACTGAATTCACCCGTGGTGCGCCAACAGACCGGGCGGCACTCGTGCCCCACCTCGCGTCAATAGACCTGGCGGTGATGATGCCGGGGGTCACAGCGCAGTCGTCGGTGTATCCGGCCATGCAGGACGTCCTCCGGTCGGGAAAGGGTCGCACGATCCACTTCCATTGGGAGGGCGCGTACGCGCTCGATGGATCTGTCCTTCCGGTCACTCCGGAACGAGGAGGCGTGTACGAGCGCGTGCTTCGCGACACGGACTATCGTGCGCTCGCGGCCATGCAGGCGGAGTTCGAGCGGGCGATTCGCGCCGCACCTGTCCGCGTCACCACACCGGCGGGCACCGATCTCACGTTCCAGGTGCGCGATCGGCCAGTCACGAAGCAGGACGGAGACGCGAGCGCCGCGCGCGCCCGGCTGGGGCGCAACCTCATCGATCGTGAGATCGAGTTGCCCGCTGGAGCGATTCGTGTCGCTCCGATCGAGGAGACCGTGAACGGGCAGATCGCATTTCCGCCCGGAATCTGGGCCGGGGAGCGCGTCGAGGGTCTCGTCATGCGCTTCAGCAATGGACACGTTACCGGCTGGGAGGCCGGCACGGGAAGCGACGCAGTCGGACGCGAGCTGACCCAGGGCGGCGACGGCGCACGCTCGTTCCGTGAATTCGCCCTGGGGTTCAATCCGTTGCTTGCGATTCCCACGAGCGGGGAGGGCTGGATCCCTTACTATGGATATGGCGCTGGAGTCGTTCGCCTGTCTCTTGGCGACAACAGCGAATTGGGCGGCCGGGTGACAGGCGGTTACGTGAGATGGAATTTCTTCACGGACGCGACCGTGATGGTTGCGAGTGACACATGGGTCTCTGGCGGCAAACTGGTCAAGGCCATTTCAAAATGAGCTTCCTGATGCGCGTCTCATTAGCACTCCTGCTGTTCTTCGCTTCGCCAGCCGCAGCACAAACCCCACGGTATGACGTGCTCATCACCGGGGGGATGGTGGTCGACGGCACGGGATCGCCCGCTTATCGCGCCGACGTGGCGATTGCTGCTGGAAGAATCGCTGCAGTTTCGCGCACGCCAATCGACGCCTCGCTGGCGCGACGAAGCATCAATGCATCGGGACTGATCGTCGCGCCGGGATTCATCGACCTCCATGCGCATCTCGATCCGATCCTCAGCATGCCTGACGCGGAGTCCCATGTGCGCCAGGGTGTGACATTGGCGGTAGGCGGTCCGGACGGCGGTGGCGCGGCCCCGATGGCTCCGTATCTCGCCCGCGTCGAACAGCAGAAGCTCGGCCTCAACGTCGCCTTTCTGACCGGCCACAACACGATCCGACGGTCGGTGATGGGCACGGCGAACCGTCCGCCGACGCCTGACGAGTTGGCGCGCATGCGCGCCATGGTCGCCCAGTCGATGGGCGAAGGCGCGTTCGGCCTGAGCACGGGACTGCGCTACATCCCCGGCTTCTACTCGAACATCGACGAGGTCGTGGCGCTGTCGCAGGTTGCCGCTGATTCCGGCGGGATCTATACGTCGCACCTGCGTGAGGAGGCTGTTGGCCTGCTCGACGGTGTTGCCGAAGCGCTCGAGATCGGCCGGAGGGCGCACATCCCGGTGGTCCTGACGCACCACAAGGTCGTTGGACAGAAGATGTGGGGGAAGAGCGTCGTCACCCTGGCGATGGTCGACTCGGCGCGGCGCGCCGGGACCGACGTGATGATCGACCAGTACCCGTACACCGCCAGCCATACCGGGCTCAACATCCTGATCCCGCCGTGGGCGCTTGCCGGCGGCGACTCGGCGCTGCGTCGCCGGCTCGAGGACCCCGTTCTCAATGACAGCATCGAGCGCGGTGTGGTGGACAACCTGCTGAATGACCGTGGCGGCGGCGACCTGCGACGCGTGCAGTTCTCGCGCGTGAGTTGGGATTCGACCCTGAATGGAAAGACGCTGTACGATCTCGTCACGCGGCTCAACGTCGACCCCACGCTGGAGAACGCGGCGCCGATCGTGATCGACGCGGTGCTCAAGGGTGGCGCCGGAACAATCTTCCATGTCCTCGATGAAGAAGACGTCAAGCGGATCATGGCGCATCCGCAGACCATGATCGCGAGCGACGGACGGCTGAACCGGCTGGGCGACGCGGTGCCGCATCCCCGCGCCTACGGGACATTCCCGCGCGTGCTGGGCAAGTACGCGCGCGAGGACAAGGTGCTGACGCTGGAGCAGGCCGTGCGGAAGATGACGGGGATGCCGGCGGCACGGCTCGGGCTCACCGATCGGGGCTGTCTGCGCGAGGGATGCGCGGCCGACGTGACGGTTTTCAGCGCCGAGCAGGTGAAGGATGTGGGCACATACGCCGATCCACACCACTATCCGGAGGGCATTCCGTGGGTGATCGTCAACGGCGTTCCGGTGGTGGACAACGGCACGTTCACCCCGGCGAGGCCCGGCAAGGTCCTGCGACACGCACCCGACAAGAAACCAGCGAGGTAATGGTCATGCGAAAAAGTGCAGGCGTGCTGTCCGCGATCATGATGGCGTTGGCCGTTCCGTGCGCCGCGCAAGTGAACCTCGATACGGTACAAGTGCGAGCCATTCCCGTGGCGGGGAACGTCTACATGATCCGAGGGAGCACCGGGGGCAACATCGGCGTCTCCATTGGCGACGACGTCTTCGTGGTGGACGACCAGTACGCCCCACTGACGCGCAAGGTGCTCGCCGCGATCGGATCCCTCACGCCGAAGGCGGTCCGGTTCATCGTCAATACCCACTGGCACAGCGACCACACCGGCGGCAACGAGTACCTGGCCGAAACCGGCGCAGTGATCTTCGCGCACGACAACGTGCGGCAGCGGATGACGAAGGAGCAGTTCATCGAGGCGCTCAATAGCAGAGTCCCACCGTCGCCCCGGGGTGCGCTACCGGTCGTGACGTTCGCCGATGCGATCACGTTCCACGTCAACGGCGACTCGGTGTCCGCGGTACACGTGGCGCCGGCGCACACCGACGGCGACGCGATCATCGTCTTCACGAAGGCGAACGTTGTGCACATGGGCGACACGTTCCACAACGCAGGCTTGCCGTTCGTGGACCTGTCGAGCGGCGGATCGATCCAGGGGATCATTACCGCGGCCGACCGCGCGCTGGCGATGTCGAACGCGCAGACGAAGATCATTCCAGGCCACGGTCCGCTCGCCGATCGCGCGCGTCTCAAGGTCTACCGCGACATGGTGGTGGCGTTGCGCGATCGGGTGCGTACGCTGATCTCCACGGGGAAGACAGTGGAGCAGATAATCGAACTCAACATTGGGGCGTCGTATGCGAAGGAATTCCCGGGCGGACACGAGCGGTTCGTGAGGTTGGCGCACCAGGAGTTCTCAAGGAAGTGAGATGGGAGATGGGAGATGGGAGATGTGAGATGAACTGCGCACGCATGATGAAGGCAGTTCGTCGCTGGAAAACCGGCACTGCAAGTCCGACCAACTCCGCGTCGCTCATCGAGCTGCAGTTTATCTCAGATCTCCCATCTCACATCCGGTTATCGGTTCACGTTAGGCGTATAGGCGATCCCGTCCGGCGTCTCGCCCGCGGGAATGTGGCCAACAACGGCTCGCGTCCGCATGTCGATGACCACCACCCGCGCCTGCGTGCTCAGCGACTCCAGCAGGTAGCGGCCATCGGGCGTCATGGTGACGCCCTGAGGACCCGCGCCAGCCAGGGAGATGCGTGACAGCTCCTTCCGCGTGGCGCGCTCGAGAAAACGCACTTCATGATTGCGCAGGTCGGGAAGAACGACCGTCGACATGTCCGGGGTGAAGAGGACCCGATAGGGCCAGCTCACTCCCTCGGCGGCTGTGGTCACGCTCCCGCTCGTGGGATCCACCACACTCACCTTCCCCGTCTGGTTGCTGCCGACCCAGACCTCCTTGCCGTCGGGGGTGACGTTGATCGCTTCAGGTTGCGCAGGTACGTCGATGCTGCGGAGATATGTGCCCGACGGGATGTCGAGCTCGGAGACCGTGTTGCCGCCGATGTCACCGGTCCACGCACGACGACCGTCGCGGGTCACGCCGACCATGTGCGAACCGGCATGGTGCGTTGGGATGGCCTTGCGGATCTCACCGCTGGGAACGGCGACGATGACGACGTTCTGAGTCGAC
>DATCIJ010000198.1:0-33150 GCA_036507855.1 Gemmatimonadaceae bacterium | reverse complement strand
AACGTCATCGCTGGCGGTGCTGCAGGCGGTGAAGGGCGCGTGGTGTCGCGTGAGGGCGAATTCGAGCCGGGCGGCCTGGTCGCCGCCCCATACGCGGGTGGCGCGCGCCACTGGCGTGTCCGCTGCCGCGGTCGCGAGTTCGTCGACCAGCCTCGCGTCGCAAAGCGCGGCGTCGCACGCGGCGCGCCCGATGATCACGCGCAGCTCGGTAGAACGGAGCATGGGCATCGTCGTCACCGCCACCATGCCGGCCTTGAGCGTCGCCAGCCACGCGGCAGCCATCCAGCGACCGTTGAAGCCGCGCAGCAGGACGCGGTTTCCGGACACCAGCCCCATCTCGCTGACGAGGACGTGGGCCAGGGCATCGACCTGCGCCGACAATTCGGCGTACGTGGTCTCATACCATCCGCCGCCACCGTCGGGCGTCACGAGCGCGACGCGCCCTCCGTCGCCGGCGGCGACGACACGATCGAGCAGCTCCACCGCCGCGTTCATGCGCGCCGGCGCGGCATAGACACCCGTGAGGTTGAGCACCGGCCACTGCTCCATGGGTGGCAGGTGCGCGCGCGCATAACCATCGACGTGACCGCTGGGATGCACGGTTGTCGTCATGGAGTCGTCCGGGCGTCCTTCATCGCCTTGAGCATCTCTCGTCCCACCAGCATTCGCTGCACCTCCGTCGCGCCCTCGTAGATGCGGAGCGCCCGAATGTCGCGATACAAACGCTCGATCACTTCACCCACACGGACCCCGCGCGCGCCGTGAAGCTGGAGCGCCCGGTCAATCACCTGCTGGGCGAGTTCCGTGGCGCCGAGCTTCGCCATTGCCGCCACCCCGGTCACGCGGCCCGGCTGTGTGTCCCGATGCCAGGCCGCTCGGTACGTCAGCAGCGCGGCCGCGTCTACCTCGGTGGCCATGTCGCCGAGCATGGCCTGCGCCAGCGGCTGCGCGCCCAGCGTCGCGCCGAACATGGCGCGTCTGGCGGCGTGATTGAGGGCTTCGCGAAGCGCGCGCCGGGCGAACCCGGTCGCCGCCGCGGCGACCGATACGCGATAGACGTCGAGCGTCCGCATGGCGAGCGTGAAGCCTTCCCCTTCGGCGCCGAGCAGGCACTCGTCAGGCACGACGCACCCGTTGAACTGCAGCGTCGCGAGCGGATGCGGTGACATCACGCCGATGCGCTCACTGACGGCGAGCCCCGGCGCATCGGCGGGCACGAGGAAGGCGCTGATCCCCTTCGCCCCCGGCGCGGCCAGGTTGGACCGGGCGAACACGCAGTAGAAATCGGCGATGCCGCCGTTCGAGATCCAGGTCTTGCTGCCGTCGATCCGCCAGCCGCCCGTCGCCTGAATGGCGGTCGTTTGAAGGGCCGCCGCATCCGATCCGGCCTCAGGTTCCGACAGGGCAAACGCGGCGATCGCGTCGCCACGGGCCACGCGCGGCAGCCACTCGGCGCGCAGGGCATCCGAGCCGCCTAACGTTATGGCTCCCGAGCCCAGTCCCTGCATGGCGAAGGCAAAGTCGGCCAGCGCGTCGTGCGCGGCCAGCGCTTCCCGCAGCACGCACAGCGAACGCGATTCCACGGTCGCCAGAGCGCCGCCCCACGCCGCGGGTACGCAGTACTTCAGAAAGCCGGCGGCGCCGAGTTGCCGAACCCAGTCGCGACACGTGGTGTCGACCGCCGTCGCGTCCGCGCTCACGGCTGTTCCAGCGCCGGGGCCGTCCTGGGCGCGCTTGGCGAGCCACGCCGTCACTGACGCGGACAGTTCGCGATGCCGATCCTCGAGGAACGGCCAGTCGAGATGAGCCGGATGCATTGTCACCGGCCCTCAAACACCGGAGGGCGCTTTGCCGCGAACGCTTCGAACGCGGCCGCGAAGTCGGCGGTGCCCATGCATAACGCCTGGGCCTGCGCTTCCATCTCGAGCGCCTGCTCCACCGAGACGCTCCACTCCTGCTGCAGCATCGTCTTGGTCATCGCGTGGGCGAACGACGGCCCGGATGCCAGCTCCGAGGCGCGCCGCCCTGCGTCCTCGAGGAGGTCTGCTCGCCCGACGATCGCATTGAAGAACCCCCAGCGTTCTCCCTCCGCGGCGTCCATCACTCGTCCGGTGAACAGCAATTCGGCGGCGCGCCCCTGACCGATCAGGCGAGGAAGGAACGCGCACGCCCCCATGTCGCACCCGGCCAGCCCGACGCGCGTGAACAGAAACGCCGTGCGCGCCTCTGGAGTCGCGACGCGGAGGTCCGACGCCATGGCCAGGATCGCGCCGGCGCCGGCGCACGCACCGTCCACCGCCGCCACGATTGGCTGCGGACAGGCGCGCATCGCCTTCACGAGGTCTCCGGTCATTCGCGTGAAGGCGAGCAGCTCGGGCACCGCCATCTTCGTCAGCGGCTCGATGATCTCGTACACGTCGCCGCCCGAACAGAAGTTCCCGTCGGCGCCGGTGATCACGATCGCCCGGATGTCCGACGCGTACGGCAGGTCGCGAAACAGGTCGCGCAGCTCGGCGTACGAGTCGAACGTCAGCGCGTTCTTGCGCGCCGGACGGTTGAGCGTGACGATGCCGACGCGCCCCTCGTGCGCGGTTGACCAGCCAAAATGCGAGGGCGCGAGCCCGGCGATCGGCCGGCGCATGGCGGACATCGGGTCGGAGGCAGTCATTCAGGAGTCCTCGAAGGGCGAAATCCCTGCTTCACCGTGCCGAGCAGCGCGTGCAGGGACCGCCGCTCCGTGGCCGTCAGGGAAGAGAACAGCGCGATGATCCAGCGTTCGTGCGCGCGGGCCATCGTGGCAAAGTGTCGCCGGCCGGCCGGCGTGAGCCTCACGACGGCGGCGCGCCGGTCGTTGTCGGCGACCCGGCGCCTGACGAGACCCTCAGCCTCCAGCGCGCGCACCAGCCACGTGACGTTGCCACCCGTCGCCAGTGTGCGCTCCGACAGCTCACCCATCCGCAGGCCGTTGGGTGAACGATCGAGCTGAGCCAGCAGGTCAAAACGAGGCAGCGATGATCCGAACTCGCGCTTCAGCGCGCTGCCAACGTGCTGTGCGATCATCGTCGAGCAGGAGAAGAGACGCAGCCAGAGGCGAAGCGCGTCATGTTCGGCCGTTTCGGCGACGCGTGTCACTCGATGCGCAGCCGTCATGGCGGCGACCCGTCGATGACCACCGTCTGACCGGTCGGTGAATAAGCCGGCGCCGTGCAGAGCGCGACGACCGCGGCTGCCACTTCCTCCGGCGTCACCAGCCGCGCCTGTCCGGCCCCGGCGAGGATCATGCGTAGAGCTTCGTCCTCGCTCTTTCCAGTCTTTTCCGCGATGCGTGCGACAGCGTCATGAACGAGATCGGTCTCGGTGTAGCCGGGACAGACGGCGTTTACGGCGATGCCCCGCTTGCCCATCTCGAGCGCGAGCGCCCGCGTGAGCCCCACGAGGGCGTGCTTGGCCGCGACATAGGCGGTCACATACGCCTCGCCGTGGAGGCCGGCGGTGCTTGCCACGTTGATCACCTGGCCGTGACCACGCTCGATCATGGAAGGCAGGACCGCCTGCGTGGCGTGAACGGCACCGAGCAGGTGGATCGCGATCATGCGCTCGAAGAGCTCCGGATCTGACTTGAGGAATGGAGCCGATTCCGTGGATCCCGCGTTGTTGACCAGGATATCGACAGGCCCAAGGCGCTCCGCGGCCTCGGCGCAGGCGGCGTGAACGGCGGCGCGATCGGTCAGGTCGGCGATGACAGTGGCGTGAGGTCCGGAGAGCATTCCGGCCACGGTCCGCGCACGCTCCGCGTTGCGGACCATGAGGGTCACGCCTGCCCCCTCGTTCGAGAGAGCGCGGGCGATGGCCGCGCCGATGCCGCGATTGGCGCCGGTTACCAGCGCGTGACGTCCGGCGAGCGAACTCACGTCAATTCTCCACGGGGCGGCCCCGCAGTGACCACGCTTGCTCCCGCGGCCGCGCGTTCGCGCGCGATCAGTCGTTCGAGCTGCGCCTTGCCGGGGAGATACTGGTCTGGCCACGTCGCGCCGGCGTAGCCCCACCGCGCCGCCTCGGACAGGGTCCACGCCGGATTCACGAGATGTGGCCGTCCGATCGCAACGAGATCAGCACGCCCCGACGCGATGATTCCGTTCGCCTGGTCGGCGTCGGTGATCGCGCCAACCGCGATGGTCGAGATGCACGCCTCCTGGCGGATCCGGTCCGCGAATGGTGTCTGCCACATGCGGCCAAAGACGGGCTGCTCGTGATTCACCACCTGGCCTGCGGAAACATCGATCAGGTCAGCGCCGGCGGCGCGGAACAGGCGCGCGATCTCGACCGCCTCGTCGGCGGTGTTTCCACCCGTGGACCAGTCGTGCGCGGAGATGCGAATCGACATCGGCAGGTGCGCGGGCCACTCGGTGCGCATCGCGGCGAACACGCGCAGCGGAAAGCGCGCTCGATTGGCCAGGTCGCCGCCGTACGCGTCGTCGCGCTTGTTCGTGAGCGGCGAAAGGAAACTGGAGAGCAGATACCCGTGTGCCGAGTGGAGTTCGAGCCAGTCGAAGCCGGCTTCGACTCCCAACTTCGTGGCGCGCACGAACTCGGCGGTGACGCGGTCCATGTCGGCCTCGGTCATCGCCCGCGCCACCTGCGACACGCCGGGGAGGTACTGCGTTTCCGAAGCGGAGATCACGGGCCATTCCCCGCTGGGCAACGGTTGGTCGACGCCCTCCCACATCTTTTTCGTCGCGCCCTTTCCCCCGGCGTGGCCGAGCTGGAGCCCGATCTTCGCCGTGCTGTATTCGTGGACGAATCGGACAATGCGCGCCCACGCATCGCGGTGCGAGTCGTTCCAGAGACCGGTGCACCAGGGTGTGATGCGGGCGTCGGGCGCAACGCAGGTCATCTCCGTCATGACCAGTCCGGCGCCTCCCGTGGCTCGTGCGCCCAAATGCACGAAGTGCCAGTCGGTGGGCATTCCATCGTTCTCGGCTGTGTACTGCGCCATGGGAGAAACCACGATCCGGTTGGCGAGCGTGACGCCCCGCGCGCGGAACGGCGTGAAGATGGCCGGTGGCGGCGCGGTGGCGGGCGCGATTGTCAGGCCTGACTTCTGCGCAAACCAGCGCTCGAACGCCTCGACGTACTTCGCGTCACGCACGCGGAGGTTCTCGTGGGATATCCGCTGCGACCTCGTGAGCAGGGAGTACGCGAACTGTTCCGGCGCGAGGCGCGCATAACGATCCACGTGCTCGAACCATTCGGTTGAATTGCGCGCGGCATTCTGCAGCTTCAGCACCTCGACCGAGCGCTCGGCCTGGTATCGCACGAGCGCCGTTCGGACGTCGCCGGGATGGGCCGCCAGCAGCGCGTCCAGCGCAATGGCATCCTCCATCGCCAGCTTGGTGCCCGAGCCGATCGAGAAGTGAGCGGTGTGCGCGGCGTCGCCGAGGAGGACGGTGGGGACCCGGCGATTCTCGACGTTCAGCCAGTGCACCCAATCCGCGCAGGTCACGCGCGGGAAGCGCGCCCATTGTGCCGATCCGCGGAGGTGCGCCGCGTTACTGTGGAGCGGCGCGCCCTCCAGGACGAAGTCAAAGAGACGTTCGCAGAATTCGATTGACTCCCGCTCCGACATCGCTCCCAGACCCGCGTTCTCCCAGACCTCCCATGGCGTTTCCACGATGAACGTGCTGGTGTCGGTGGCAAACTGGTACGCATGTGCCTGGAACCAGCCCGACCGCGTTTCGGCGAACGCGAAGGTGAAGGCGTCGAACTGGTGAGGCGTGCCCAACCAGACGTACCGGCAACGACGCACGTCGACATCGGGACGATAGGTCCCGGCAAACTGGTTGCGCACGCCGCTGTTGATCCCGTCCGCGGCGACAACCAAGTCGATTCCGTGCTCAGCGACTGATCGTTCGAGGTCGGCCACCGAAAGGTCGCGCTCGTGTTCCAATCGTACGCCAAGGTCCCGGCAGCGCTGCTGAAGGAGGGCGAGCAGCTGGTGACGACCGATGCCGCTGAAGCCGTGTCCTCCGGATCGGATGGTCTGGCCGCCGAAGTGGACCGCGATATCATCCCAGTGATGCAGGGCGGCAGAGATCGGCGCGGCGCTCGCCGGGTCGGCGGCTCGCAGGTTGGCGACGGTGAGATCGGACAGGACCACGCCCCATCCGAAGGTGTGGTCGGGGCGGTTGCGATCGATGACTCCGACGTGCGCTTGCGGGTTACGCCGCTTGATCAGCAGCGCGGTGTAGAGGCCGCCCGGCCCTCCGCCGATCACCAGCACGCGCACGCGCCACGCTCCCGAGGAGTCGGCCTGATGCTACGAGCAAATGTTTGAAATATCAAGTAACGGGCCGCGTGTCACCGGGCCCGGACTTCACCAGCCGCTTCTCTGAGGAGAGACCACGCTTCGGCGACGTGACGTCGCTCGGTGCGCAGATTGCCGATGGCCAGTCGCAGCACGAGCCGGCCGTAGAGTTTCGTGTGCGACAGGTAGACGCGACCGCTCGCGTTCACGCGATCGAGGATGCGCTGGTTCATGGCGTCGCATTCCGCCGGCGACGCGCCGAACGGCGCGAAGCGGAAGCACACCAGCGAAAACATCTGCGGGGCCGCCAGCAGCCATTCGGTATCCGCCTCCACCCACGCCGCAAACTCGCTCGCCATGGCCATGTGCGCGCGCAGTCGTTCGACGATGCCCTTCACGCCGAAGGCGCGGATGACCATCCACAGTTTCAGCGCGCGGAAACGACGGCCGAGCTGCACGCCGTAATCCATCAGGTTCACGACCTCGCCCTGTTCAGCCGTCGTCAGGTAATCGGGCACGAGCGAGAATGCGCGCTTCAGCACGTCGGGCCGACGCGTGTACATGGCGGAGAGGTCGACCGGGGTGAACATCCACTTGTGCGGGTTCACGACCAGGGAATCGGCGCGGTCGACGCCGGCGAGAGCCTCGCGGCATTCCGGGACGATGGCCGCGGTGCCCGCGTAGGAGGCGTCAACGTGGAGCCACGCGCCGGCGTTCGCGCAAACGTCCGCAAGGGCGGGCACCGGATCGATGCTGGCCGTGCTGGTCGTGCCGACCGTGGCCACGACCGCCAGGGGAAGCCGCCCGGCGGCGCGATCGTCGTCGATGGCCGCCTGGAGCGCGTCGGCCCGCATGCGGAACGCGGCGTCCACCGGGACGTGGACGCAGTTCTCGTGGCCGATGCCTAACGTGATGGCGGCCTTGTCCACCGAGGAGTGCGCCTGCTCGGACAGGTAGACGCGGAGGACGGGCAGGTCGGTCCGGCCGGCCAGGCCGCGCTGCCTTACCTGGAGTTCACCGCGCGCCTCGCGGGCCGCCGCCAACGCCAGGAGCGTGGTGATGGATGCGGTGTCGTTGATGACGCCGAACCATCCCTCGCCCAGCCCGAGCATCTGTCGCAGCCAGTCCAGCGCGCGCTCTTCGAGCTCCGTCGCCGCCGGCGACGTCTTCCAGAGCATGGCATTGATGTTGAGCGCGGCCGCGAGCATTTCGGCCAGCACGCCCGGAGCGGATCCGGTAATGGCGAAGTAGGCGAAGAAGCCGGGGTGGTTCCAGTGCGTCACGCCCGGCAGAAGGACGCGCTCGAAGTCGTCGAGGATCGCGTCCATCGATTCCGCGTTCGCCGGGGGCGAGGCCGGCAGTTGCCTGGCGATGTCACCCGGCGCGGCGCTCGACAGGACCGGAAACCGGCCGGGATCCTCGAGGTAGCGTTCGATCCAGGTGGTCACGCGCGCCAGGGCGGCGTGCAGGGATTCGGGGGAAAGATCGTTGTGCGACAGAGCGAAGGTCAGATCTCAGGGTGAGCGCAATGCGCAAATCGCAACGCGCAAAGGGATTTCGATCAACTGACGATACCGGCGTCAGCATCTTCCCGTCAGGCCACACTGGTTGGGTTCGACCACACGCCTGGCGCTTTGCGCCTTCCGCTTTGCGCTGTTCCCTCACGGCGCCTCATGCACTTCCATCCCCTCGCCGGCTCGCGGACGCGTCGGCGGCAGCCTCCGCTCCCCGCCGAAGAGCGTGATCAGCGCGACGGCCAGGACGATGATCGCGCCCGCGCCCAATACCCGGGGACTCAACGACTCGTTGGCGAACGCCGCGCCCAGGAACACGGCGACGACCGGGTTCACGAACGCGTACGTCGACGCGCGTGCGGCGCTGGTGACTCCCAGCAGATACATGTACGACGAATAGCCAACCAGAGAGCCGACGAGAATCAGGTACGCAAACGCGAAGACGGACTTGAACGACGCCATTGACGGGTCGAAGCGTCCGAAGTCTCCGCTCACCAGGGCAATCACGGTGACGACCGCTCCACCAGCGAGCATCTGGATGGCGCTGGTGCGCATGGCGGACTCGAAGCGCGGCAGGGTGCGGGAGTAGACGGACCCGACTGCCCACGCGGCGGAGCCGAAGAGCACGATGCCTGCTCCAACCGGATCGATTGGCTCACCGCCCAGTGAACGCGGGCCCACCAGCACCAGCATACCGGCAACACCCAGAACGAGCCCCGATACGACTCCAACAGTCGGTCGCGATCCGCGACGCCACCACCATTCGAGCAGCACCATCAGGCAGGGCGTCAGCGCCACCAGCAGTGCCGCCACCCCCGACGGTATGCGTTGCACCGCGAGCGCGACGGAACCGTTCCCGGCGGTGAGCAGTGTGCCGACGACCGCATGCCCGCGCCACGGCACCTTTCTCGACTCCGGAATGCGGCGCCACGACGCAATGGCGAGGAGTATGGCGCCCGCCACGAAGTACCTGACGCCCGCCAGCGCCACGGGGGGCAGCGTCTCCACTGCAAATCGCATGAATAAGTAAGTCGATCCCCAGATGAGATAGATCGACGCGAAAGCGAGGAGAATCCGGCCGCGCGGCTGGGTCATCGCCAACGGAAGAACCGCAGCGCGACCCCGAAGGTGAGCACGAGCCAGGCTGCCACAATCGCGAATTCCGGAGCGAGGGCCGCCCAGCCCAGCCCCTGGATCATGATGCCCCGCACCGAATCCACCACCGCCGTGAGCGGCAGCGCCTGGATGATCGGCTGAACGGCGTCGGGAAAGTTGGCGGCCGAGAAGAACACGCCGGACGCGACCCACATCGGGAGCATGAGCAGGTTCATCAGGCCGGACGCGGCCTCGATCGTGCGGGCGCGCGACGCCACCAGCAGGCCTAACGACCCGAACACGAGCGCGCCCAGCAGGCAGGCAACCGCGAAAGCCACGAGCGATCCCCGTAGTGGCACGCCGAACGCGAAGTGGCCGAACAGGGTGATCACGGACACCTCGATCACCATCAGCCCCAGCCGCATCAGCAGGAAGGACGCCAGGTAGTGATACCGCCGCATGGGCGTCGCCACGAAGCGCTTCAGCAGCTTCTTGCGCCGCGCGTCCACGATGCTGAAGCCGATCCCCCACATCCCGCTGCCCATCAGGTTCATCGCGAGCAGGCCGGGGAGCACGAAGTCGATGTAGCGCGATCCGCGTTCGTTGATGAACGAGTCTGTGAACGCGAGCGCATCTCTGCGGCCCTTCGCACGCTGCAGCGCTTCGTCGACGAGCAGCCGTGCCGTGCGCGCCTCGGTGCGGGCGCGGTCGAAGCGATACTCCACGCGCTGTGAGTCCAGCGCCACGACCACCAGCGCCACCGTGCCGATGCGGAGTGCGGTTCCCGCGGCCGTGTCATCCAGACTCACGACCCGCAGCGTGCTGTCGGCGGCCAGCGACGTCCGGACCATCCCGGCCGCCGGCGCGGAAGACAGCACGCCGACCTTCGCCACGTCAGCCGGCCGCGACCGGAATGCCAGCCCAAGCCCGCTGGCGAGCAACAGCGGGAAGATGAAGGTCCAGAAGACGGCCTCGGGCTCGCGGAGGAACTCCCGGAAACGGATGAGCGTGAGCTGCACCAGCGGCGACGAGACCTTGCCCGGCTGTGGATTCCACGCGCCGGCCGGAGCGGGGCGCTGGTTCTTCGGTGCGGTGTCGCTCACTGCTCCCTCAGGTGGCGGCCGGTGAGCGACACGAAGACGTCTTCGAGCGTTGGCATGTGCGTGCGCAGCTCGGTCAGGGACAGGCCCGCCTGCTCGAGGGTCCGCAGCACGGCCGGCACGGCCTCGTGCGCGGCGGAGACCTGCAGCGTCCACACCGGCCCGTCGATCCGCGCCTCCAGCACCCCGGTCGTGGAGGCGAAGATCCCTCCCGGCACCGCGGCCCCTTCGGCCAGCTCGACCTCGACCACCTGCTCCGCGCCTAACGAACGGATCAGTGCCCGCGGCGTGTCGATGGCGATCACCTTCCCGTGATCCACGATCGCCACCCGGTCGCACAGCCGCTCGGCCTCTTCCATGTAATGCGTGGTGAGCACGATGCTCCGGCCTGACGCGCGCAGCCGCTCCACGAGATCCCAGAGCTGTCGCCGCGATTGCGGATCGAGGCCGGTGGTCGGTTCGTCCAGGAACAGCAGCTCGGGATCGCCGGCCAGTGCGCAGGCCACCGACAGGCGCTGCTTCTGCCCGCCGGACAGCGTGCCGACCCGCGCGGAGCGCTTTTCGTCGAGCTGTACCAGGCCGATGATCTCTTCGACTGCTGGTCCACGCTGAAAAAAGCTGCGAAACAGCGTGATCGTTTCCTCGACCGTGACCTTCTCGGAGAACTGGGTCTCCTGCAGTTGAACGCCCAGTCGCTCGCGGAGGATCCGTTCGTCGGACGCCCATCGCCGACCCAGCACGATCACGTCACCTGAATCCGGCTCCTGCAGCCCCTCGCAGATTTCGATCGTGGTGGTCTTGCCGGCGCCATTCGGGCCCAGCAGGCCGAAGCACTCGCCGCTGTGAACCTCGAGGTCCAGGTCATCAACCGCCACGACCGTGCCGAACGTCTTGCGAAGAGCGCGAACTTCGAGAGCGGGTGGTGCGCCGGGCATCGCTGATGCTAACAGGGCGGCTGCCACGGTGTCACCGGATCACAGGTGACGCGGCAACGAATGCGGCTACTGGGGCGGCAGGCTGTCCCGCGCATAGAGCACGGCCCGTTTCACCGACGCCGGCAGCGGCAGCGCGGCTGCCGAATCGAGATGCGCGACGGCGCGCGGCGTGTGGATCCATCCCATGCCGATGGCCCCTCGGGACCGGTACCCGTTCACGTATCGCTCACGAGCCTCGCTCACGTAGATGAGCCGTTGCGGCAACGGCAACAGACCCTTCTGCGCGCGCCAGATCGAGTCGCGCACGTACCCGATCACCAGGATGCTCTCCGCCGCCGCCACCGCCTGGAGCCCGGGGCCGTACAACAGTCCGCTGTTGAGTGAGTCGACGGTGGCGTCGGCCTTCCGCGTTGCGAGCGCGCGCACGCTGTCCAGCGGGATGATGCAGTCGATGCAGGCGAGGTAACGCTCGACCGTGACTTCTTCCACGGGGCTGAGCTCCTGAAGCACGCCCGGGCACGCGAGCGTGCCAAGCAGCGCGACCACCGGCCAGCGGCGCGGCCCGGTCACGGCGGCCACCCGGGTTCGAACGACGTGAGGGCAGGGCAGACCCCCGTTCCCCAGCTATCCTGACAGTCTCGCACAACCGGTTTCACAAACAGTGAGCCCGTGCGGTTAAGCCACGAACCGCTCGAGAAGTTGAGTGCGTAGAGCTGGCCGATCGATGCATTCGTGACGTCGGTGTTGGTCGCCATCAGGTTGAACGCGTCGAATCCGGGCACCAGGTACGTGTGGCCACCGTCCGCGTTCGGGTGCACGAGTCCCAGCGCATGTCCAAGTTCGTGCGCGAGTGTGGGATCAACGACGTTCGAGTTCCCCCATGAGATGAACACGATTTCCGGATGCGTCTTCAGCCAGCAGTTCTGGGCGGGCGTCAGGTCAGGAAGGTTCCGGTAGTTCCTGACGAAGTAGACATTGATCCGCGTTGCGTCGTAGATCAGCGGGTTCGTCGAGATGATACCGGCCTTGTCGCAGTTCGGGTCAATCACCGACGGAATCAACGGGGACGAAGCCGTATCGAGGGTCAATCCCGTCCCCATGGTCTCGAGGATCGGATACGCCTTGTCGAGGAGCCGGTCCCGCATGCCCTTTGCCGTGGCGATGTCGGTGGCTGTCGAGGCGACTATCCACAGGCGGAGCGGAACACTTGTCAATTCCGGAAGCGAAATCGCCAATGAGCCGCTCTCAATCGCGGTCTCGAGCCATTCCACATCGCCCGGTACCGTTGGATCGAGCGAGCGCGCGAAGGCACCCAGACCTGGCGCGAAGGCATCCATCTCAACAGGGCACGTGATGTCGAACGACACGTCGTCGAGCGTGACCGTCGGATTGGCCACGTGCGGTTCGAACTCAGGGCAGTTGGCGCCTTCGCGTCCGCTGTACAACAGGAGCGGCGGATTGGCCGCGGTTGTCCCCGGGAATTCAACGACGATGTCCGCGATGGTCGGGGGCGTGCCCAAAGGACACGACAGCGCCAGGCCGGCTGAAGCCGTGGCGATGTAACGGAACCGACGCGATTTCGCGGGCGTTGCCATCACACGCTCACCCCGGGGGCGAGGGTTACCCCCCGCCCCGTCGCGACGTTGGGATCATGCTTCTGGAGGCGGCCAGTCGGGCGGCGTCTGCGGAGGATTCGTACCACCGGTGCCGGGGAAGGCGACCGCGAGTGCAGCCCAGTCGATCATCCGCAGCATCTTGGTCACTTCTGCTGACCAGGCGACTTCCGACTGGATCCACTTGATGATCTGCGCGATGTCCTTCTGCGCCTTGGCGACGTCCTTCTTCAGCTTGGCGATGTCGCCTTTCCCTTTCTTCGCCTCCACCTTCGCCTTCTTGACCAGCGCCTCGAGATTCTGGGCCTTCTTGTCGAGCTTCTTGAGCCGGGCCTCGGTGCTTGCCATTGGAGCCTCTCGTGCGTAGGGCGGGCAACCCCCCGCCGGGATTCCCTGGTCAGGGTCCGGCGAACGTACCACCGCCCCGATAAGGCGGCTAGGTCGCCCCGCGTCCGCCCAGGAGATCCCGCCTGCCGAGCGCCCGGAGCCGCGCCTCCATCCGGGCCCTGTCCGCTCCCCGGCCGAGCTGCTCGGCCGCGCGAAGCCTAACGTTCAGGCTCGCCGCCAGATACAGCTGCTGGACTTGCGAGCGTGGCGAGTCAAAGGCCCTGGCCGTCTCCCAGGCGCCCGGGGCGTCGCCGGTGGCCAACTGCAATTCGGCCAGCAGCAGGCGCTCGCTCGCCGCTGATTCCCAGAGATCCCAGGTGATAAAAGACGGATCCGCCGCCGGCCGGAGGGCTTTCAGCAGGCGAAGCGCCGACGTCGTGTCGCCGCGAAGCAGCGCCAGGCGGGCCTCGGTTCCGTCGAGCACGAGCCGGTCAGTTCCCAGCTTGGTGGAATCGGCAATGACGCGCATCCGTCGCGCGACCGAGTCGAGTCGCGTTTCATCGCGACGGTGCCAGGCCCAGAGAGATACGTAGCGCAACCTCACGGTTGACATCCGGTTCACGGGAACGCTCGACAGCGTGCGCATCGCCGAGTCGGCCTGCGCTTCGCTCGTCCGTGAGCCAGCCGCCGCGTCGAGGACGTGCAGCGAGACCGCGGCCGGGATTCCCGTGCTGACAGAATCGAGGAGCGCGCGCGCCGCCGAATCACGACCCTCCATCATGTCGAGGTAGTTCAGGCCCTTCAGCGCTGACCAGCGATAGATCGCGTGCATCGCCGAGGTGTCCGAGTCGTGTTGGAGCACGGCCTGCAGCGCGGCACGGGCGCACGGAATGCTCACGGCGCCGCCGCCCAGGATCCGGGCGACGTCCACGACGCGGTCGCTGGCGCGGCTCACTGCCCGGGTCCAATCGATCGACTCCGGACCGTCGAACGTGCAGCGCACCATCAGGTCGGCCTGGAAGGTCCAGTCGCTGTCGGGCGCGGCCGCTTCGATCTGGTGCATGACCGCCCTGGCGCTGCGCGCCTCGCCGCGGCGCGTGACGAACTCCACGAGATGGAACAACGCCGGCGCGAACCCCGGTTGCAGCCGTAGCGCAGTCGTCAGGCTTTGTTCGGTCACCGAGTCGGCGACCGAGGCAGGCATGAGATGATGGTTGGTCTCCGCGACGAGCATCCACGGTTCGCTCCAGGTGGAGTCCAACGCGCTGGCTTGCGCCAGGGACATCAGTGCCGAGTCGGCCCGTCCGGCGACGAAGTGGCGAAGCCCGCGCGCCAGGGCGAGGTGGTGGCGTGGGAGCTGCGCCTCGTGGCGAAGCGCGACGTCGAGGAGTCCCCGCGCCGCGGAATAGTCCTGCAGGTAGGTGGTGGCCAGCGCCCCCTTGAGTGCCGCGACGCCGAGCGCCGAGTCGCGGGCCAGCGCGCGATTCAGGTGCAGCATCGCCAGCGAGTACCTGGACCGGTTGTATTCGCGCTCTCCCTGCAGCCAGTCGGCGACGGCGGCCGGGTTCCGGTCGGCAAGGTAGGACACGTCCACACGCCCGTTAGGCGGCAGCAGCCGCGGCAGGATCAGCGCGACCGCCCGGAGCGCGAGTTGGGGCGGCGACGTGGATGCCACGGGTCCGGACACGCTCTCCTGGCGCACCAGGGAGTCCGCCAGCGCGTCGTGCAACCGGATGATGACCGTCTGCGAATCGCGATCGCTGACGAGCGCTCCGTCCAGGTAGTACCGTGCCCCGGAACGCCGCGCCACCTTCGCCGCCTCGGCGCCCAGGATCCGCGCGTCAGCGCGGCGATCGGGTCCGAGCAGGGCCTGTCCGTCGAGCCAGCGCAGTGGCTCCGTGTGTTCCAGCACGCTCTCGATCATGAGCGCGACCTGTTCCCCGGCGGCGGACTCCGTGCCGGCTCCCGGCACGGACAGGGGATACACGACGACACGGTTCGGGTCTGCCGGCGGTTCGCGGCCGAGGGCCACGCGCGTCGCGATGAGCGCGAGCGCCACCAGCCCGGCCACTCCGAGCAGTACGCGCGGCCGCCGGCGGATCCTTTCCACCTGCGCCGCGCCGCTGATGCTGGCCAGCTGCGCAGCCTCCAGCGCGTCAGCGAATCCAACAGCGGTGGTGAAGCGGTCCGCCGGCACCTTGGCGAGGGCCTTTTCGACGGCCTGCTGCAGCCCGTCGCTGACGGTCGGTCTGACCACCCGCAGTGACGGCGGTCGCTCATGCAGATGGCGCGACAGCAGGGCCTGGGCGGTGCGTCCGGAGAACGGCGGCTCCCCGGCCAGCATTTCGAACAGGACGCATCCCAGCGCGTAGATGTCGGCGCGGCCATCGACGTATTCTGAGCCGCCCGCCTGTTCAGGGCTCATGTAGGCCGGCGTGCCTAACGCCACGCCCAGCTCGGTGAGCGCCTGGTTGCCGGCGCTGGTGACGGCCCGCGCGATCCCGAAGTCGGTGACCATCGCCTTGCCGCCGCTCAGCAGGATGTTCTCCGGCTTGATATCCCGGTGGACGACGCCGAGGCTGTGAGCGTGCGTGAGCGCGGCAGCCACGTCGCGCACGATCGAGATCGCGTCAGGCAGGGGCAGTTGCGTCTCCCGCCTCATCCGCTGGCGCAGCGACTCGCCGCTGACCAGCGGCATGATGAAGTAGAGCACACTGCCGCTGCCACCCGAGTCGTACAGCGGGACGATATTCGCGTGCTGCAGCGCGGCGGCGATCGCGATCTCTCGCTCGAAACGTTCCAGCCCGATCGCGGACCCGAGACTGGGGTCGAGGACCTTGACCGCAACGTCGCGCTCGTGCTTCACGTCGCGCGCGCGGTACACGGTGGCCATCCCGCCGCGCCCGATTTCCTCGGCCAGGACATACCTCGGGGCGAGCGTCTCGCGCAGCAGTTTGAGGTCGTCGATCACGTGTGCGGGGGTGGTACCGGGAATATGGACCGGCGGCAGGGACCGTCCAGCCGCAAGACGGTCCGCGAACGCCCGACAACGGGTAGTCCCTTTCGACCTGTTCACCTCTGGCGCCGTTCCCTATCGTTCGAAACGACCTGATGGCGACCTGGAGGATTTATGGACGGCAATCGGCGGCAATTCCTGGGCAGCGTGGCGGCACTTTCCGCCACCGGCGCGCTGCTCCCCACCGCGTTAGGCGCACAGCCTGAGGGTCCGCGGCCGGTGAGTGCCGACTGGGACATGACGTGGCGGGACCGGGTCACGGGTCCGTTCCGGGCCGTCTTTGACAACCCGATCGTGAATGAAGGGGTGGGACTGTGGCGCGCGGTCGACTGGAAGCGGAGCGTGCAGGAGGTCTATGGCGACGAAGCGAAGGACGTGTCGACCGTTCTCGTGATCCGACATGAAGCGATCCCGATGATCATGAACCACGCCTTCTGGGAGCGGCACGAGGTCGGCACGCAGGACAAGATCGACGACCCGGCGAGCGGTGAACCGGCGAAACAGAACCCGTTCCTGTCGAGGGAGGGTGCTGGCGGAGGGCGTCGCGGCACGTCGATCGACGGCTTCATCGCGGCGGGCGGCATCGTGCTGGCGTGCAACTACGCGTTCGGGCGCTCGGTGGTGAGCCGCGAGGCGAGGAAGGCCGGCATCGACAGCACCGCCGCGCGCGCGGTCGTGCTCCAGCAGGTCATTCCGGGCGTGATCCTGCAGCCGTCGGGGTTTTTCGCGGTGATCGAGGCGGAGCGCTCCGGGTGTCACTTCTTCCCGGCGGCCGGTTAGGCGAGGGTCAGCGCGTCCAGATCAGCAGCACGCCGCATCCGTTTCCGGTGCGGTTGTATTTCGCGGGGACCTGCGCGGCGCTGCTGTAGACCTCGATCCCGGCGATGTGTTCCGGCGGCACCGAATTCACGTCGAAGAGACCGTTCCCGGGATGGCGTGAGTCGAAGACCATGGCGCCGTCGAGATAGACATCCATGAAGCACGCCGGGCGCGCCCCGGAAACAACGTCAGAGGGATTGAGTTGCTCCACGCTCATGGTGCAGAACGCGCATCCGGTGCTTGTCGCCCGTCCGGTTGCTATCCAAACTTTGTTCCCCCCCTTCCGCGCATTGACACCGGGAAGGATTGCGATCAGGTCGCCGGTCTTACGGAACCCGCCTTCGGCTTTCGCCAGCTGCTCCCTGGTCAGGAAGTGTCCGATCCCGGCCTCCCGGCGCTCCGTGAACTCGGCCAGTTTGGCCGTCGGCCGTTCCCCAGGCGCAGAGATAACGCGCTCAGGCAGAACGGTGCCGGTTGATCGGGTCAGGACCACATCCCACGAAACCACCTCGTCGAAATCGATCGTCACGGTAGACGACTCCGATCGAAAGCCGATTGCCCGCAGCACCACGACGTGCTGGCCCGGTGGGATGTCCTTCAGGCGAAATCGGCCTGACGAGTCACTCAGCACCCTGCGCCCGAGCTTCGAGATTGACGCCTCGGCACCCTGAATCGGCGGGCGTCCACTGTCGGGCGCCAGCACGCGCCCGCTGATCTCGCCCTGCGCCGCACTTTCTAGCGCGATGGACGAAAGCAGCAACGCCGCGACCACGAACGCCCTTAGAGCTTCCGTGGTGCCACGCGAGATGCCTCTGTCGACGTTCGCTCGATCACGCATGTTGGACGCTGACCTCGATTCAATGAGTGTGGTGCAGGCCGGGTGGCGCGGCAAGCCATCAGCCGGGACTATGAGAGGGAATCCCCCTTGTCCCGTGCTGTCGCGGCTGGCAGCGTTGCGACGAACACCTCTCGCGAACCAGTGCCCCGATCGATCGACGATTTCCTTCAGCAGGCCTTGTCGCGCGGCATGATCACCGCCGCGCAGCACGCGTCGCTGGTGTCCCTCGCCACCGAAGACGGTGCGGTTTTGCGCGAGATGCCGCGCGGTTTCAACTGGGTCACGATCGCCTATGCACTGGGCGCGCTGCTCGTCGTGTTCGCCGGCGGGTGGTTCCTCGCTCAGCGCTGGCTCTCGCTGGGGCCGGCGGGCGTGTTGCTCGTCATACTGCTGTACGCGGCCGCGGCCGCGGCAGCGTCGATCTGGCTCGAGCGGCGCGATTTCAGGGAGGCGGCCGGTATTGCGGCCATGGTCGCTGTCTCCCTCACTCCGGTAGCAGTCTGGGCAATCGAATCTCTCACAGGCTGGTGGCCGGTCGAGACGTGGGGACAGCCGTACTACCCCGAGTATCCAGCCGCCGAGGCGACACGCTGGCTGATCGCGGAGCTGGCGACGATTCTGGCCGGGCTGCTCGTCCTCCGCCGACGGTCATGGTCCGCGGTCGTGTTGCCGATCGGCGTCGCGTTGTTCGGGCTCGTCATGCACCTGCCACGCGCGGTCGGCATCGACCTGACGCCGGTTCTCGAGCGCTGGATTCAGATGACGGGCGCCCTGTTCGTCTGCGCCATTGCGGACACGACCGATCGACGGATGCCTCGTCAGGCAGGGCCGGGCCGTGGCGACATGGCATTTCCGCTGTGGATCACGGGCCTGGTGACGCTGTCCATCGCGATCCTCTCCATGTGGCCCGTCGCCGGAGTCTGGCGACATGGCCTGCCGGTGCTTGCACTGGGCGCCGTGGCCGTGGCGCTGGTGATGGGACGCCGAACGCACCTGGTCTTTGGCGTGTTCGCGTTCTTCCTGTATCTCGTCTACCTCGCGGCGGAAGTGTTCAAGTCGACGGCCTACTTTCCCATCGTTCTGGCGTTGCTGGGCGGGGCGCTGCTGGCCGCGACCGTATGGATGCAACGTCGCTTTCCGGCGCTGGCCTCCCGAATGGGTGCGCGGCGAGGCGGTCAGGGTGGCCTGCCTGGATCACCGGTCATGCCGTGGCTCATGGTGGCGTTTGCGTTAGGCATGACGTTCCTGCAGCTGCCGGAAGCGCGTGAGGAGCGGCTCAACAGGGACTTCCAGCAGCGCCTGCAAATCCTGCGGATGCACAGCGGCTCGCTGAAGGCGGCGCCGATGAGGCCCGGACCAGATCGCGTCGTCCCCGATACCGGGGCCAAGCGAGGAACAGCTCGCTGAGACGAACAGCCCGGTTAACGACCCTCGGAAACCCGCCGGGCTCCACCGGCGTATAGTCTCTCCCGTCAAGGAGGACTCGCTTTCATGCTGGCCGTCGTCACGTTGTCCCTCGCCCTCCAGGTCACCGTCCGGGTGCAAACCCGGGAGGACAGCCTGAAGCAGCGACAGCGCGATTCCCTGGCGGTGGTGATCGAGGAGTCCATCCGAAGCTCGTCCAGGGACCGACGGCCCCCGCGTCGCGACTCGGTGACTCCCGAACTCGAGCGCACGGCCTTCGCCGACGACGGGGCTCGCGAGCTGCTGTACCGCGCGCGCATTGCGCGGCTGCGGCAGGATTCGAGCCTCCAATCGTACGATGCCAAGACATACCAGCGGATCTCCGTCGGGCTTGGCTTCCGGGCCATCGGCCGGGACCGCCTGCTGTTCCGGACCGAAGTCGCTTCCCGAGTGCGATGGACGCGGAACAGCGGCGCGCTGGTGGACATCAGCGGCGAGCGCGCGGTCGCTCCGTCGTTCGGCGGGACGGCGGACTTCGAGTCCGATATGACGTCGCCCGTCCCGTACTACCCGGGCCGCGAGGCATTGTGGATCGGCGGGTCGGGGGTCTCCCGGGCTGAAGTGGATGATCGGGAACTTGTCCACCCGATCGCCACCGGGTCAGAAGCGTACTACCGCTACAGCAGTGGAGACTCGCTGATCTTCACCATGCCCGACCGCACGCGGATAACGCTGCGCGAGTTGCGCGTCGAACCCCGGCGGCCCGAATGGCGATTGTCCGTGGGATCGTTCTGGTTCGACGCGTCGAGCGGCCAGCTCGTGCGCGCGGTGTATCGATTCTCGGCGCCAATGGACATCTGGGCGGTTGCGAAGGAAGAGTCGCAGCGGTCGAAGCAGGACTCGTCGCGTCGCGGTGGCATGAACGAACTGCGCGAGCTGGAGGAAGAGGACGACGTGCCGGGTTGGGTTCGAGGGATGATGTCGCCGCTGAAAGCGAACCTCGAGGCCGTGACGATCGAGTACGGACTCTTCGGCGGCCGGTTCTGGCTGCCGCGCAGACAGTATGCGATGGCCAATGCGCAGGCGGGTTTCATGCGGGTTCCCGTGCGCATCGAAGAGTCCTTCACGTACGCGAGCGTGAATGGGCCCGAGGCATTTCCCGCGCTGCCGCCGCCCGCAAAATCATTGCGTGACTCGCTGTTCCCGGGCGACACAGGTTCGTGGCGAAACCTGCCCGCCGAGGAGCGCCGAGCGAGGAACCGTGCCATCGCGCGAGCGGCGGCCGAGCGGGCGGAAACGAGAGCTCGCCAGCGCAAGCAGGAGTGCGCGGCAACCGGTTCGTACACGCGGGACTGGGATCGCCATGAAGGTGCGCTGCGGATGGCGGTCAGGGTTCCGTGCGATTCGACCGTGCTGGCCAACTCGCCCGATCTCCCGTCTTCGATCTACGATCCCGGCGAAGAACTGTTCGGAACGGCCGAGCGCGATGAGCTGCTGAAGTCGCTGGATTTCTCGCTGCAGTCCGGATGGGCGCCACAGCCGATCCTGTGGCAGTATGGCCTGGGTCAGACCCGGTACAACCGTGTCGAAGGCTTCTCGACCGGAATCGCCGGGTCGACGGACCTGGGGAAAGGTTACGCGATCGACGGGTCGGCACGACTCGGCACCGGCGACTGGTCGCCTAACGCGGAGCTGGGCATGGCGCGCAGCAACGGCCGCACGACGTGGCGCCTGGGCGGCTATCGGCGCCTGGCGGTCGCCAGCGACTGGGGGGCGCCGCTGTCGTTCGGCGCGGGTATTGGCGCGCTCCTCTTCGGGCGCGACGACGGCTTCTATTTCCGCAGCGCCGGTATCGACCTGACGCGGACCACCACCGGCGGCAGCCTCACCACGCGATTCTTCGCCGAGCATCAGGGCGAAGCCGACGTGACGGCGCGGTTCAGCCTGGCGCGGGCGATGGGGACTGGAACCGAGTTCGCCGAGAACATCATCGCGACGCGCGGGAACGTGGCCGGTCTTTCGATCCGCGACGTGCGCAGCGCCGGGCTCGATCCCCAGGGCTGGCGCGGGTTCAGCGAGCTGCGGCTCGAAGGCGGTTGGTTCGCGCCGACCGCGGACAGTCTGGACGCGGAGCTCTACACGCGCGCCGCGCTCGACCTTACCATCTCGCGGGGTTTTGGCCAGCGCACCGCCGCGTCACTTACGCTGGGCGCCGGCATCTCGGACAAGGCGCCCGTGCAGCGGCTCTTCCTGCTCGGCGGGACCGAGACCGTGCGAGGTCAGCGCCCGGGCACGCAGGGCGGTGACAGTTACTGGCTCACGCGACTGGAACTGGGTCGCGGCCTCGCGGCCGCGCGCGGCGTCGTGTTCGGCGACATCGGCTGGGCGGGCCCGCGGGACCTGTGGAGTCACCCCGGCCGTCCAATGTCGGGTGCGGGCGTGGGCGTCTCGTTCATGGACGGCCTCGTGCGCGCCGACCTGGCACGCGGGATCTATCCGAGCAAGCGATATCGATTCGACCTGTATCTCGAGGCGAGATTCTGAACGGAGGTCCGAGGTCAGAGGTCAGAGGTCAGAGTTGAAGCCACATGCTTGTTCCCTCTGCCCGTGGCGAGCATATGTTTGCGCGTCACGCTCACGGAGAGGCGCGAACATGTGGAAGGAGTTCAAGGCGTTCCTCATCAAGGACAACATCATCGGCCTTGCCATCGCGGTCATCCTCGGCCTCGCGTTGAACAAGCTGGTCACTTCCGTGGTGGATGACGTCATCATGCCCGTGGTGAACCTCGCCACTGCGGCGACGGGTGGATCCTGGAAGGACTGGTACCTCCCGTTGACCTCCGCGGGCGCTGACGGGCCGAAAATGCTGGTCGGCAACATCATCGGGAACCTGATCAACTTCTTCGTCATCGGCCTCGTCTGCTTCTTCTTCGCCAAGGCGTTCGTCAGGCCGAAGGAAGGCAAGGCGTGAATCGTGAATAGTGAATCGTGGATCCTGGCAGGGCCGCGACCGAAGCCGACGTGACGATTCACGATTCACGATTCACGACTCACCCGCTTTGAGCGTGACAAGTCTCAGAAGGACGCTCGGCACGTGGGACCTCACGCTTCTCGTGATCGGGAACGTGATCGGGTCCGGCATCTTCATCGTTCCCTCGACGGTCCTGCGCCAATCGGGCTCCGTGAACGTCGCCCTGACGGTGTGGGTCGTGGGCGGCATCCTGTCGCTGTTCGGCGCGCTCGCCTACGCCGAACTGGGCGCGATGGATGAGGGAGCCGGTGGACTCTACTCGTATGTGCGTGATTCGTTCGGTCAGTTTCCGGCATTCCTGTTCGGATGGACGCTGTTCTTCGGGATTGGCGGCGGGACCATCTCGGCGCTGGTGGTGGCCGCAACGGGTTACCTCGGGCAATTCGTCACGCTGAGCCAGGGCGCGAGCCGAGCCGTGGCGCTGGTCCTGATCGCCGGCATTGGACTGATCACCGTGCGCGGCATGCGCGGCAGCGCCTCGGTGCAGAATTGGGGCACTGTCGTCAAGCTGTTCGCCGTCATCGTGATGAGTGTCGTGCTCCTGGCCATGGGAACGGGTGGCGCGCCAATGCCAGCCCAGGTCTCCCAGGGAACAGTCTCGCTGTTCTCCGCCGCCGGCACCGCGATGATCTCGGTACTGTGGGCGTACGAGGGATGGCAGTACGTGACATTTGCCGCTGGCGAGTCGATCGACCCGAAGCGTTCGCTGCCTCGCGCGATCGGTTTGGGAACGGCCGGGATCATCCTCGTCTACCTGCTGGCGAACGTCGGGTATCTGGCTGCGCTTGGGCCGTCGCGGGTGGCCTCGTCGGAGCGAGTCGCCGCGGACGCCATGACCACCGTGCTCGGGCCGTGGGCGGGGAGCGCGATCGCGGCGGCCATCATCGTTTCGATGTGCAGTGCCGCGCTGGCGGTGGCCATCACGCTGCCCCGCGCCTACTTCACGATGGCGCGGGATGGCGTCTTCTTCGCCCGGTTCGGGCGCATTCACCCCGGCTTCGGCACGCCCGCCGTGTCGATCGTGGCGCTCTGCGTGTGGTCGGGGCTGCTCGCGCTGAGCGGCACGTTCGACCAGCTGCTCGCCTACGTGATCTTCGTCGGCTGGATCTTTTACGCGTTAGGCGCGGCGGCGGTGATCGTGCTGCGCCGGAAGCGGCCCGATGCGCCACGCCCGTATCGGGTGCCGGGGTATCCGTGGACCCCGTTGCTCTTCATCGCGGCCGCTGTGGCGCTGGTGTTCAACACCATCGTCGCCCAGCCGCGCGTCGCCGCCATCGGTCTGGCGATGGTGTTCGCCGGCGCGCCGTCGTATGCCTTCTGGCGCAGGCGGGTTGCGGGTCGCGGGTAGCGGGTCTGCGCCTGGAGAATGCCGACCCGCCACCCGCTGCCCGTTACCCGACGCGCATCCTTCCCTCGCACACCAGTACGCTCGACCCGCCGACACGGACGGCGGTGATCGCGTCGCCGCTCTTGTCCGCCTCCACCTCGATCAGGCTCGGCCGACCCATCTCGTAACCCTGCTCCACCACCCAGCGCAGCGTGCCCTCCTGCCTGGAGCGGGCCGCGAGGTAGCCGCCTAACGCCGCGCAGGCGGAACCGGTCGCGGGATCCTCGGGGACGCTGAAGCCCGGCGCGAACATGCGGGCGCGGACGTCATGGCCGGCCTGCTCGGCATCCATCGCGAAGATCATCACCGCCTCGCCGTCCGTTCGTGACAGGTGTTCCTCCCAGCGGTCGAGCCGGATGCGGGACCGCGCCACGGCGCCACGGTCACGGACCGGCACGAAGGCGAACGGCAGGCCGCACGACACGACCTGCGGGTGCCAGGCGCCATCGAGCAGGTCCTCTTCGTTCAGCGACAGCGATTCGGCGATCGCCGCACGCGAAGGAAGCGGCGGTCCCACCTCGGGCAGCCTGGCCACCGAGAACTGGCAGAACTCCGGTTGGCCCTGGCGCGCACGAATGACCACCGGGACGGGCCCGACTCTCTCCTCGAGCACGATCCGCGTTTCCGCGCCGGTGAGCGGCACTTCGCCGATCGCCGCCAGCACGAACGCCGTGCCTACCGTGGGGTGGCCGGCAAACGGCACTTCGCCACCCGGCGTGAAGATCCGCACGCGACGCGTGTGCTCCGGATCGTCAGGCGGAAAGACGAACGTCGATTCGGAGTAGTTGAACTCGCGCGCAATGGCGAGCATCTGCTCGTCGGTCAGCCCGCGAGCGTCGGGAAGCACGGCGAGCTGGTTGCCGCCGAAGCGGGTGGACGTGAAGACGTCGGCAGTGAAAAAACGCATCGAGGTCAGAGGTCAGAGGTCAGAGGTCCCAGGGAGGCCGGGGGTTTTGGCTCGGACCTCTGACCTCTGACCTCGGACTCCTATTCTGCGCCAAGGAACGGGTACCGATAGTCCGTCGGCGGAACCAGCGTCTCCTTCACGCTCCTCGGGCTCACCCAGCGCATCAGGTTCCACTTCGAGCCCGCCTTGTCGTTCGTGCCCGACGCGCGGGCTCCACCAAACGGCTGCTGCCCGACCACCGCGCCCGTCGGCTTGTCGTTGATGTAGAAATTGCCGGCCGCGTTGCGCAGGGCGCCCAGCGCCTCGCGCGCCGCGTTCCGGTCCCGCGAAAACACGGCGCCGGTCAATGCGTATGGCGAGGTCTGGTCCACCACGCCTAACGTCTCACTCCACCTGGCGTCGTCGTAGACCCAGACGGTCACCACCGGTCCGAAGATCTCCTCGCAGAGCAGCCGGTAGTCCGCCGAGGGCGCTTCGATGAGCGTCGGTTCGATGAAGTAGCCCGTGTCGCCCTTCGCGTTGCCGCCGGCGATGACGCGCGCGTTCTGTTTCGCGTCCGCCAGGTACTCGCTGATCTTGTCGAACGCCTTCCGGTCGATCACCGCGCCCATGAAGTTCCGGAAATCGCGCACGTCACCCATCTGAATCTCGCTCATGATGGCGACGGTGCGCTCGCGCACGTCGCTCCACAAAGAACGGGGAATGTACACCCGGCTGGCCGCGCTGCACTTCTGCCCCTGGTACTCGAATCCACCGCGCGCAATCGCCACCGCGAGGGCCTGCGGATCCGCCGACGGATGCGCAATGATGAAGTCCTTGCCGCCCGTCTCGCCGACGATCCGCGGATACGTGCGGTACCGTCCCATAGTCGCACCAATCGTCTTCCACATGCTGTTGAAGACGCTCGTGCTCCCCGTGAAATGCACACCGGCCAGATCGCGATGCGACAGCACGGCGTCGCTGATCTTCACCGCATCGCCCGGGACGAAGTTCACCACGCCCGGCGGCAAACCCGCTTCCTGCAGCAGCTTCATCAGGTAGTACGCCGAGAGCATCGCGCTCGACGCCGGCTTCCAAACGGCGACATTCCCCATGAGCGCCGGAGACGTCGGCAGGTTTCCACCGATCGCGGTGAAGTTGAACGGCGTGATCGCGTAGACGAAACCTTCGAGCGCGCGATAGTCCGACATGTTCCACACGCCCGGACTGGAGGTCGGTTGTTCAGCGTAGATCTCCTGCGCGTATTGAACGTTGAAGCGCCAGAAGTCGACCAGTTCGCACGCCGCGTCGATCTCGGCCTGGAAGGCCGTCTTCGATTGGCCCAGCATGGTCGCCGCGTTCACGGTGTCGCGCCATGTCGTCGCCAGCAGCTCCGCCGCGCGAAGAAACACCGCGGCGCGATCCTCCCACGGCCAGTTGGCCCACTCCACCTGCGCCTTCCGCGCCGCCGCGATCGCCATCTCGACATGCTTCTGCGTCGCCTTGTGCCAGTCGGCCAGCACGTGACCGTGGTGGTGCGGCATCACGGCCTGGGCAATCTCACCGGTACGGAATTCCTCGCCCCCGATGATGATCGGGATCTCGATGCGCTCCGCCGACATCGACGCGAGTCGCGCCTTGAGCGATGCTCGCTCAGGCGATCCCGGCGCATACGAACGCACTGGTTCGTTGACGGCCACCGGAACGCGGCGAATGCCGTTGAATGGCACGAGGCCAGGCGCTGCTGCGGGGCTGGTCACGGTGGACTGGGGCTGGGGGACCGGCCGTGAGGTCGGCTCGGCTACGGGGGCGCTCATGGGTAACCTCGGGGTAACCTCGAGAAAGTCGTCGAAACCTGCGCGGCGCCGGAAACGCGGCTCCAGTGCGCTCGTCAAAGTTACGCCCGTGACGACACGCGATCCAACCCGTGTAAGGGTGCTGTTCGTGACAGGCGTCATCCCACATCCGCCATCCCACATCCGCCATCTCTTCTCTTAGTTTGCGGTCAGCCCCCCTCGCCTTCTCTCCCTGGGGTATCTGAATGTTTCGATCGCGCATCGCCACCCGCCTTCCGCCCGCCCTCGCGCTCGCTGCCGTCGTCGTCGTGGCCGCTTCGTGCGGCGGTGGCGGAGATGGTGGCGGGACAACGACGCCGCCCGGCAAAGTGGCGCGGGTCGACGTTTCGGCGCCGAGTCCCACGATGGAAGTCGGCCAGAACATGCAGGTGACCGTGCGCTACTACGACGCCTCCAGCTCGCAACTGGGCGGAAAGACGGTCACCTACTCGACGAGCAGCTCCTCGGTTGCCACAGTCAGCACGAATGGCCTCGTCACTGCCGCGTCCCCTGGTCCCGTGACGGTCACGGCAACGGTCGATGGGGTGCCGGGCAACCTCGCGCTGACGGTCACGCCGATTCCGGTCTTCTTCATCGCCATCACGCCCACCAACCCCATTGTGCGACAGGGTGAAACGGTAACGCTCGCCGCACAACCGCAGAACGCGATCGGACAGCCGTTGACCGGGCACACAGTGACGTGGGCCTCGGCGAATGCCGCGCGCGCTACGGTGACACAGGGTGGGGTGGTCACGGGCGTCTCGCCGGGGAACGTCTACATCCGCGCATCGACCGAGGGAAGAACCGACTCGCTGAACCTCCGCGTGCAGAGTCTCGTCACGCCCTCCATCACGGGGGCGTCGTCAGCCACGCTCGTTCCCGGAGGAAGCGGCACGTTGACCGGGGTCAACTTTGGCGAGACGGTTGGTGACAATCAGGTACTCGTGAACGGCGCGGCTGGCGTCGTCACTGCCGCCACGGGCACGTCGCTGACGTTCACGGTGCCCGCGAAGACCGAACTCCCGTGCACGGCGACGGGACCGGCCCAGGTCGCACTCGTGGCGAACGGCGACACGGCCTTCACCACGATGCAACTCCGCGTCGCGTCCGACCGCTCACTCGCCGTCGGCGAGTCGCTCCTGCTGACCGCGGACGCGGACCTGGTCTGCAACGAGTTTGCCGGTACGGACGGGAAATACCTGATCACGGCGTTCAACTACGCGAGCAACGCCGGCGTGCGCACCTCGTTCCGGCTGACGGGGTCGGGACAGACGACCGCGAGTGCCTTCACGGCCACCGCTCAGCCACAGGTGGCCGCCGCGATCGCTCCCCGCACCGTCCTGCCTGACGACCCCACCACGCGTCACCTGCGCGCTCACTCTGCGTTCATGCGGCAGGACCGAGAGCTCGCCAGACAGCTTGGGAATCCTCACCTGCGCCAGCGCGCCCGTCTCAAGGCGGGGAGTGGCGGTGTCGCATTGAACGTCGCTGCGATAGAACCGCCGGCGGTGGGCCAGCAGTTGCAGTATCGGATGCGACGCACGCTCTCTTCGGCGAGCACCTACGACGAGGTCACGTTCAAGGTCGTGTATTCGGGCACGAAGATGGTCATCCTCGAGGACGCCGCGTCACCGCTCGCCGGAACCATGGACGACGAATACGTGAAGCTGGGACAGGAATTCGACCAGGTGATGTACGACCAGTTGCTGGTCTTCGGCGACCCGCTCGTGGTGGACTCGGCGCTGGACAACAATGGGCGCATGCTGGCGCTGTTCTCGCCGCGCGTGAACGCCTACACCATCAACGGCGTGTCGAACCAGATCCTCGGCTTCGTCACGCTGTGCGACTTCTTCCCCCGCGTGGCCATTACGCTGCCGGATGGCACCGTTGTTCCGGCCTGCCCGTCGAGCAATGAGGGTGAGGCGTTCTACGCCCTGGTCCCGGATCCCACCGCCGGTTGGTCGATCTCGTTCTGGCGCCGGCTCATTCGAGGGACGCTGATCCACGAAGCAAAGCACATCGACTCGTACGCCTGGCGGTATTTCTACGAGGCCTCAGAGCTGGAAGAGACCTGGCTCGAAGAGGCAACGGCGCAGCAGGCCAGCGAGATCTGGGCGCGCAACATGTACTCCCGGGGCGTGAAGCAGGATATCGCGTGGGCCGATGGACCGAACTGCGACTATGCGCCGGTGGGTGGAGGGTGTGCCGATCCCGCTGAGGGAATCCTCCACCACTTCGGATTCCTCTATAACCACTACGGGTCGCTCGAGTTCAAGTCGATCCTCGATGATCCCTTCGGGCCGATCGATCCCGTGATCTACGGGAGCTCCTGGTCGTTCATGCGATACGTGACGGACACCTACGGTCAGAGCGAGCCAGCGTTCCTTGGCTCGATCGTCCAGGTGCAGAACGATCACGGCGTCGCCAACGTGGCTTCGAAGAGCGGCAGGCCCTTCTCCGAGTTGCTGGGCATGTTCTCGCTCGCCTCCACGGTCGACAACTATCCGGGCGTGAACCTCACCGATCCCAGGCTGCGGCTGGCGAGCTGGAACAGTCGTGACCTCTTCCAGAACATGAGCGACAACCTGTTCGATGGTGGAACGAAGGCGTACCCCCTCCCGTGGCCGCTGCAGGTGCGGAGCGTCTCCTTCGGCAACTTCAACACATCGCAATCCGACGTGGGTCTTCGCGGCGGCGGCTTTGCCGCCTGGGAGCTCTCAGGGACGCAGGCTGGGCCACAGGCGCTGGCGATCCGCTCGGTCACTGGTGGCACGGCGCCGCCGTTGATCGGCATGACCATTCTTCGCCTGCAGTGAACCAGTCCCGTCTCTCGACGTCTGTGCGGTCCATCCCGACCGCGCTCACGGTCTTCCGTCTGTGCTCGGCGCCAGTGCTGATGGTGCTGGCGGCCATGGGAAAGGAGCGGTTCTTCCTCTGGCTGGCGATTGCCGCGCTGTTGAGTGACGTGCTGGATGGCGCTCTCGCCCGACGCCTGGGCGCCTCGTCGGAGACCGGACGCCTGCTCGACAGTTGGGCCGATCTGCTCATCGCCCTGGTGTCGTTTGCCGGGGCCACCCTCCTGTGGCCCGATACCATGCGGGAGGAGGCCGGCTATTTCGCGCTCGTGCTGGCCGCGCTGGTCATACCTAACGCCTGGGGCCTGCTCCGATTCAGGCGTCTCCTGGGCTATCACACGGTGTCGGCCAAGTCGTCCGGCGTGCTGCTCGCCGTAGGGGCCGTTCTGCTGTTCACCGGGATTACCCCACTGCCTTTCCGCCTCGCGGCGTTCGTCGAGCTGGCGGTGGCGGCCGAGTATGTCGCCATCTCGCTGATCGTTCCCGAGTGGACCGGTGAGATGAAATCCGCGTGGCACGCCTGGCGTCATCGGCGGGAGTCGCTGGGCCGGGCGCGAAGCGCTGGTTGATCATCAGAAGCGATTCTTACGCGCCAATGCTAGTGCCGTTCCAAGTTGCTTCCGGCACTCGCACCGTTCCGACCAGTGAGCCGTATCAGGCTGAGATACTTGGAACGGCACTAGGGAAAAAACGAATTCCCTATTGCGCGACGCCCGGGTCACTTTAGCTTTTGCGCGTCGGAAACGAAGCTGCACACATACCGGCGTGACGACCCAAAAGCCCAGGAGAACCATGATGGCGGCGAAGAAAAAGGCCAAGAAGAAGGCCGCGAAGCCGAAGAAGAAGGCGATGAAAAAGGCTCCGGCGAAGAAGAAGGCGAAGCGGAAGCCGAATCCGGCGTTCATGAAGCCAGTGACGCCAAGCCCCGCGCTGGCTGCGGTGATCGGCCCGAAAGCACGCCCGCGCTCGCAGGTCGCCAAGTCCATCTGGGACTACATCAAGAAGTACAAGCTCCAGGACGCGAAGAATCGCCGCATGATCAACGCCGATGCCAACCTCAAGGTGGTCTTCGGCGGCCGCAGTCAGGTGTCCATGTTCGAGATGACCAAGCTGGTGAGCAGGCACCTGAGCTGACAGCAGTAAGCAGCAACCAGCACCAGCACCAGCACCTGCACGCAGCTTCAATAGGCGCGTCCACCCGGGCGCGCCTTGTTGCGTCCGGGTACCTCGTCCCCCTGCAACAAGGCCGGGCCGAGGGCGTAGTTAGATTCACCGCTCCAGCTTTGCCCCTTGCCCCTTGCCCTTTGCCCTGACGATGGCTTCGACCAAGAAGAAAAAGGCAAAGGCACCAGTGCAGCCGAAGGCCAAGAGCGCGGTCGCGGCCGTCCGGGAAGGAAAGTCCGGCGCAAAGCGACCGGGCGCTCTCTGGGACAACATCAAGGGAATTGGCGGCGCCGTCCTCCTGTTTCTCTTCCTGCGCACGTTCCTGGTCGAAGCGTACCGCATTCCGTCGCCCAGCATGGTGCCGGCGTTGCTGGTTGGTGACTGGCTCTTCGTGAACAAGCTGGTCTACGGTCCGCACATTCCCTTCACGGGCATAAACCTGCCGGGCTACTCCGAGCCCAAGCGGTACGACATCGCCGTCTTCGTGTCTCCCAATCAGGTGGACCAGCCCGAGGATCCAACGCCCACGCTCGTGAAGCGAATCATCGGTCTTCCGGGCGACACGCTCTACATGCGCAGCGCCCGGCTGTTCGTGAACGGGGTCGAGCAGAAGCAGGGGTACGGTGACCAGAGCCCTCCCGGCGATCCCGATGAGGTCTCGTTCCTCTTCGACTGGCAGAAGCAGTATTCGCTCAAGGAGTCGCGCTTTGGTCCCGCGCCGGAACAGCCCACGCATGACAACTGGGGCCCGCTCGTCATTCCGCCTCGGTACTACTTCATGATGGGTGACAACCGGTACCAGTCGAAGGACAGCCGGTACTGGGGCATCGTCCCCCGTGAAAACTTCCGGGGCCGGCCAATGTTCGTGTACTACTCGTGGAACCAGGATGATTCGGATCGGCCACTGCCCATGATCACGGACATCAGGTGGGGGCGGATATTCCATCGCATCCGCTGATGCGAAAGCGATGGAGGGTGGCGGGTCGCGGGTCGCGGGTAGTGCCGGTCGATGACGACTGAGGCTTGGCGCTGCGATACCCGCAACCCGCCAACGGTACAAGGTGCCCCACTACCGCGAATCCCAGCTCCGCGCCAACATAGCGCATCCCCCACAGGACGCCTCCATGTCTCTCCGCAAACTCGTCGCCGCGTTCCTCCTTGCTGCCGCGCTCCTGTTCTGGTTGGCTCGTTCGGCCGCGTCGCCTTCTGTAGAGACGGCCGCTGCTTCTACCGTCTCGCAGGGCGGCGCCCTGAAGGAAACGGTGAACGGGATCACCTACCATATGCCCTACGGGCGGCCGACGCGTCCGTTCACGCCGGCGGTGCAGGTAGGTGACATCCTCTACCTCGCCGGACAGATCGGAACGGCCGCCAGCGCACAGGGCGGAGTGGTGCCGGGCGGCATCCAGGCCGAGACGCGCCAGACGATGCTGAACATCAAGGACGTGCTGGATAAATCGGGATCGTCGATGGAGCACGTTTTCAAGTGCACGGTGTTCATGGCGGACATGAAGGAGTGGGATGCCATGAACGAGGTGTACACGACGTTCTTCCCGAATCACAAGCCGGCGCGGAGTGCATTTGGATCGACCGGACTGGCGCTGAACGCGCGCGTAGAGATCGAGTGCCTGGCCAGGCAGAAGTGAGATGGCGTAAGGCGGATGGCGGATGGCGGATGGCGGATGGCAGACGTGAGATGGTGGACAGGGTGACACGGCCGCCGTGGGCCGGGCGTTCAATCTTGCTGACTGGCGCGCTCATATTCGCAGGCGCGCCCCAGCCCCAGCTCGCAGCTGGTGCAGCAAGCGGTAAGCAGCAAGCAGCCGGTTCTGTCTCAGCGGATACCTTCTGGTCCCAATCGCTGGGCATTCGGAAGCGCGTGATGATCTGGCTGCCGCCGTCGTACGCCGCACAGCCGCAGAAGCGCTACCCGGTCGCGTTCTACCTGCACGGCGCCGCGGGCGATGAGACCAACTGGCTGAACGCCGGTCGCCTGGCGCGCACGCTCGATTCACTCGTCGCCGCGGGCGCTCCCGAGATGATCGTCGTGATGCCCGACGGCGATGACGGCTTCTACACCACCTGGAACTACCTCGGCGACTGGCCCGCCTGTCGTCGCAACCGTCCGCCTAACGCGGAGCCGGCCGATTCGTACTGCGTGCCGTGGCCGCATTACGACGAGTACATCGCTCGTGACCTGGTGGCCTTCGTCGATCAACGCTACCGCACGCTCGCCGACCGCCGCCATCGCGGCGTGGCTGGCCTCTCCATGGGTGGCTATGGGGCCGTTGCGCTGGCCGTGACGTATCCCGACGTGTTCTCCGCGGCAGCCAGTCATTCGGGCGTGCTTTCGCCGGCACGCGGTGGTGGCCGAGCTCCGGTTCCACGAGGCCGATTCGACCTCGATTCGCTGCGGGCGTCGTATCCAGCGTGGCTTTCGGCCCTGCAGGAGCCCGTGTTCGGCAAGGACAGCGCATCGTGGGCGGCACGCGATCCGGCGACGCTCGTGGCACGCCTCCTCAGGGCCCGCCCGGAACTGATGCCGGGGCTGTACGTGGATTGCGGGACGGAAGACTTCCTCCTGCCCCAGAGCCGGGCCTTCCGTGACGCCCTCGGCGCTTCCGGGGGTCAGTTGCTGTACAGGGAGTACGCTGGGTCACACAGCTGGGACTACTGGCGGCGTCATGCGGCTGAAAGCGCGGCATGGCTGGCTGCCCGATTGACCGTGCCGTAGATCACACCGTTGCCCATCAGCGCTCGGTTAAGTCTCAACGAGGGCTATGCCCTCCCAGCAAGCAGTAAGCAGCACGCACCGATGACTCGACCGACATGCCAGCCTTCTTCCCCGTCAAGACGGCAAGCTTCAAGCTGGACGAGACCCGCGCCTTCCGGCGGTTCTCGTATTCGGTCGTGGAGATGGCTGTGGTCACGGCTGTCGTGCTGCGGGTCTATCGCGCGCTGGCCCTCTCCCTGGCTGGCGCCAACGTCTTCTTCCTCGGCGTCACCTTCGCCATCGGCTTTGTCGTG
>DATCIJ010000197.1:0-31298 GCA_036507855.1 Gemmatimonadaceae bacterium | reverse complement strand
CATGGAGTAGTTGTCGGGCATCACGACCGCCCGGAACGTGGTGATCCCCGCCGACGCCGCGGCGCGGGCCAGCTCGCCAAGCAGGATGGTGCCCAGTCCCTTGCCCTGATAGGCGTCGGCAATCGCAAAGCCAACCTCGGCGGTCTCGGCGTCCATCGCGAGGTACTCGGCGTGGCCAACTATATGTCCCTCGCGCCCCTCCGTCGCCACGACTCCAGAATTCCGGCCGTGGTCGACGCGTGCCTCACGTCCTGCTTCCTGGGCCAGCCGTTCGTCGCTCGTCAGGCCGAAGAAACGGAACCGGCGCGAGCTTTCCGAGAGTCCGCGAAGAAAGGCGAGCAGGCGCGGCTCGTCGTCGGGGCGGATCGGCCGAGTGCGGAGGGTCGACCCGTCGCGCAACACGACGTCCGTCGCGAACTGGGCCGCGGAGGATTCGTTGTCGCGCTGCTCGCTGGAAGGCGCGCGTGTCGTGGTCATGGGCAAAAAGTCGCTGGATTACCGGCGGACCGCGAGGGCGGCCCGAGAACCGGCGCGGTGACGTGGCAGACCCTAACGAGAAACGAACCCGGGATCTCCGAGGAACAGCGCGTAATAGCAACAGCCCAGCCGGCCGTCAGGCTACAACCCGACCCAAGGCCCGAGCCACGGTCACCTTTCAACGAGTCGGTACACGCTCAGGGCGACATCGCGGTCGGCGGAGGCGGGTGTGGTGCACAGAATGGCCAACCAAGTCCCCGCTACTGCGACCGAGCCTTTACACGGAAGGTCAAGACGGCCCAAAGGGCGCCCTCGGAAATACAAGTCGGCAAAGGACCTTCCCGTCTGCTGATCCGTGCCGAGGGCCCAAATGCGCTGCATCGCATCTCGTTGAAGGCCACCGATGGAGAAGAGTGGTGTTTCCCCCGGGGGAGTATTCGCTCGTGATCCCCGAATGTCAAACGAGGTGCTTCCATCGGGACCAATTCCGACCAAATGGTATGATGCTACGTTTGCCGCGACTACCGCCGCGCCGTCGGCGATGTAAACGATACTGGCAAGAGATGCTCCCTGCTGCTGCCCCTCTGTGCTGAGTTCGCGCAAGGCCGGAGACTGTCCTGAAAGTAGCAATCTACCTCCCATCGACACGGGCGAGATTCTGCGGAAGTCGAGGACTGGGTTCGGTCCACCCGCCGGGAACTGCAGCATGTCGAGTGAATCGCCAGTGGAGCCTACCAGAAACATAGGAGCGGGCATCGTCGCAGTACCATGCGCAGTGCCATCAACGCCAAAGCGCGAGATCCGACGTGCCGCAAGCTCAACGGCGATGACTTCGCCCCCTGCGAATGCCAGATGCACGGGCATGCTCAACTCACCCGGTCCCTGCCCTGGTGGACCCACGCGCGCCATCACGCGGCCAGCACTATCAAGGATGGTCACAGCGCGATCGCGACTGTCAAAGGACCCTGTAAAGGCCAGCATGCCTGTAGGCGAAATCGCAATGGCGGCCGTCGACTTCTCCGGACCGATCGTCTCCAGTGATGGAAGCAGCACGCGCTGCAGAGTAGGCAGACTGCCTTGGCCGGCTACGTCGACGACTGCAAGGCTGACTCCGAAGAGCGCTCCGACAAGCGCCGTTGTGAAGGCCCCAAGTGGCGGCTTGTGTCGCGACGCAACCACCGAACCACGTCGATGCCGTATCGCTGCCAAGAGGCGATGTCGAGCCCGACGCGTTTTCATCGCTGGATCTCCTGACAAAGGTGAAAGGGCTGTGACCTGTTGTGTCGACACGTCGACTGTGCGTCCTGGCCCGCTATGTGTTCGCGAAGGTCCTGGTACGTGCGGCGTCACTCGCGTGAGTCTACAGGCACGACGCGACAACGGTCAGCGTCGAAAAGAAGTGAGGAATGCGACGTAACGGAGTCTTAATCCTGGTACGCTCAGATGCGTCACCGTTCGTACCATTGCTCGTGGATCGTGCCTGCCTGTCGCGGGCGCGAACTGGGATCACAGCAGCTTAATCGCATGATGCTGAACTTCTGGCCCGTGATCCTGCTGATGCAATCGATTGACCTAGCCATGGTATGGGCACAGGAAGCGACGATTGATCTGCGGACGAGCTTGGGCACCAAGGAGCTGGATGCCGCGTACTTGAAGCTCGCGCGCGACCTGCTGCCATCGATTCAGCGAAGGCGGCAGGTGCGGCTGGGGGATCTCCTGTCGCGACATGCGCCGCCGGACCAACTCGAGATTTTCGTCGGTGAGCGCCGTCGGGACGTGGATCTGCCGCAGCGCGTCATCGATGCTCACGCGAAAGCCCGATTCGCGACAGACCTCCAGTCGACCCGTCGCGCAACAGGACTTCGGTTGCGAGCTGGACCGGTGGGGGTTCGTTGTCGTGCTGCTCGCCCGCGGGCGCGCGTGTCGTGGTCATGGGAAGAAAGTCGCTGAATTACCGGCGAACCGCGAGGGCGGCCGCGGGCCCAGGTGTGGAGGAGCTGCGGACGACCCTAACGAGGAATGAACGCCGGATCTCCGAGGAACAGCGCGTCCGGCCCGCCAAGCCAGTGCACCATCAGCAGGCCGAGGACCAGACTCAAGGCTCCCGAGGCGGCAGTGAGCCACCGGCGTGAGACCCCCGTGCGGGCCACCATCATGGTAACCGGATGTACGAGCAGCGCGGTTACGAGGATCATTCCCGCGATTGTGCCCAGGCCAAAGAGCAGCAGGTAAGCCAGGCTGACCGCGGGTTCGCGAATGGTGGCGAGGACGAGGAGCGCGATGGCGGCTGACCCAGCCATGCCGTGCACCATGCCGACGACGAGCGGTCGCACCGGGGAGGGCGCCGCCGGCTGTGAGTGACGGGCACTGAGCAGGTTCAACAGGCCGAGGGCGATCAGCATCAGTGCGACCGTGAACTCCATGGCCAAGGCTGCTCGTGGCGACACCGCGAATCGCAGCAGCACGATGGCTCCGCCGACGGCGAGGACCGTCAGCGTGTGACCAAATCCCCACAATGCGCCAACGGCCACCGAGCGCCGAACCGAAGGCGCGCTGGTGGAGATCGTGCCGACAGCGACCACGTGATCGGGGTCCAGCGCGTGTCGCACGCCGAGCAGAAAACCAAGGAGAACGAGTCCGACCGAACCAGGCATTGGCGGTTTAACAGATCCTCATCTGTTCGTCCACGCGCCGTGCACCAGTCCGGCCGGACTCGTCCACTACGCGACGCTACCTGGCCGCGATTTCGATCTTGCGACCCTTTGCTTTTGCGATGGCGGTCTTCGGCATGTGAATCTTCAGCACGCCGTCCTTCATCTCCGCCGCGATCTTTGCCACGTCGATGGTCTGAGGCAGCGTGAAGGTGCGGCGAAAAGCTCCGTAGGAGCGCTCCCACAAATGGTAGCGCGGCTCGCCGTTCTTCACCTTCTCCTCCGACTTCTCTTCCATCTCAGCCTTCTTCTCGCCCTGAATGATCAGGAGCTCGTTGTCGAAGGTGATCTCGATGTTCTCCCTTACCATTCCGGGGAGTTCGGCGGTGAGCACGAGTTCCTTCTCGGTCTCGACGATTTCCACCTTCGGGACCCAGCCAACCGGCTCCGTCGCCGGGAACCTGTCGAAAGCAAAGTCGTTGCCAAAGAAGCGGCGTAACCGGTTCTGAGCTTCGGACAGTTCGCGTTCCGTTGCGAAGAGAGGCATTGCGGTGGTCAGCAGTCTTGTCATTGCATTCTCCTTGCCGGGGGGAATCGTCGGTTCCGCTTGTGAAACTCGCGTTCCCCGGCCGTTTCCCATATTGCGCACGAGGCACACCATGCGGCGTAGGCAACCTCCCCGTTGACATGAAGGACTTCTACCGACACGTCAGCGCCAGATGAGTACGCTGCCGTGAGTTCGTACCGGGACGGGCAACGAACGAGAACCTCCGCCGGTGGCGCACGGCGCACGAAGCCGGCGGGGGTCACGTGTTCGCGGTCGTCAGTCGATCGCCGCATCGACGGTGGCGATGGCACGTTTGGACGCCGCCTTGATGCGCTTGTCGCTCACGACAGGAACACCGCCGATGTCCTCGTACTTCATGATCTCCGCCGCTTTCCACACCGGATCGGTGGGGATGACCGCCAACGGCCTGGGCGTCATGATGTCGCGGGCTTTCATGAAACCCTCGCTGTCGAGTTCCGACCATACAATGCGGTTACCAGGGTTGCCCGCGCCGTCGGCGGGACCAGAAAGCCGTGTCATCATTCCCCTGACGGAGTCGTTCGCCGGAACCGACAGATGCGGATTCGCCGCACCGGTACTACTCCGGAGCAGTGAGGCCACAGGTACAGGCATTACACGCCGAGGCGTGCATCGAGTGTTCGGGAGATTCAGAGACCGTCGTCACCCTGTCGCCGACAACGGCCGAAGCGAGCTGGACGTGCGCGGGCTTCGAAAGCGCTACGCGGGCCGTTGGGTCGTCGATGACGTGAGCCTCATCGTCGGGCCCGGTGAGATCGTCGGCCTGCTGGGACCGAACGGAGCCGGAAAGACCGTCACGTTCTCGATGATCAGCGGCGCGATCTTCCCCGATGATGGCACCGTGCTGTTGAACGGTGAGGACGTGACCTCAATGCCGATGCATGAGCGAGCGCGGCGTGGAATCGCTTACCTGACGCAGGAGCGCTCGGTGTTCCGCGGGCTCACGGCAGAGGAGAACGTTGCCGCGGTGCTCGAGATGCACGGGATGAAGAAGCACGAGGCCCGTAAGCGAGCGGGTGAAATCCTGCACCAGTTCGGACTGTCGCGCGTTGCTGACTCGCGCGCGTCGCGACTCTCGGGCGGCGAACAGCGGCGCCTGGAAGTGGCCCGCAGTGTGTCCACCCGACCGCGATTTCTGCTCTCCGACGAACCCTTCGCCGGCGTCGATCCCCTCACCATCGAGATGCTGCGAGGCTTGTTTGTGGAGCTTCGCGCCTCGGGGCTGGGGATCCTGCTGACTGACCACAACGTGAGAGAGACGCTGTCGCTCTGCGACCGGGCCTATGTGCTCGACGACGGACACGTGCTGGCCCATGGCACACCGGCAGAGCTGGTCGCGAACGAGAAAGTGCGCCACCACTTCCTCGGCGACACGTTCTCTCTCGAGCTTGGCGCCCCTGGCGGCCTCGGCAACACCTCAATGCCTGAGGTGGCCGATCAACATCGGAGTTTCCCAGACGAGAAGCGCCTTTCCGCCTGACAGCGGAGCCGGCGCAGCATGCTGAAGTTGGAATGTCGATTGTGGGCGCGCCTCGGACGACGAGCGCGAGATCGATATCCACATATCAGGGAGGGTAGAACCATGAAGGGCGAATCCCAATTGCGGCAGGATGTATTGAATGAGCTGATGTGGGATCCCAGCATCAGCGAGAAAGCGGTCGGTGTGGCAGTCAAGGAAGGTGTGGTGACGCTGGCTGGCTTCGTCGACACCTGGGTCCAGAAGCGGAACGCCGAGCGCGCCGCGGAACGGGTCGGCGGCGTACGCGGTGTGGTCGACGAGCTGACCGTCAACCTCCCAACGACATTGGCCCGGAAGGACCAGGAAATCGCACAGGCGGCGGTGACGTCGCTCGAATGGGACAGCGAAGTTCCCGATACGGTGAAGATCCGGGTGGAGCAGGGGTGGCTGACGCTCGATGGCGAGGTGCGTTGGCAGTTCGAGAAGACGGCAGCGGAGCGGGCAGTCCGAAACCTGAAGGGCGTACGTGGAATAGCGAACCTGATCACCATCAAACCACCCACGGCGTCAGCGTTCGATGTGAGCAAGAAGATCAAGGACGCGCTGCGTCGCGCGGCGGAACGGGATGCCGATCGCGTGCTGGTCAGCGCAGCGGGTGGGAAGGTCACGCTGAGCGGCAACGTACGGACCTTCGCCGAGCGGGAAGACGCCGAACGGGCGGCATGGTCCGCTCCCGGAGTCAGCGACGTAGAGGATCGAATCATGATCGGCGTCTGACGCCGTCAGGTCGAGCGCGGCCGGTGGCGCAACTGCTCTCTCGAAGGAGATTGAACCACAGGGTTCACAGGGTTGCACAGAGAAAGACGCACGGGTGAACCGTCCTGGAAGTTCACCGCTCTGTGAACTCCGTGAACCCTGTGGTTGAGTGTTTCTGAAATCGAGAATCCCCGCGGAGGCATTTCTGCTCCCGCGGGGATCCTCTTTGCTGGCGACTGCCGCTCGTTTGGTTCGACCCCGTATCGCGTTAGGTTCTAAGGCTGACGCGATTCGGTCCGACCGGCAGTCTTACCCATGTCAGACGGGCCCGACACAGGCGCTCCGAGATCTTTGGAGCATCGGATGTGACCAGCTACCCCACATCCTGCCGTGCGGGGTCGAACCCCCGTACGGCTGTCTTCCGACGGTATCCCGCGAGAAGACGCCCGATCGCGGTTACCCGTCCGCGATCGCATGGCAATTGTGCGATTGCCGTCGTGGCCCGCCTGCAGGAGATTCCCTGAAAGTTTCTCGGGTTATCGCTGACGGGCGGGCTCTGCCGCAACCGGATCGAAATCGCCTGTAGCGAAGTGCCTGACGGCGAGCAAGAAGTCTGCCGACAGACATCGCGTGCCGCTCTCGTAGCCTGAAGTTGTGCGGGACAACCCGGCACGGTGTCATTCAGCCAAGCGCCCGACAGGATGGCGGCTCGGGGCCCAGGAGGAGTTATGACCAGAGTGCGCGACATCATGACGAAGGACGTCATCACGATCGGCCCGGACCTCTCGATTCGCGATGCGATGAGCCTTCTCTCGACGCGTCACATCAGCGGCGCTCCGGTGGTCGCGGGCGGTGACATCGTTGGCGTCATCACGTCGACAGACCTGATGGCCTTCGCGGCGGAGCTGCCCGGCGCGCCAGCCGAGCTGGAGGACGAGGCAGAGTTTGGAGAGGTCGCGGCGCGCGACGACATGCCTGAACCCGAACTCGAACCGGCAGGCGCGTTCTTCACCGACCTGTGGGAGGATGCGGGCGCGGACACGGCCGTCCGCTTCGCCGGAGTGGCGGGACCGGAGTGGAACGTGCTCGACGCGCACACGGTCGAAGAGGCCATGACCCGCGCACCGATCTTCAAGCTGGCGGGCGACACCCTGCTCCCCGCCGCTGCGGACTTCATGCGAGAGCACGGCGTCCATCGCATGCTCGTCACTGACGCCGGAGGCCTCGTCGGCATCGTAACGGCCACGGACGTCGCGAACGCCGTCGCTGACCACAAACTCCGCGAAGTCGCCTATGTCTTTGGCGACAAGGCGCGCTTCCCCCGGCTGGATCCCCGCAAGGCGCCACACCCCGAAGTCACGCTTGGGTCGCACCTCGAGCGCCCTGATGACGCGAAAAAGGACTCATGATGCCGACCGTCAGAAGACTCCGCTTTCGCGGCGAGGCGCGCGAGAAGGTCCTGCACGGTGCCACGGCGCTCGCCGATGCCGTGCGCATGACACTCGGCCCGAAATCCCGCTGCGTGCTCATCGAAAAGCGTTGGGGAAAGCCACTTATCTCCGACGATGGCGTGACGATCGCCAAGGAAGTGGCGCTCGCCGATCCTGATGAAAACCTCGGTGCCCAGGTACTCCGTGAAGCGGCTGAGCGCACCGGCGACCTTGTCGGCGACGGAACGACCACGTCGACGCTTCTCGCGCACGCGATCTTTGCCGAGGGCGTTCGCAATGTCGCGGCCGGGGCCAGCGCCATCGATATGCGGCGCGGACTGGAAAGAGGACTGCGTACCGCCGTCGAATCGATTCGCGCGCTCTCGCGACCGGTCCAGAGCAAGCGTGAACGTGCGCAGGTGGCCACCATCGCTGCGCATAACGCGCCGTCGGTAGGCGACATGGTTGCCGATGCGCTCGAGCGTGTGGGAAGCGAAGGAGTCGTTTCTGTCGAGGAAGCAAAGGCTACGGAAACGACCGTCGAAGTCGTGGAAGGAATGCAGTTCGATCGCGGCTACACGTCACCGTATTTCATCACGAATCCGGAGAAGATGGAAGCCGTGCTCACGGATCCGGTGATCCTCATTCATGAGAAGCGCATCACGGTGATGCAGGACTTCCTGCCGCTCCTGGAGCAGATCGCCAAGAGCGGACGACCGCTGCTGGTCCTGGCCGAGGATGTCGAAGGCGATGCACTGGCGACGCTGGTCGTGAACAAGATCCGGGCCATCCTCCCCTGCGTGGCGGTGAAGGCTCCGGCGTACGGCGACCGGCGTCGTGCCATCCTCGACGACATTGCGATCCTGACCGGCGGGAAAGTCATCGCTCCGGAAGCGGGGCTCGCGCTCGATCGACTGACTCTCGAGGATCTGGGCCGCGCCAAGCGAGTGGTGGTAACACGTGACACCACGACCATCGTGGGTGGAGCTGGAGCTCCCGAAGCGATCAAGGGCCGGTGCGCGGAGATTCGCCGGCAGATCGCGGAGACAACATCTGACTACGACAGGGAGAAACTGGAGGAGCGTTTGGCTAAGCTCTCGGGTGGTGTGGCGGTGATTCAGGTCGGCGCTCCGTCGGAAGCGGAGCTCAAGAACCGCAGGGAGGCATTCGACGATGCGATCAGCGCGACCAGGGCGGCGGTGACCGAGGGGATCGTGCCTGGTGGCGGTTTGGCGCTGCTACGTGCCATCGATGCCGTGGAGTGTGAAGCCGAGAAGGCGGAGGGTGATGAACGCACCGGGATGTTGATCCTCAAGCGTGCGCTCGAATCGCCAACGCGACAGATAGCCGAGAACTCGGCTCGCGACGGCGGTGTGGTTGTGGAGAAGATGCGCGAAGGGAAAGGCGCGTTCGGCTTCGATGCTGCCACGGGCGAGTATGTGGACCTGATCGAGCGCGGGATCATCGACCCGACGAAGGTTGTGCGCCTCGCACTTGAAAACGCCGTCTCGGTGGCGGGCACACTGTTGCTGGCAGAAGCCACGCTGACGGAAGTCCGGGAGGAACCCGTTGGACATCCGGAGCGAATGGAGCCGGCGATGGAAGTCTGACCTCACCGCGGCCTCTCGCCGCTCTCCCGAGAGCGCGAGAGAATCGATCGGCATACTCCCGACAGATTCTCCGGTCGGGGCTGGCCAACCTCCCGGTAGATGAGGACTTCCCTGTGGTATCGCTCACCTGCGGCCTCGCTCGTACTTCCGATGGCTGCGGTTCTCGCCATCGTGGCGGGCGCCGCGTTGCGCCTGTCGTCGGTGGATCCCGGGTGGGCGAACAACGTGTGGCTGGCTGGCCTCGTCGCCACGGGCGTCCCGATCCTGTGGCGCACGCTTCGATACCTCGCCAGGGGACACCTGGCGACGGACATCGTGGCAACGCTCGCCATCGTCGGCTCAATCCTCCTCGGACATCCGCTGGCCGGTCTCATCGTGGTCGTTATGCAGACCGGCGGCGAGGCCCTCGAGCGATTCGCCGAGGGGCGGGCTTCGCAAGCCGTCAGGCAGCTCGAGGAGGATGCGCCGCGAACCGCTCACCGGCTGCGTGACGGGAAGGCCGACGACGTGCCGGTGGATGCCATACGGGTGGGCGATGAAATCCTGATCCGGCCGGGTGAAATGGTGCCGTGCGATTCGCTGGTGATCACCGGCGACTCGAACGTCGATGTCTCGCGACTGACTGGTGAGCCGCTGCCGCTGGCCGCTCGTCCCGGCGTCCAGTTGTTGAGCGGAGGGCTGAACCTGAGCGGCGCGATCGTGGCGCGGGCTACCGCACTGTCAAAAGAGAGCCAGTACGAACGCATCGTTGAGCTCGTGCGATCGGCGGCGGCGAGCAAGGCGCCGCTGCAACGGTTGGCGGATCGATATGCCGTCTGGTTCACGCCGGTAACCCTCGCGATCTGCGCGGTCTCGTGGCTGGCCTCGGGAGATCCGACCCGCGCGCTCGCCGTCCTGGTCGTGGCGACGCCGTGCCCGCTCATCCTTGCCACTCCCATCGCCATCATCGGTGGCATCAATCGCGCGGCGAGCCGGCAGATCATCATGCGGACCGGCGGGGCGCTCGAACAATTGAGCAGGGCTCGCGTCGCCGTCTTCGACAAAACGGGGACGCTCACGGTGGGCCGGCCATCGATGGCCCGCGTCATCCCTGTGCCTCCAACCACTGAGGACACACTGCTTCGTTTCGCTGGCGCGATTGAGCAGCATTCGGGGTACGCGCTGGCACGAAGCGTGGTCGACGCCGCGCTCGCCGGCGGGCAGATCCTCCCCACGCCCACCGACACGGTCGAGGAAGCGGGTCGCGGCATTACCGGCCGTGTGGACGAACACACCATCTCCATCGGAGCGCGGTCCTATATCGCCGTGCGCACCGCCGGCGTCATCGATCATGATCCCGTGCCTGTGCCGCAGGACGGATTGCTCCTGCGCGCCTACCTTTCGATCGATGGCCATTTCGCCGGCACGATCGAGTTCACCGACGAGGTGCGCCCGGGCGCGCGTGAATTGCTGGCGTCGCTGCATGAACTCGGCGTTAGGCGAACACTGTTGCTGTCCGGTGACCGCGCAGCCAGCGTGCGAAGTGTCGCGGACGCCGTCGGCATCGACGAGGCAATCGGCGAACTCCTGGCTTCGGACAAGCTGATGAGAGTGGCGGAGCTCTCCGAGCACCAGGGCCCGGTGTTGATGGTTGGCGATGCCACCAATGACGCGCCTGCGCTCAGCCGCGCCGACGTCGGCATCGCGCTGGCAGGGCACGGTGGCGGCGTGACGGCCGAAGCCGCCGATATCGTCCTGCTCACCGATGACCTGTCGCGGGTCAGCGAAGCCATCACCATCAGCCGCCGGACGATGCGGATCGCCCGGCAGAGCATCTGGGTCGGACTGGGGCTGAGCGGGGTGGCCATGATCGTTGCCGCTGGTGGGAGCATCCCGCCGGAGATCGGCGCGCTGCTGCAGGAAGGCATCGACGTGGCCGTCATTGTCAACGCGCTGCGGGCAAGCACGGGCGGGCGAAACGCCGGCCAGCGATCGACAATGACAATGGCGAGCGCTTTGTTACGGAGCCCCGCAGGATGAGTGGCCACACCCTGGTGCGAGGACGTTCCATGCCGAATCCATCTGTGACATTTGGAGATCTCACGCGAGACCGAATGGAAGCGTTACTGGCGCGCCATCACGTGGGCCGCCTGGCGTTTGCCTTCCAGAACCGCGTTGACCTCGAGCCCATTCACTACGTGTTCTCGGATGGCGCGCTCTTCGGACGCACCACCTATGGCACGAAGCTGACCGTGCTGATGCATCACCCGTGGGTGGCCTTCGAAGTCGACGAGGTGCACGGTCCGTTTGACTGGCAGAGCGTCGTGGTGAAGGGCACCGTGTATTTCTTCCAAACCGGCGAGTCTGAGCAACTCCGAGGGGCCTATGAGCACGCCGTGGGAGTGATCCGGACGGCCATGCCCCAGGCGTTCACGCCCGACGATCCCGTGCCTGAGCGTTCCATTCTCTTTCGCATTCACATCCACGAGATGGAGGGCCGTTTCGCCGAGTCACGCCCGGTCGGCGAAACCCGCACGTAGGTCGCGATCAATACTGACACTGGAATGTGAGCAGCGAGGCGAGATTTCACTCGAACGCCGGAGGTCACCGTGTTCACACTCAGGGATGTATCCGCACCCAAGGGAATAGCGTTGGGTCTGCTCATCGCCGCCACGCTCTGTGCCGGCTGCGCGCAGACGGGTGACGAAACCTCGCAGCCGCAGGCGACGGTGGGTGCCGCGCGAGGTGACGAAGCGGCAATCGACGACCGGACGCCAATTCGTGTCGACGTCGCAACGCGATTCGCGGTGCTGACGGAAATGCGTACTATGCTCAATGCGGTGCAGGGCATCGTGGGTAGCGCCGCCCGGGGAGATACCGCGGCCATGCGCACAGCGGCAATGTCCGCCGGGATGGCGGCGGCTTCCGAGGCGGGCGAGAACGTGGCCGCGCAGCTTGGCCCCGATTTCGTGCGGCTTGGCATGCGGACGCACGCGAGCTTCGACTCGCTGGCGACTGACGTAGCGCAAGGCAAGAGCCGAGACGCCGTGCTGGGCAGGTTGGCGACCGTCATGGGCAACTGCGTTGGCTGCCACAATCAGTATCGCCTCACGGTGCAGCCGTAGTTCGTCGCCCGTCGGGTGACGATCCCTCGTCCTTACGCGGGAAAGCGTCGCTGACCGGCGCGGAGCGCGCGCCAGACCTGTCCGGTGACCGCGGGCATGGCGCCGGCGATGAGCACCACTGCCCAGTCGGCGAGACCGATTGATTGCAGCGAGAGCACGCGAGCCAGCGCCGGGACATGCGCGGTCGCGGCGACGAGCGCGAGACTGAATGCCGCCCCGGCCAGGGCCGCACGGTTGGCTACGAATCGTTTCGGCCGCACGGTGGGCAGGGTGCTCCGGGCATTGCCCAGGTGGAGCACCTGCGCCACCGCGAGCGTGAGGAAGGCGATAGTCCCTTCCTTTCCTGAGTCCAGGGTCAGGGCGAAGGCAGCGAGTGTCGCCACCGAAATGAGGAGCGCGTGACCAACGGCCGAGACGAGCAGCGGGCGGCTCAGCAGGCCATGCTCCGGCCGGCGCGGCGGCCGGTGCATCACGAGTGGGTCGCCGGGTTCCGCCGCCAGCGCCAGGGCCGGTATGGTATCCGTGACCAGGTTGAGCCAGAGGATCTGGAGCGGGTTGAACGGAAGCGGTATGCCGGTCAGGGGAAACGCGATCAGGATCAGCATCTCAGCCAGGTTGCAGCTGATCAGGTAGTAGACAAACTTGCGCAGGTTGTCGTAGATGATGCGCCCCTGCTCCAGCGCGGCGACGATCGTTGAAAACCGGTCGTCCTGGAGCACGATGTCGGCGGCCTCCTTCGCCACGTCGGTTCCGCGTCCGCCCATGGCGACACCCACGTCGGCACGGCGAAGGGCCGCGGCGTCATTCACGCCGTCGCCCAGCATCGCCACCAGGTCGCCCTGACGCTGATAGGCATCGACGAGGCGCAGCTTCTCTTCCGGGCTCACCCGGCTGAAAACGGTGACGGATGGCAGTCGCCGCGCCAACGCCTCGTCATCGAGCGCCTCGAGATCACGCGAATCGAGTGACTGCTCTCCGGGCGCCTGAAGTCCGAGCTGTCGAGCGATCGCCGAAGCCGTTGCCCGTTGATCACCAGTGATCATCACGGTCCGTACGCCGGCGGCGCGAAGTGCGGCAACCGTTTCGGGTACGCCCTCGGCGGGAGGATCCTTCATAGCCACCAGCCCGACAAGCGTCAGGTCTTTCGGCAACGCCGGTTCGAGCGAGCCGTCACCGACCGCGACGGCAAGGACGCGCAGCCCCGCTTCTGAAAAGGAGTCGTTCGTGCGCTCGATGTTCTGTCTGTCGTCCGCGGTCAGTCGGGCCACGCCCGCGTCGGTCAGCCACGAATCGCACAGGTCGAGGACCGAACGCGGAGAGCCTTTCGCGTACACGCGAATGCCGCCCTCTCTCCGGTGAGCGGAGACGGACAGCATGCGCGCGCTGGAAAAAGGGAACTCCCACTCGAGGGGTTCCTGGCGAAGCAGCATGGCGCGAGTGAGTCCTGCCTTGCCGGCGACGGTCACGAGCGCTGCGTCCGTGGGGTCACCGATAGCCTGCCAGGTGCCGCCGCGTTCGCCCACGGTTGCCCGCGCGGCAAGAGCTCCGCACCGCAGCAACTCGCTCAGCACTGGGTCGGCGGCCGGGTTCACGCGGCCGCCGTCGCGACGAAACTCGCCGCGCGGCTCGAATCCAGCACCAGTGACGGTGATGGTGCGGCCGGCGCACCACATCGAAGTGACCGTCATGGCCCCGGCGGTCAGCGTGCCGGTCTTGTCGGCGCACACCACGGTGACCGAGCCGAGGCTTTCGACGACGGGAAGCTGGCGTACCAGGGCACGGCGGCGCGCCATGCGTCGTACCCCGACGGCGAGGGCGATCGTCGCCACCGCCGGGAGGCCTTCTGGTACCGTCGCGACGGCGAGCGCGATGCCGAGCCGGATCAACGTGGCAGCCGACATGCCCCGGACCAGCCCCAGAACAATCACCACGAGCGCCAGCACGAGCGCCGCGGCGGCGAGCTGCCTGCCTAACGTGTCGAGCTTGCGCTCCAGGGAGGTGCGCCCGGCACGCACCTGTTCCACCAGGGTTCCGATGCGGCCAAGCTCCGTGGTGGTGCCCGTGGCGACCACGATGGCCCGGCCCCGACCCGCGGCGACGACTGATCCCTGGTACGCCATGGTTCGTCGTTCGGCCAGGGGCGTTTGCGAGTCGAGCACCGCGCCGGCGTCTTTTCCGACCACCGCCGACTCGCCGGTGAGCAACGCTTCGTTGATCCGGAGCTCCGTCGCATGCAACAACCGGACGTCGGCCGGGACTCGCATGCCCTCCTCGAGAAGCAGCACGTCCCCCGGGACGAGCTGCGCGGCGGCGATTTCCTGCGCCACACCATCGCGCAGCACGAGGGCGCGCGGCGTCTCGAGCTTGCGGAGTGCGCTCAGCGCACGACCAGCCCCCGCCTCCATCACCACCCCGATCACGGTGTTGAGCAGCAGCACCGCGCTGATGGCGATGGCGTCCAGCCGGTCACCCGCGAGCAGCGAAAGCACCACCCCCGCCACAAGCAGAAGGGCGATGGCTGATCGAAGCTGCCTGGCGACAAGGCGCCATAGTGGATCCGACCGCGCGGCGGGGAGCTCATTCAAACCATGCAGCTCCAGCCGGCGCGCGGCTTCGGCGGACGTCAGGCCGTCGGGCGCCGAACCGAGGACTGCCAGCGTGTCCCCGGTCGTCGATGCGTGATACGCCGGTGCGTCCGGGCGCAATGCTTGCGCGATCAGCGCTTGGGCTTGAGTACGAAGGTGATCTTCGCGGTGATCCGGTAACGCACGACTTTGTTGTTCTCCACGATGGCCTTCATGCCGCTGACCCAGACCTCCTTGATGTCGTCGACGGTCCTGGCGGCCTCCGACAGCGCGTTCTTGACGGCGTCGTCCCAGCTCTTGTCAGACTCGGCGATGACCTCGATGACCTTGGCGATCGATGACATGGTGCATTCTCCTGTTTTTCAGAGTAGCCGTGAACGTCAGTTCGCGATGAGTGCCGCAGCGCCTGGCGCGAGGGTTACAGTGGCGTAAGGAATCGAATACCGCACCCCCGGTGAGCCGACCATCCTCGCCACTGCTCACCCCGCGTCGTGGATCACCTGACGCGCTGAGCCGGAATGCCCGACGGAACGCGCACTCCCAAACAGGGAGTCTGTAATAGCCGCTCGCCAGATCAGGAGTGCAAATGGCAACAGGTCTTCAGGTGGCCCCCTCGCCACTTTCTCCGTTCGGCGCCAGTGCAGGCGAGCCGTCTGCGTGGACACGCTGGTTCTCGGATCTCACCATCGCGGACGTGCCCCTGGTGGGTGGAAAGAACGCCTCGCTCGGCGAAATGCGGCGGGAACTGTCGGCGCTGGGCATTCCGATTCCCGACGGGTTCGCCACCACCGCCGACGCGTTTCGCGAATTCCTCCGCGCCAACGACCTCGTGGAGTCGATCGACAAGCTCCTCGAAGGTCGTGAAAAGGACGATGTGGCGGGACTGGAGGCGCGAAGCCACTCGATCCGGGAGCTGGTGCTGGCCGCGAGCATCCCGAGCGAGATCCGCGAGGCGATTGTCGACTTTTATCACGAGCTTTCGGCGAAGCTCGGTGTCACGGACGTCGAAGTTGCCGTGAGGTCCTCAGCGACCGCTGAAGACCTTCCGGGCGCGAGCTTCGCCGGCGCTCATGAAACGGTGCTCAACGTTCGAGGGCCTGTCGAGTTGCTCGATGCGGTCCGGCGCTGCTACGCCAGCCTCTACACGCCGCGAGCCATCCGGTATCGCGATGACATGGGGTTCGCGCAGGAAGCGGTCGCGCTCTCGGTCGGCGTTCAGCAGATGCTCGCCGCCGATTCATCCGTGTCGGGCGTGATCTTCACCCTCGACACCGAGACCGGATTTCGCGACGTGGTGTTGATCGACGCGATCTATGGTCTTGGAGAGAACATCGTGCAGGGGCGCGTGGGGCCTGACGAGTACTACGTGCACAAACCGATGCTGCGCGCGGGTAAACCGGCAATCATTGGCAGGAAAGTCGGGGCGAAGGAATTCAGGCTTATGTTCGATCGAGCGAGGCGGCGTCACGACAACCGGCCCGTGCCCGCCGCCGAGCGGGCGCAATTCTGCCTGACCGATGAGCAGGTTCTTCAGCTCGCGCGATGGGCCGTCAGCATCGAGGACCATTACACCGCGAAGATGGGCCGGCCGACGCCCATGGACATCGAGTTCGCGAAGAACGGTCCGGAAGGTGGGTTGTGCATCGTGCAAGCGCGTCCTGAAACCGTGCACAGCACCAAGAAGGGCCCGATGCTCAGGACCTATCATCTCGAAGGGTCTGGGCCGGTTCTCGTGGAAGGGCTGGCCGTGGGCGATCAGATCGCCACAGGCCAGACCCGTGTGCTGCGCGACGTTTCCGGCATACGTGAGTTTCGCCGTGGCGAAGTGCTCGTCACCGAATCCACTGATCCCGACTGGGAGCCGGTGCTGCGTGAGAGTGCGGCCGTGGTGACCGCGCGTGGAGGTCGCACATCACACGCGGCCATTGTCGCGCGCGAGCTTGGAATTCCGGCGGTCGTCGGGGCGACGAACGCGCTCACGGCGCTCGAGAGCGGCCGCGGCGTAACCGTGTCCTGTGCACAGGGCGAGGTCGGCCGCGTGTATGACGGCGTACTCGGCTTCCGTAGCGACGAGATCGATCCAGCCACGATTCCCGCCACGCGCACGAAGATCATGCTCAACGTCGCGGATCCCGAACGGGCGTTCAAACTGGCGCTCATGCCCAGCGACGGCGTAGGGCTGGCGCGCATGGAATTCATCTTCGCCAATTCGGTGAAGGTCCACCCGCTCGCCCTCACGCGCTTCGACTCGCTGCCCGAGCCGGTGCGGTCCTCCGTGGCCGCACTCACGTCGCGATACAGCGACAAGCGCGAGTACTTCATTGAGATGCTCGCCCTGGGGATCGCCAGGCTGGCTGCCGCCTTCTGGCCGCGGCCGGTGATCCTCCGCTTCTCGGACTTCAAGACCAACGAGTACGCGCACCTCCTTGGAGGCGCCGCGTTCGAGCCGAAGGAAGAGAACCCCATGCTCGGCTGGCGCGGGGCGAGTCGGTACTACCATCCCGATTTCCGCGAGGGATTCCTGCTCGAGGTCGCGGCCGTCCGTCGTGTTCGCGAGACGATGGGGCTCACGAACCTCAAGGTGATGATTCCCTTCTGCCGCACTCCCGAGGAAGGGGCGCGCGTCCTGGAAACGATGCGCGAGGGAGGACTCGAGCGTGGCGTCAACGGACTCGAGGTCTACGTGATGGCGGAGATTCCCTCGAACGTGATCCTGGCCGAGCGTTTTGCCGAGTTGTTCGACGGGTTCTCGATCGGGTCGAACGACCTCACGCAGCTCGTGCTCGGCGTGGACCGCGATTCCGTGCGGGTGGCGAGCCTGTTCGACGAACGCAACGAGGCCGTCCTGCGCGCCTGCGCCGATCTCATTGCGGCCGCGCACCGCAAGGGCCGGCCGGTGGGCATATGCGGGCAGGCGCCATCTGACTACCCCGAATTCGCGGCGTTTCTCGTCGAGCGCGGGATCGACTCCATCAGCCTGAATCCGGACGCGCTCATTCGCACCAAGCGCCGTATCGCCGAGACTGAACGGTTGCTCCTCGAGACGACGCGAGCGGTTCAACCTGATCGCAAAGTCCACCCTGACGCGGCGAAGGAAGAAAATGCTACGCTTCAGTGATCGTCCCGAGGCAGGCCGGCTTCTGGCGAGCCAGCTCGGTGAGTATTCCGGACGCAAGGATGTCGTCGTCATGCCCGTTCGGATGCGCGCCCTCCAGGTGGCGCAGAGTCTGTCAGCCGCCCTGGGTACTCGCTGTGTAACGGCCTATGCCGCTTCGGACGCGATTGCCTCGCTCGAGGGACGCACGGTGATTCTGGTGGACGACGGCTTCGATTCGATCGCCCGGATGCGCGAAGCCGTAATCGTCACGCGGGGTTGCGATGCCCTGCGCGTCGTGACAGCCGCGCCGGTTGGCACGGTGGAAGCGTGCCATGCCATCTCGAGGATGGTGGACCGCTCCGTCTGTCTCTCGATGCCGACGCCGTTCCGCAGCGTCGGGTTCTGGTATGATGATTCCTTCCGCGACGCCGCACGGGCGGTGTTCGTCGGGACGCGTGAACGAAACGTCTGGGCGAGCAGGTAGACCATGCGACATCACTCCGCAGCACGGGATCACGTCGGCGAGTGGAAAGTCACGATCTCGGGTCGCTCGATCGAGGATGTCTTCGTGGCGACCGCGCGCGTCATCGCGAATGCGGCGGGACACACGACAGACGATGCACCGGCGGAGTGGGAGTCGATCGAAGTGACCGCACGCGACTTGCCCACGCTGCTCGTTGACTGGGCGAACGAACTGCTCGGCCGTTCCGAGGTAACCGGGCTGGCGTACTCGGAACTGCACACCGTGCGCGTGTCGCATCTCAATGACCGCTCGGTGCGAGTGTCTGCGCAGCTACGGGGCAAGCCGGTCGAACAATGGACTTCACCGCTCAAGGCGGCCACGTACCATGCGCTTTCGCTCGAAGAGACCGGAAACGAGTGGCGCGCGGAGCTGCTGTTCGATGTCTGAGCCGCACTCGAATTCTTCGGCGAGCGTTGCCGAGCCCGTGCCCGCGTCGCCGACGCTGGCGGAACAGGTCGTCAGGTCCGGGCCTTATTCCGTGGACGTTCCCATTTCCGTGCGCGACGACATGCACGTTCCCGCACGTATCTACGCGGACGAGGAGCTCCTTAAAGCAATCCTGCAGGGTGACGCGCTCGCGCAACTGGTGAATGTCACGACGCTTCCGGGAATCGTGGACTACGCGTACGGCATGCCGGACATGCACGAAGGCTACGGCTTTCCGGTCGGCGGAGTCGCTGCCACGTTGCTTCCCGACGGCGTCGTTTCTCCGGGTGGCGTGGGATTCGACATCAACTGTGGTGTGCGCCTGCTGGCTACGCCGTTCACGCGCTCACAACTGGGCGACCGGAACGTGGCGCTGACGCATGAGATCTCGCGGAGCATTCCCGCGGGCACGGGTCGCGGCGGACGCCTGACGTTGTCCGACGACGAACTGGAACGCGTGCTCGCTGAAGGGGCGGAATACCTGGTGAGAGAACGGGGATTCGGCATCGAGGCGGACCTCGAGCACACCGAGTCGCGGGGGCGGCTCCAGGACGCCGATCCGGCGGCTGTGTCGCGGCGGGCGAGAGATCGCGGGGCCGGACAGCTCGGCACGCTCGGCAGCGGAAATCACTTCGTGGAAATCCAGCAGGTGACCGAAGTGCTCGATCCCGCTGTGGCCGCTGCGTTCGGGCTCGAACAGGGACAGGTCACGGTGCTCATTCACACCGGTTCGCGCGGCCTGGGTCATCAGGTGTGCACCGACTATGTGCGCCTGTTCGACGCGAAGCTGGCTCAGTTCGGGATCACACTCCCCGATCGACAGCTCTCGTGCGCTCCAGCGTCGTCCGCCGAGGGCAGGGCTTACCTGGGCGCAATGTCGGCGGCCGCAAACTTCGCCTGGGCGAACCGGCAGATGATCGCGTTCTACGTGCGGGACGCCCTGCTCCGGATGTTCCCCGGGACGGAGCCCGGCTCGGTGCGAGTGGTCTACGACGTGGCGCACAACATCGCCAAGCGCGAAATGCACCAGGGTCGCTCGCTGTGTGTCCATCGCAAGGGGGCCACGCGCGCCTTCGGTCCCGGCCACCCCGAGCTGCCTGACGAGTATCGGAGCGTCGGCCAACCGGTCTTCGTTCCCGGGAGCATGGGCACATCGACGTTTGTCATGGTTGGAACGCGCGAGTCTGAATCACGCTCGTTCGCCAGCGCCTGTCATGGCGCGGGACGCGCGCTCAGCCGCGGCGCGGCGAAGCGCGCTGTGACGGGCGCCGCGGTGCGTGCCGAGCTGGAGGCGCGCGGAATCGCGGTGCGCTGCCCAACGAGCAGCGGGCTCGCCGAGGAAGCACCGATGGCGTACAAGGATGTGGACCGCGTGGCTTTGGTCGTCGAGAACGCGGGATTGGCGCGCCGGGTGGCGCGACTGTCGCCTATCGGTGTCGTGAAGGGCTGATCGGCGCGTCCTTCATCACTGCCGCATCAGGCTCCCTTCGCGGCATAAGCAAACGGAGCCCGGGCCGCCGGGCGCAGGTGCTTCTCGAACCACCCTGAAGCCAGAACGCAGACCTGCTCCAGTGCCCCCGGCTCCTCGAAGAGGTGGGTCGCGCCGGGAACGATCGCGACCTTCCCGGTGCAGTGCAGACGCTCCATCGCCAGGCGGTTCAGCTCGATGACGACGTCGTCGGCGCCGCCAACGATGAGCAGCGTCGGCGCCTGTACGCCTTCGAGCATCGACCCCGCCAGATCCGGGCGGCCACCGCGTGACACCACCGCGCCGACGGCGGCTGGCCGTGCGGCTGCAGCGACCAGCGCGGCGGCGGCGCCGGTGCTGGCGCCGAAGAGCCCGATCCGGAGTTCCTTCGTTCGCGCGTCGGAGCGCGACCAGTCCACGGCAGCCATGACGCGCCGTGACAGGAGCGGTATGTCGAATCGAAACTGTCCCGTCACCTGATCCAGACGGTCTTCCGGTTCAGTCAGCAGGTCAAGCAGGAGCGTGGCGAACCCGCCGGCGTTGAGCGACCGGGCGACGAAGCGATTCCGGCTGCTGAAGCGCCCACTGCCGCTGCCGTGCGCGAAGATGACGATCCCGGCCGCGTTGGGGGGAATCACGAGATCGCCGGCGATGCTGTCGCCGCCGACAAGGATGGCGACCTTGCTGGAGATCTGCTGTTCGAGTACGGCGCTGGTCATGGTGATTCCCTCAGAGCGCGAAGGGATAGGTTTCCGGCAGCTCGCCGCGCACCCAGAGCGGCGTGCGCTCGAGCGGCTCGACGGCGCGCGTCTGGTCGTAATGGAGCACCACGTCGAACTGTCGCGGCAGGCTGGCGTGGAAGTAGTGGCTCATTCGCTCGGTATCGGGCCGGTAGATCACGCCGATGGCGCGTTGGAGCCGCGGGCTTTCAAGTGCCGCGGTCGCGTCGTCAGGCATTCCGAGATCGAGGTAGAGGTTGGGGATGCCCGTGTCGTGGAAGAGCGACTCGTAGCTGCCAGGCAGCGCGGGACGAACCAGTTTGCGTTGGGCCGGCTCGTCCCAGTCGGACGCCGCGGTCACGGTGCCGGTGTAGGTGCTGAACCCGACGAGCAATGAGTCGGCGCCATGCCGCTGGCGCACAAGCTGGCCGACGTTCAACTCCCCGTCGTCGCCCATCTCGGTCGCGCGCGCGTCACCCAGGTGCGAGTTGTGCGCCCAGACCACGATCTTCGGCGCGCCGCCTTCCCGGGCGAGGAACCGCTCAAGCCCCTCCAGCGTCTCCGCCATGTGCTGGTCGCGCAGATTCCAGGAGGCCACGCGGCTGCCGAACATCGCGCGATAGTACCGCTCCGAATTGGCCACCAGTCGCGCATTCTGCTCGGCGAAGAAGAGGTCGGCGAGCGCGATGCGTCCGTCGCGGCTTGCGTACTCCATTGCCGATGAGCGCAGGTCGACCAACTGCGCCACGACCTCGTTCTCGCACGACGGCGAGAGGCCGATCGCGGCCGAGTACCCGTACCGCTGCGGATCGTCGCCGAACCGGTCGAAACAGCCGTATCGCAGCGCCGCGCGTTCCGCGGCACCGGGGTCGACCTTCCGGAGATACGAGATCACCGCCTCCATTGAGCTGTGCAGGCTGTAGAGGTCCAGGCCGTAGAAGCCGGCCCGGCGTTCGTCAGGCAGCGACTCGTTATGCGCCCGAAGCCATCCCACGAAGTCCAGCACGTCGGCGTTGCGCCACATCCACTGCGGGAACCGCTTGAAGGCGCCGAGCGCCTGCTCGGCGTCACGGTCGGTGCCGTCGGCGCGGACGTAGCGATTCACGCGCCAGGCATCCGGCCAGTCCGCTTCGACGGCTACGGCCGTGAATCCCTTCGAGCGAATGAGCTCCTTGGTGATCGCGGCGCGGATCCGGTAGAACTCGTGGGTTCCATGCGACGCCTCACCGATGAGCACGAAACGTGCCTCGCCGATGCGCGAAAGCAGCGGCGCAAAGTCATCGGGAGAGCCGGAGAGCGGATGCGCGGCCTCCCGGATGGCGAGCGGCAGGGATCGATCGATGATCGTCGTCATACGGCACTCGGAAACGTGTGATTCCAACGTGCGTCGCGACCGTCTGGCGGTCTGTAAGGGGATCGGCTGGACGTCGTGCGGTATTCCCGAGCCGTTTGGAGATGGACCAGGGCCTTGGCTCCGTCACGCATCATCGACTTGCCGCTCTCGCGGGGGATGAACCGGCGACGCCGGGCGTCAGGTGTTCGCCCACAGAGATCGCCGGTCATGTGCGGGATTCGGGAACGCCCGGCGCGGATTTCCTCGACAGAAGTGCCCAGTGCGCCTGACGAATCTTGTTGCAGCAGGAGTTCGCCGGAGGCTGCCATGAGACTGTTCCGCAATCGGTCGGAAGCCGGTCGACGTCTGGCCGCGCAACTGAGCGAGTTCGCCGGTCGCACCGATGTGATTGTCCTTGCCCTTCCCAAGGGCGGTGTGCCGGTCGCGGCCGAGGTATCGTCGGCCCTCGGAGCGCCGCTCGACGTGCTTGTCGTGCGCAAGATCGGCGTGCCCTGGCAACCGGAATTTGCCGTGGGAGCAATCGCCAGCGGTGGAATGATGGTGCTCGACACTGAGACGATGAACGAGCTTGGCCTCACGCGAGCCAGCCTCGATCCCATCCTCGTGGCGGAACAGCGGGAATTGATGCGTCGGGAGAGTCTCTATAGAGGCGGACGCCCGTTTCCGACTCTCGAGGGGCAGGTGGTGATTGTGGTGGATGACGGCCTTGCCACCGGGGCGACGATGCAGGCTGCAGTAGCGGCTCTGAGGACCAGAGGACCGGCGCTTGTCGTGGTCGCCGTGCCTGTCGCGTCCCGGTCCGCATGCGCCATGCTCGACCGTGTCGTCGACCGCGTGGTGTGCGTCGCGACTCCGGAGCCGTTCTACGGTGTGGGCGTGTGGTACGACGACTTCGACCAGACTACGGATGAGGAAGTGCTCTCGCTCCTCGCCCATGGTGAGGTGCCTCTGGCGGCACGGTGATCTCACTTCGTTGAGGGAGTTGGAACACAACCGCGATCAGGCCAGGTGACGCTGACGTGACGGTCCGTTGCTTTCATGACGCATCGCGTCTTCCTGCACAGCCACGCCAACCATTCTCGCTCTCCTGGGCGACTCGTCGAGAGCCGACCGCCTCCGGGTGGCATTCGGGGCCGCACTCGAGACGCAGCATTCACAACCACAGCTGGTTGCCGCCAGCCGCGGGCCGGGCGTCGAGCTGGTCATAGTCACGCCTCACGACAACAAGGGTCATTCGGTGGCCACCACGGTGGCGGCCATCCGCGCCAGCCGGCAGGGCGCGCCGCTTTACGTCTATACTGATCGAAGCGCGGACTGCATTCGCGAGCTCATGCCGCTCGCCCGAGCCGGAGCACGGGGCATCATCATCCGCGACGTGGATGACGACGCCGTGAGCCTGAGGCGTCTGCTGGTGCGCGGGAGCCTCATGCGCGCTCTCGAGACGGTAATGCTGGCTGTGCAGCAAGTCGTGCCGGCCCGGCAGCTCCCGCTGTTGATGCTCTGCATCGAGCATATCGGTGAGCCGCAAACCGCCGGCGCTTTCGCCCGCCGGTTGGGCGTGAGTCGCAGGACGCTGTCGGCGTGGGCGCGCAAGTCGGGCGCGCGCGGTGTGCGGCCATTGAGCGCGAAGTGCAGGGTCCTGGCCGCCATTGAACTGATTCGCGACTCCGGGCGTTCGCTCGAGCATGTCGCCCACGCGCTGCGGTTCTCGTCCTCGGCGCACCTCCACAACACGGTCAGGCGTTACACGGGGATGCTTCCTCGCGAAGCCGCCGCGAACGGCCTGACCCACTGGTCCCGCCGCCTCCTCACTGCGACGCCCACCGACGCGGCGCCGGTTCGAGAGGAGCGTCCGCGAGGTCGCTGATTCGGGTTCTGCCTCCCCGGGAAACCAGGTCGCCTCCCCGGGAGTGGCTCATTCCGCCTAACGCTGCGACCTTGCACTCGTGTCAGGGCGCTGCCCCTGAGGAGCAATCAAACAATGACCCGTCGTCACGAAGCATCAACAAGCACCCGCCGCCCTGGTTGCCTGCTCCTGGCTGGAACGCTCGTGGCATCGCTGGCTGCGGGGCGCGTCGCCCTGGCATCCACCCCGCAACGCGGCGAGATGTGCACCGTCAGCGCGGAGCCCGCTCGGCGGCTGGAACTGGGCGACGGGCGGATCGTGTCGGTCGACGTGCAGAGCGTTGCGACGTCCGGAGGTTCGGTGATGGCCGTCGGGCGGCACGCCTACGTCTTCCCGCGAACCGCGAACCCGCTGACCTCACCGACTCTGCTGGACTCGATCATCGGGGTCGTCATTGACGGGCGCGGCAACACGTCACTGGTCACCAACCCCGTGCGCACGCGACACGTGCTCTTCCCTCGTGTGGCGGCTGCGCCGGACAGTTCGTTCCACGTGCTGTTTGTCACGAGCAGCGACAGCGCCGAGGTTCAGACTACGCCGCTGGATACGGCCACAATCTGGTATGCGAGGTTCGGCAACGGTGCGTGGACGAGGCCGGAGCCTGTGGCCTCGGTGCGCGCCGGATTCCTGCAATCGGAATCCGCGGAGCTCCTCGAACACGACGGGTCGCCGGAGTTCCTGTTCCCGTTCGTCGATGCCGGGCAGGGTTCCAGCAGTGGAGGCGTCATCCTCCTTCGGTGGCGGCAAGGGGTCTGGTCCGCCGACACACTGCGCACGCGTGTGGTGACGCCGTTCGTGCGCGCCCTCAATGGGCCGGACGGCCGGTCGCTTGTTGCCGTGATCGCCCAGGCCATTCCGCGAGGCGGCAGGATTCCAGCGGACGAGCTGTACGTTGTCCGGTTCGACTCAGCCTGGAGTGAGCCGCGTCGAATCGGAGGCGATGGGCGGCGCCCTGTCACTCTGCCGATTCTGACGACCGTTGGCGATACGATCGTCGCGTCGTGGATCAGCTGGCGTCCGATGCGTCAGGAAACCAGCCGGATTGATTGGCTTCGCATTGATCCCGGTGGCCGCGTTGTCGACGGGCCAATGGTGGACGCGGGAAACGCCACCTTTCCTTTCGAAATGATCGGAGTGGACAACCGGTATCCGCTCTGGCTCTACCACGGAGAACCAGGGGGCAGCACTGTCTCGCTCGTTATGGCTTCGGGTTCAGGTCTTGTTCGCCTCGGCAGCATACCGATGCCGTTTGAGAACCCGAAGCCAAAAGCCATCGCGCTGACTCCCACGCGAATCCTCGTGTTCACGATGAAGCAAGGGACCGCTGACAACGAGCCCATGATCGCCTCGTACACGACTGCCCTGGAGATTCGCTGCCCGAGGTCGGCGCAGCGGTAGCACCTCACCACCCCGGAGGAGAAATGCGTGATCGGTATCGCAGTCTGGTAGCAACGATCGCAACAAGCGCACTGATCGCTTGTGGCGACGCAGCCGTTGGCGATGTCACGGCACCACCTCTCGCTGCGACGCCGGCTGCGCCGGTCGCGAATGAATGGCCCTCCGTAGACGATTACACGGACAGCGACATACCGAGCACCATCGGCCTCACGATTCACGTCGACCCGCGCTTCGAGGACGATTTCAGGACGTTCACCGTTGTCGCGACGGTCCACTTCGAATGGGTGAATGAGGTCTCGGCCAGCGTAAGCGCATCCCTGATCAACAAGAATGGAACCACTGTCAACCAAGGGTCGGCGGGCATGCAATACTCGCGGCTGGCCCTCCCTGTCCCGGAGGGAGACACGACGTTCACGGTGCGGATCTCGACCAACAACATCACCTGTGGCCTGGTCGGAAAGAGCAGCGTCAGCGGAAACGCCGCGCAGAAGGCGATCGATGTCAGGCTCGTGCAAGTGGTTCTCTTCAGCCAGGTGATCCTTCCAACGAATGGTCCCGACGTCCTCCAACCAGCCTGCCCGGACCCGGACGCCCCGGCCCCTCCAAGCGGCGGCGGAGGCGATGACTTCGAGACCTGCTACACGGTGTGGCGCGAGCTCTGGTCCTGGGACTATCTCACCCGCCAGTTCACGCTGATCAATGAATGGGTCATCGGCTCGTTCTGCTACGTCTACCAGATGACGTAGCGTCATCGGTGAATCAACGCCTAACGAACATCCACACGCGACATCAGAGGAGCAGTGATATGGATACATCTGTGCGGTACCTGCTGGCCTTCGCGGCAATCACCAGTGCGGCGACGCCCCTGCCAGCGCAGGAAACGGAGCCACTCGGCGCTGCCCGCGTCACCCTCGTCGCCGGCACGGCGCCAACACGTGGTGGACGGACCGAGGTCGTGCGGCGCGCGCAACGCACGCCCCAGAACCTCGTGCTCGTCGACCGGAACGCCACTGCCGAGGACCTCGCCGCGGCTCTGGTCATGATCAATGCGTTGCGCATGCAGTACGGCGACACCCTGACGAGTGATTTCCGCGCTCGTCCCGAGACGGTTCGCCCCGGACCGACCTGGCAGCAAAGCGCGTATCGCACCTGGCTGGTGACGCAACTCGTGCGATTGAGAGCTGCGCCACAAGCCGATGTTTCCGATCTCGGCGTGGTCAAGGCGGTACAGATCACGCTTCCGGCCCCGAGCGGTGGGGCCAGTACTACCCCAGCGGGACGAAGGTAGGACCGGTCGTCCGCAGTCGCTCCAGTGTCACGCCAGAGCAACTTCACGCGCATGGGACTCCGCGATGATCGGGGTCCCATTCGCAGTGCATCCCCGGGGGTGCGCTGTCAGCGCTGGACACCGTCGTGGTGCGGGCCCCGTTAGGCGGAGCGATCGCGCCCGCGGGTCGGTATCGGCCCTGCGGCGCCGCGTAGGGAAAAGAGAAGCCCGGGAATCCCCGTTGCCTGACAGCCTCGTCAGGTCTCCCGGTGCGACACTCAGGGGAACACTGCTCCCCGACAAGGCCGCCGGCCAATCCGACGGGCCGAGTCCGGGACGCGAATACGTAGGTGGTGACTGAATGACGCGTGTCACTACATGCGTCCGGCTACCGCGACTGCGGCGAGCCGGGCAATCCAGGAACCAGACCTGCCAGCGAACGTGACATGAGCTACCAGCCCAGGTTGGAACTTTCCGCCCGGCACGGTGGATCGAACACCGCCCCCGAGTCGCGATTGGAAGGAGAACCCACAATGACACCCATGGTCCGCCGGCCGCTGAGTCAGACGCGGTCGCTTCTCGCGCCATTCCTCCTCGCGGTCGCCCTTCTCGCGCCGGCCACGAGCAATGCCCAGTACTTCGGGCGCAACAAGGTCCCGTACGAGCGCTTCCGTTTCGAGGTGCTGAGGTCGCCACACTGGGACGTTCACTACTACCAGGAAGAGGCGACCGCCGCGCGTGATGCGTCGCGCATGCTCGAGCGCTGGAACACCCGGTTCTCGTCAGTCATGGCGCACACGCTCTCGAAACGGAAGCCGGTGATCCTGTACGCCGACCATCCCGACTTCCAGCAGACGAACGTCATCAGCGGCACGCTGACCGAAGGCACGGGCGGCGTGACCGAATCGCTCCTGGACCGCATGGTCCTGCCGATGACCGGCTACTACGCCGAGACGGACCACGTCCTGGGCCACGAGGCTGTCCACGTCTTCCAGTATGACATCGCCAACAAGACGGAGAAGAACCTCAACTTCGAGCGCATGCCGCTCTGGTTCGTCGAGGGAATGGCCGAGTACCTGTCGGTCGGACCCGAAGACGCGCACACCGCGATGTGGTTGCGCGATGCGCTGCAACGCAATGACCTGCCGACCATCAATGACCTGACGAACAGCGGGAAGTACTTCCCGTATCGTTATGGCGAGGCGCTCTGGGCATACATCGGCGGAACCTGGGGCGATGACAAGGTGCAGGCGCTGTTCCGTTCCGCGCTGGAAGTCGGCATCGACCAGGCGACCATAAAGACGCTTGGGATGCGCACCGACACGCTGTCACGGCGGTGGCATGACGCGATTCGCGCGGCCTACGGTCCCATGCTCGAAGGGCGCACCGCGCCACGCGCCACGGGTCGCTCGCTGATCGCGCCGAAACCCGGACGTCCGGAGTACTTTGTCGGGCCGGCGGTCAGCCCCGACGGAAAACTCGTCGCCTATTTCCACAGCGGGATTCGCGGTGTGGAGCTGAAGCTCGTCGATGCCGCCACCGGTGAGGATCGCGGCACGCTCGCCGCACCCGGCCTTTCCACGCGCTTCGATGCGTTGAGCTTTCTCTACTCCGCCGGGAGCTGGTCGCCGGACGGCAAGCGACTGGCCTTTGTGTCGTACTCGGAAGGCGACAACGAGATCGACATCGTCAACGTCGGCTCGCGCGACATCGAACGCCGGATCAAGCCGAATGGCGTCGGCGCCATCAGTACGGTGGCGTGGTCGCCTGACGGAGAGCGGCTCGCATTCTCCGGCATGACGGGCGGTATCAGCGATCTCTATCTGTTCGAGCTCGCCTCGGGCATGACCCGCCGCCTGACGAACGATCTGAACGCGGACATGCAGCCGGCCTGGTCGCCCGACGGTTCGACGATCGCCTTCATTACGGACAGGGACGTTCCGTTGCCCGAAGGCGTGGAAGCGGGCTCAGACTTCCGCCGCCTGTCGCATGCGCCGCTCCGCCTCGCGGTGGTCGACGCCACGTCGGGTAGCGTGCAGGTGCTGCCAGCCATCCCCGGCGCGAAACACGTCAGTCCGCAGTTCACGGCGGATGGCCGCTCGATTCTGTTCGTCTCCGATCGCGGAGGCTACAGCGATCTCTATCGGCTCGAGGTCGAAAGCGGCGCCCTGTTCCAGGTCACGCGCGCGGCCACCGGCATCAGCGGCATCTCCGAGTTCTCGCCCGCGCTGAGCGTGGCCCGCGGGACCGGCACGACGGTCTTTTCGGTCTTCGAGCAGGGCGGGCTCATGCTCGCGTCACTGAGCCAGGCGGAGATCGCCGGCGAACGGCTCCCCGCGCCTGACGTTTCGGCGCCTGCCACGGCCGCGCTACTCCCCGGAGGCGGGGTTGGCGAACGCGGCGTCGTCCGGGGCTACGTCACCGACTTTGCGGACGGTCTGCCGATGGACACGACGATCAGCGGCCGTCCATACCGCGCCGGCCTGAAGCTGGCGTACATCGGCCCGCCTTCGCTGGGCGCCAGCATCGGCGGACCCTTCGGAACGACGGTGCAGGGCGGCGCGTCGGCGTATTTCTCGGACCTCCTCGGCAATCACTTCCTCGGCGTCGGGGTGCAGGCGTCAGGCACGCTGCGTGACATCGGCGGCCAGGCGCTCTACATCAACTCGGAGCGACGCTGGACCTGGGGCGTGAGCGCGGAACGGACGCCGTATCTCTACGCCTTCGGCACGGTTTCGCCCGCTGGGCTCGAGTACATCCTGGCCCACGTCGCGGTTACGGGGGGATCCGTCCTCACGCAATACGCGCGCAGCGCATCGAACCGGATCGAGATGAGCGCCGGTTACCAGCATTACGACTACTACTTCGAGTCGCGCAACCTGCTGGGCGGCGACACACAGCCGATTGAATCGCCGGCGCCGCTGGGGTTGGGCCGCGCCTCCATCGCGTATGTGGGAGACGACGCATCGATGGGTTACACATCGCCCTTCGCCGGCACGCGGTTCCGGTTCGAGGCCAGCCCCACCATCGGCTCGCTGAACTACCAGACGTACACCGCGGACGTTCGTCGTTATGCATTCATGCGGCCCTTCACGCTCGCGTTCCGCGGAATCCACTACGGACGCTACGGCCGCGACTCCGACAGCGATCGCATCGGTTCGATCTTCCTTGGTGACCCGACGCTCGTTCGCGGTTACTCCTACGACTCGTTCGATTCGCGGGACTGCAACCCCGACCCAAACGGGTCGCTTGGCACCAGCACGTGCCCGCAGTTCGATCGCCTGCTGGGCAGTCGTGTCGGCGTCGCCAATCTGGAGTTCAGGATTCCGCTGTTCGGCGCGCGGGGTCTCGGCTTGATCGAGTCAGCGTTCCCGCCGCTCGAGATCGCGCCATTCTTCGACGCCGGCGTTGCCTGGACGGGAACGAGTGCACCGGTGTGGTCGTCCGCGTCGAACTCCGCGGATCGCACGCCCGTCATGTCGACCGGCGTCACGTCGCGGCTGAACCTGTTCGGATTCGCGATTCTCGAGGTCTACTACGCGAGGCCGTTCCAGCGTCCCGGCCGCGGTGGCGTGTGGGGATTCCTGCTGCAACCGGGCTGGTAAACGCACAGGTCTGGATGGCGGTCCACCTCCATTGAGGTGGGCTGCTTTTCATTTGATGCCAGAACCGGTCGTTCCGGCCGGCAGGTCGCGGTGAAATCCGGTTGCCACAACCGGTAGCGGACTCCGCCACGCGGAGTATTGCGGTGGCCTGTCCCCGCGCCACGAAGAGGCCATCCTCTTGACTCGCCGACCTGATCGCCGGCGATTAGAGCCAGCCATCAGCGGCCTGGGCTATCGAACCGCGGCCCGCTGTGGCGCGCTCCGACCGTCAGGAGGCATCGTGCCACGTCCCGTCATGAAATTCGTTAGGCATCTGTCGTTGCTGGCCGCGCTGTGCTGGTCCGCGGATGCGGTCCAGGCGCAAGTGCGGATCTCCCGTGATCGCCTGTCACCGCAGCAGCGCGCCGCCATTGCGCGCGGCGCCGTGCTGAAGCAGACGCCAACGACAACCGACACCGTGCCGCCGCAGGCCAGCTCCGTGATGCTCGGCAGGAACGAGGTCCTGATCGCGCGCACCCGCGCGCCCTATCTCGAAACCGTGGTGCCCAGGGTCGACACCGCGCCCGGCGGCGCGCCCGTCACCGGGCTGGATTCGGTCTATGGGCTCGGGATCGAGGTCATCGGTGTGGTGCCGGGCACCTCGCGCCAGGTCACCTACAAGCCCGTGTTCATCCGGCACGGGGCCGCGCGCTACTCATCGCAGGCCAACGGGTACGAGGGTCACTTCAGCGTGGGGGTCGTGGATGCCGGCGGGGCATCAGTCGGCTACGAGCTGGCGACTCCGCTGACGATGACGTTCGGCGGCGATCCGGAGACGTATGAACCGCCCAACCTCTCGGTCCTGCGGGCCGGTGACGTGCCTGCCCGCGTTCGACTC
>DATCIJ010000196.1:0-2905 GCA_036507855.1 Gemmatimonadaceae bacterium | reverse complement strand
GCCATGGTCATCTCCCTCCTGTCCGATGATTGTGGCGAAATGTAGGCGATGTTGCAGATTACGGGCCTGGCCGCGCGAAGCGCGACTCGGGCACCTGAACGTTCGGCTGCACCTCGGTCAACTCGTACGTCGACCTGCCGCTGAGCCACCTGACGGTCCACCGAAACGGCAGCTTCACGCCGGCGACATCCCGGTAGTCGTCATAGTCGACGCGGGTAACGAGACGCCCGACGGGCGATTCCACGTAACGCACCAAACGAACGAGGAGGCCGGTCTCCGCATCGAAGCACAACGTCGCGACACCGCCGCCGGCCGTATTCCCCTGGACGACGCGGACCTCGCGATCGTCGAGCAGCGCGGGGACGCCGACGCGCCATTTCGTGAGGCTCTGGCGGATACGTGACGGAAACAGCAGCTCCGCCTCCAGCCGAACACCCTCGAGCTCCTGTCCGGTCAGGGTCAGCAGCGGAACGGGCTTGTCCGTGGGCGGCGCCGCAATCCATCCGTTCCGGCCATCGAAGCTCGCGATGGTCTCACCGGAGAGCCCGTGGACGATCGTCGTGCGCAGGCCTGGAGCGCGCGCAAACAAGTCCATCGGCGCCTTCTCGGCATCATCGAAGCCGATGTAGGTGCCCTTGGCCGCAAGGCTGTTCAGGGCCGCGACTCGCTGCGCGCCGCCGATCGCGGCGATGAACTCGTCCAACACCTGCTCGGCTGGGGGCTGCCCCGGCGCCTGCTCGAACGGATCCCCCGGTTCGTCCGGAGGAGGCTCGCCGTACAGGGCGTTGAGGCTTGGCATCACGTTCGGTTTGGCATTGCCGCGATGGCACGTGTTGCACGTCACTACCTGCCGCCCGCCGAAGTTCGTGCGGTTGATGGTGTTCATCATCACCATCATCACGCGCGTCCTCTGCTTCAGCGCGTTGTCGTCGGCGTAGCGCGCCCAGCTCCCGCCGCTCTCTTCGACGTGGCAGTCGGTGCAGTTGAGGCCCAGCGACGAGGAAAAGAACCCCATCGTCCCCATGAATTCGTCGACCGGAATTCCTTTGAGGACCTGGATGTTCTTGAACACTTCTTCAGCCATGGGCGGCCGCTGTGGCGCCTGTGCCTGCACGGCCGTCAGCTCCATGCCTGCGAGGCCGACGGTCAGCCCGAGTGCGACAACGCAAAACTCCCGCATCGATTTGAACCCTCAAACGTAGTGTCGGGCTCAAACGGACCACGACACGTCCGGCTAAAGCCGGACACTACGATTGTGAAGCGCTCTACCGCGTGGTGGATGACGCGGCAGGCGCAGCGGCGTCAAACACAACGCGACCTCCGACTATCGTCATCGCCGACCGGATTTCCTTGATCTGATCTGCCGGAACGGTCAGGTAGTCGCGATCGGTCACGATCATGTCCGCCAGCTTTCCGGCCTGAATCGATCCCAGATTGTTCTCCTGGAGAATCTGGTACGCGCTCCCGCGCGTGTGGGCGATCAGTGCATCTTCGCGGCTCACCGGGCGCCGATTCACGACGGTCCCTCCCACCATCTTGCCCGTCACCGCGAACGACAGTGTCACGAACGGACGGTACTGGTTCACTTCGAACGCGTCGGTACCGAGTCCCCAGATGATGCCGCTGTCCTGAATCAGTCTGAAGTCCGGCATGCTGTACGCTCGATCGCCATGGGCGCGATGGTAGATCCCGCCCATGATGGTCGCACGTGGCTGAATACCGGCCGTGAGGCCAAGGTTTTTCATGCGCTCCAGATGCGTCGCAGTGACCTGCTCGTCGTGAATGAGCACCCACCGGAGATTCCGGACGGGGAACTCGCGGTTGATCTTCTCGATCTGATCGAGGAACCCGTTGAACGTGTGCTCCAGCGTCGTATGGGAATGCAGCGGCATTCCCGCCCTCGCAACCTCACGCGCGATGCGGCCCCACTGCTCGAAGGCCTCCTGCGGCTGCATGCCGCGCGGCGCTACCATGCTGTCGCCGGCCGGTCCGTACAGGCCCTCGCCATACGCGATGTGATCGACCCAGTTGTCGCCCTGGAACAGCTTGAGATCGGCAATCTGCGGCAGATTCTTCGTCACGGTGTCGGCGTTGTTGCCCATGCCGACGGCCGCGAGGCAGAAGAACCGCTTGTTCAGCCTTTTCTCGGCCGCCCATTTGCGGAAAATCGGCACGAACTCGTCGGGGCACGTGCCGCTCGATGCCGTCAGACCGGACGCGTTCAGCTCCCGGATCATGGCCATGCTGTTCGCTTCGACCTGCTCTATCGTCGGACGCGGGATCGCTTCCGAGATAGCGGTTGCGGCGCCGAAGTTCGCGCCGCCAGCGTCGAGCACACCAGTCGGCTGACCGTTGGCGTCGCGCGTGATCCACGGCTCCTTCCTCTTTGCAAGGCCGAGCACCTCCACCGCGCGGGTGTTCAGATACGTCTCGGCGCGGGTGAACTGGAGCAGCACCGGATTGTTCGGCGCCACCCTGTCGAGCTCGTCTTTCGTGAATGGCCGCTTGTCGTCGGTGAACTGATCGGGCGACCAACCGCCGAGCGTGTACACCCAGGCGCCAGGCTTCAGCGAGTTCGCCTTGGCGCGGATCATCTCGAGCGCCTGCTTGCGCGTGTCGACGTTGTCCAGGCGCAGCTCGACCGTCCACAACACACCCTCTTCCATGTAGTGCGCGTGATTGTCGATGAGACCGGGAACCACGGCCCGTCCGCGCAGGTCGATGCGGCGGGTCGCCGAACCCGCAAGGCGGGCGATCTCCTGGTTCGTGCCGACAGCCAGGATCCGTTCACCTTTGATCGCCACGGCCTGCATGATGGAAAACTTCGAATCGACCGTGATGATCTTGCCGTTGGTGAGAACCATATCGGCAGCTGCTTGCTGCCCTCCCTGCGCGAAGGCGGTGC
>DATCIJ010000195.1:0-2586 GCA_036507855.1 Gemmatimonadaceae bacterium | reverse complement strand
GTGGGCGCCCTTGTGCCAGGGCCGGAATCCCCGGGACTCCCGCTTGATACGCTCGGCGTCGAGGGCCACTTCCTGGTGGGCGATGTGGGCGGCGTAATTCAATCCCACAGCCCAGAAGGTGGTGGGCCGTGTGGGCGGCAGCAGCTTCACCCGGTTCAGGGGGTAGGAGGCCTGAGTCTCCTTATGCTCCCCAAAGATGTCGCCCTGAATCACCCCGACCCGGTCGCCCTCCACCAGTCCGTAGCTCTCCCAGCCGTCAACGCGGAATCTCGCTATTTTCATGCCGTTTCCTCTCGTCATTCTCCCATCGCTCACGCCTTCGCGTGTTTTCCGGGCGGATGGGCGCGGCGGATCGTCGGCGACACGACTTTGTCCGAGACGTGGAAGTCCCAGACCGCGGCGCCGCCACGCTTGGCGAACTCCTCCACCAGCTTTGGCAGGCCATCCAGGCTCTTGAAGGTCTTGCCATCGAGCCCGAAGCCGCGCGCGATGGCCGCGAAATCGGGGCGGCCGAACACCGAGCCGTCTTCGGGCAACTCCTCCGAGCGGAGCTTGTGCACCTCGGAGCCGTAAGCGCCGTCGTTCATCACGATGATGAGGATGTTCAACTTGTGGCGCTTGATGGTTTCGAGTTCCTGAATGTGCATGATCAGGCTCCCGTCGCCATCGAACAGCACCACCGTCTGGTCCGGGCGCGCGGCTGCTACCCCCATGGAGAAGGAGATGCCGTTGCCGATCGCACCAAACTCGCGGATCGTGAGGAACTTCTCCTGCGGGCGCGACGGCATCTGCGCGAAGAACCACGAGCAGTGGCCCGAGGAGTTGACGAGTTCCCAGTCGGCGGGCAGCGCTTTCTCGAGCGCTTCGACCGCATCGCGCGGATCGAGCAGCCCGGGCTCGATCTCGAACACGTGGCTGTCGGGTTTCGAATCGCGGATGCGCGCGGCCATCGCCTCGGTGCGCCATATCGTCGAGCGCGCGGGCAATGCCGCCGTCAGTGCTTCCACGCCCAGCCGTGCGTCGGCGCGCAGGTGGTGGCGCGCCACTTCCTGGCCCTGACGGATCGCCCGCGGATCGATGTCGATATGCAGCATCTTCGCCTTCCGAAAGAGCTGACCACCACCGCCGGCAAAGTAGGAGAGGGAGTGGCCAACCGCGATGACCAGGTCGGCCTGCGCCAGGTACTCGAGCCCGACCTCGGTCGAGAAGCTGCCCGTGATGCCGATGCAGTAGAGGTCGTCGTGGAACAGTCCTCTTGCCGGCAGTGTCGTGGTCAGCAGACCACCGGTCTTGGCAGCCAGTGCCCGGCACGCGGGCCCTGCCTTGGCTGCGACCGCGCCCAGTCCGGCGAACACGACCACGCGTTCGGCCTCCGCAACCAGTTTTGCGGCCTTCGCGACGTCATCCGGATGCGGTGGAATCGGCGACGAGCGCGGCAGCAATTCCCGTGAGGGCGTGGGAAGCTTCTCCGGCCCGTCCCACAGCCGGTCCTGCAGATCGAACGGGATGCCGAGCACCACCGGGCGCCGCTCGCGGCGGGCTTGCAGGAACGCGTCGCGAATCCCGATCGGCATACGCTCGGGCAGGTGCAGGGGATGATAGTCGGCGCCCGTCGCCTTGATGATCGGCGCCTGATCGATTCCCTGGTTGTACCAACTGCTCCTCAACGGCGCCTCTCCGCCAAACACCACCAGCGGCAGATGGGCGCGCACGGCTGCCGGCAGCGCCGTGATCAGTTGCGTGACGCCGGGCCCGCAGGTGACCGTTGCCACGCCCACCTCCGAGGTCTTGCGCGCGTAGGCCATCGCGGCCGCGACGGCGCAATGCTCGTGCCTGACAAAGATCATGCGGCACCCCTGCTGGCGCAGCCGCGCCGCCCAGTTCATGTTCGCATCGCCCATCAGCGTAAAGCAGGTGCTCACGCCCTCCTGGATGAAGGCCTTCGCAAGAACATCGTAGACACGTGGTTTGGCTTCGTTCGTCACCGTTGTAACTCCGCATGTTGGAATCCATTTCCCTCGCACCGAGGGCGCGTGCGATTCCGCGCGAGCATCGGAGAAGGGAGCGTGCAAGTATAGGCAGCATAATGGGAGTGTCAATGGCGAGTGTGCGAGCAGACATTACGCCCCGCCACATCTAGCCAGACACGAGCCCGCCCATCGGGCATAAAATGCGGGTACGCGAAAAACCGCAGTTCAAAACCCTTTACGGATACCTTCGCATGGAAAAGGAACTTCTGGGGAAGTACACGATGCCCGGCATCGGCTTCGGGACGCTGGGCAACACCGGTGATGCCGGCTGCGCCCTCGTCGAAGCGGCGCTGGCCGAGGGCTACCGCTACATCGACACATCCAGGTACTACGGCAACGAGGAGGCGGTCGGGAGAGCATTGGCGCGTTCTTCGGTCCCGCGCGGTGACGTCTGGGTGACGACCAAGCTCCTGCATCCCCGGACGCCGCCGCAGCCGGACCTCCGTTTCGAGCTGGACAAGAGCCTGCGTCTCCTGCAGACGGACTATGTCGACCTCCTGCTGATCCACTGGCCGCGCCCGGATGTGTCGCTGGAGTGGGCGCTGGGCGAGTTCGC
>DATCIJ010000194.1:0-11126 GCA_036507855.1 Gemmatimonadaceae bacterium | reverse complement strand
CAGGGCAAGCCGGCGTTGCAGCGCGCGATTTCAGGTTTACCGCCGCTCAGTCCGGAAACGGGCACGCCCGAGCATGATATACAGGGTCGGTTGGAGATGCTGCTGGCGGTGGACGAGAGCATGGCGCGCATCGACAGCGCGTTGCGCGAGATGGGAGAACTGGACAACACCGTCGTCATCTTCACCAGCGACCACGGCTACTTCTACGGTGAGCACGGGTTGAACGAGGAGCGGCGGCTCGCGTACGAGGAGACCGCACGGATTCCGCTTATCGTCCGCTATCCCGCGCTGACGCGTCCCATGACGACGCCCGCGCAGATGGCGCAGACCATCGATCTTGCCCCGACGATTCTTGCACTGGCTGGAGTGAGTGACACCGTGCAGCGACATGGCGCGTCGCTCGTGCCGGTCCTCGATGGCAGCGTGACTTCGTGGCGGTCATCGGTGCTGATCGAGTACTACACGGACCAGGTCTTCCCGCGGACGCTCACCATGGGCTATCAGGCCGTTCGCACGGAGCGGCACAAGTACATCCAGTATCTCGAGCTTCCGGGGATGGACGAGCTCTATGATCTGGAGTCGGATCCATTCGAGTTGAACAACCTGATCGGGACTGAGGAGGGCAAGCGCCTGCTTCCTGCGCTCCAAGCCGAGCTGGCCCGGTTGCAGCGAGAGACCGGATATGATTCGACCTTTCGTGGCCACCGATAGGGGTCCGAGGTCGGAGCGCCGAGGTCCGACGTTCGGCCGATTCACGATTCACGATTCACGAATCACGGTCGCGCTGGTACTCGCCTTGGCCTGTTCGCCGGCGGAACGAGTCGAGCCGCTGGTCATCGATGTCCCAGGTGCAGCTCCCCCGGGAATGGTCTGGATTCCCGGAGGCCGGTTCGACATGGGGAGCGAGAGTCCGCTTGCCGGCCCCGAGGAAGGTCCCGTTCACGCCGTTGAAGTCGACGGTTTCTTCATCGATGTGCACACGGTCACGAATGCTCGATTTCGCGAGTTCGTCGAAGCGACCGGATACGAAACCGTCGCCGAGCGGGTGCCGGACGTGACTGAGCTGATGCACCAGCTGCCGCGCGGCACGCCTCCGCCTGACGCCGGATCACTGGTGCCCGGCTCGCTTGTCTTCACGCCGACTGGCAAGCATGTCGACCTGCGGGACTGGTCACAGTGGTGGCGCTGGGTGCCGGGAGCGGATTGGCGTCACCCGCGCGGTCCCGGGAGTTCCATTGAGGGCCTGGACGACCACCCCGTGGTTCACGTCGCCTGGGACGATGCGGTCGCGTTCGCGACATGGGCGGGCAGGCGGCTTCCGACGGAGGCTGAGTGGGAGTTCGCGGCCCGCGCCGGCGACCGTTACGCCGATCACGCGTGGGGCGAGGCGCCTTACGATCAGTCCCATCCACAGGCCCACATCTATCAGGGCGCCTTTCCAACGCATGACGCCACCACGGTTCCCGCAGGAACCTTTCCACCTAACGCGGCCGGTCTCTTCGACATGGCGGGCAACGTGTGGCAATGGACCATGGACGCGTTCATCGCCGATGCGTTCCAGCGCGACAGGTCCAGCGGCGTGGTCCGCAACCCGACGGGGGCGGACACAGCGTCCAACCCGGTCAGGACGCTTCGCGGTGGCTCATTCCTCTGCAATGACGCGTACTGTCGCGGTTACCGCGTCAGCGCACGGAGCCCCAACGCGCGGGACAGCGGTGCGTCGCACATCGGGTTCCGCACGGTCATGACTGTTGCACAGTGGCGGATCTGGAACTCGCGGCGGAGTACGAGCTGAGCCTCCGGCTGCGGTCGACCTCGCTTGCCAGTGCCCTCGGAAGCGTCGACCGGGTACGATATCCGTCCTCTTGATGAAGGAAGGCCTTAAGCGCTGGCAGGATCTGAAAAGAGCTCAAACGTTCAGGACCGGCGAGGGATGCGTGCTGGCCTTCCCATCACGGGCGGCGTGGGGCTCATCATCGTCCTGGTCATCGCGGCCCTGACAGGCGTGAATCCGCTGCAATTGATAGGTGGCGGTGCCGAGCCCGGCATGGAGTCTGGACCGCCGGCCGATGATCCCATGCGCGACTTTGTGTCCGCCGTACTGGGCAGCACAGAGGAAACCTGGGGATCACTGTTCAGCGCAGCCGGACAGAGCTACCGCGGGACTCTGGGCGCATTACGCGGAGCGCGCGAAACCGATGCTCGAATCGGGTGACGTCGAGGAAGCCCTTGGCGCGGCGAGCGTCATCGGCGACGACAGGTTGCAGCGCCAGACGCAGGGCACCGTGATGCCCGAGACCTTCACGCACGGCACGTCGGCGCAGCGCGTCGAGTGGTTCAGGCGTGGCCTGCAGACCGGCACCAGTCAGGCGTGCAACACCTTCGGATCCAGCGGGCGCTGACGCTTCGGCCCTGATCGGTTGCATGGGGCGCCCTCGTCAGGACATACTCCGTTTGGGCAGCAATCACCGAGAGAGGAGTCGATGAAGCGGCAGATCGGGATTCTTGGCGCACTCGCGATGCTCGGCATCGCGTCGGTGGCCGGAGCGCAGGGAGAGCCCACGCCGGACCTGACAGGCAAGTGGGCGTTCACGGTCGTGTACGAGGGTGGGTCCGGGTCACCCACCGTGACGCTGACGCAGAAAGGTGACTCGCTGAGTGGACGTTACAGCTCGCAGGCGTTCGGTGAGCTTGACGTGAAGGGAACGATCAAAGGACGCGAGTTCTCCTTCTGGTTCACGACCTCCGCCGGTGGTGATCCGTTCACGATGACGTACACCGGCGTCATCGAAGGCACCGACGCGCTGAAGGGTTCGGCCGACCTTGGCGGTAACGGAACGGCGACGTTCACCGCGCGCCGGCAGAAGGACCCGGATCCAGCTCATCGTTAGGTGCGACCGACTCATCCGCAGGTGGAGCGAAGCATCATGCGCACAATCGCCTTGACCGTCCTCATGCTCGGAGCGCTGGCGGTTCGCGCTCCGGCCCAGTCGAAGGACGACTCGCGGGTCGATCTCACGGGGACGTGGGCCCTCACGGTGACATCCCAGGGCCAATCGGGTTCGTCGGAAGTCACGCTCATCCAGCGGGGCGATTCGCTGATCGGTCGCTACACGTCGCAGACGCTGGGCGACCTCGAGGTCGTGGGGAGCGTGAAGGGGCGTGAGTTTGCGTTCGCCTACAGCGCCGCGATGAACGGGCAGCCGCTCACCGTCAACGTGAAAGGCGTCGTGCAGAATCCCGACTCGCTCACCGGCACCGCGACGATGGGTCCGCTCGGGAGCGCCACCTTCAGCGCGAAGCGAACGCAGCGGCGCTGACCAGTTCCCTGTTCAACGCTCCAAGTAGCAAGTCATCGTTTCACAGGGTCGCAAGACTCTCGCTCGCCTCGCGCGCGCATTCAGCAAGCACCGCCGCGCCAACAAAGATGCTCTCCTCGGCGGCGACGAAACCCGGGCTGTGAGCCGGCGCCGGCTCGCCGCCGGCTTCGCGCGCGCCGATGCGCAGGAAACAGCCGCCGAAGCGCTGGAGGTAGCAGGCGAAGTCTTCGCCGCCCATGTTCGTCAGTCCGAACGGCACGACGCTCCCCACGCCCAGCACGCGCTCGGCGGCCGTCCGCGCCCAGACGGACTCGCGCTCGGAGTTCACGACTGGAGGTGGCCCTTGTTCGATGGTGACCCTTGCCGACGCGCCATGGGCACTGGCAATCGCGGTCGCGATGGCCGTGAGCTCGTCGTGCAGGGCGGCGCGGACGTCGGGGAGCATCGCGCGGAGCGTGCCGGTCAGCACCACCAGCTCCGGAATAACGTTAGGCGCCGTGCCGCCGTGGATGGATCCGACCGTGACGATGGCGGGGGCGCCGGGATCGAGCCGTCGCGCCACGATGGTCTGGAGCGCGTTGACGATGGACGCCGCCACGACGATGGGATCGATGCCTTCGTGCGGGCGCGCACCGTGCGCGCCCTTTCCCACGACGTCGATCGAGAACGAGTCGGCCGACGCCGCCAGTGGACCCGATTGCGCGACCACCTGGCCGACGGGAAAGCGGCGGTCGACGTGACCGCCGAAGATGGCGGCGACGTCTTCGAGCGCGCCGCTCGCCAGGACGGCCGTTGCGCCGCTCCCGACTTCCTCGGCTGGCTGCAGGACAATCAGCACGTCGCCGCGCGCCGGATGCTTCGCGAGCAGCATGGCCGCGCCGATCGCCCACGTCGCGTGGACGTCGTGACCGCACGCGTGCATGACGCCCGGGACCTCGGACGCATATGGGAGCCCGGTTGCCTCCTGAATCGGCAAGGCATCGATGTCGCCGCGTATGGCGGTGACGGGCGCGTCGCGGTCGCTCCCGGGGACGCGAGCGACAATTCCGGTGCCGGCAACCCGGTGGATCTCGGTGATGCCATTGCGGCGCAACGCCGCCTCAAGTCGCTCGGCGGTCCGCTCTTCCTTCCATGAGAGTTCCGGATGGCGGTGCAACGCCCGGCGCAGGTCGATCAGCCACGCCATCTGATCGGGGCTGAATACCGGCGAAAGCGAATGCACGGGCTCAGTCATGGTCTTCACGATTCACGTTTCACGAAAGGGTCGTCTCGCGCACGGTCAGCTCATCGATCCGATCTCGATCCACATCGACTCCGAGGCCGGCTCCATCCGGTACGATCATGGTACCGTGGCCGGTCATCGTCCACTCGGGCGTCACGATATCGCGCTCCCAGTAGCGCGAGCTTGGCGATACGTCGCCCGGCTTCACGAAATTGGGAAGGGAAGCCAGCGCCACGTTGTAGGCCCGGCCAATTCCGCTCTCCAGCATTCCACCGCACCAGACCGGAATCCCGTTCGACTCGCAGAAGTCGTGGATCGCGATGGATGCCGTGAGCCCGCCAACACGCCCTGCCTTGATGTTCACGATCCGGCCGCTTCCCAGCGTCACCATGTCGCGGGCGCGGTCGAGTGAAGTGATGGATTCATCGAGGCAGATCGGGGTCTGGAGCCGCCGCTGCAACTCCGCGTGCCGCACGAGATCGTCCCAGGCGAGGGGCTGCTCGATCATCATCAGCTTGAATTCATCCAGCTCGGCGAGACGATCGGCGTCGTCGAGCGTGTAGGCGTTGTTGGCGTCGGCCATCAGTGGCGCACCCGGTCCGGCGGCCTCGCGAGCGGCGCGCAGAAACTGGACGTCCGATCCGGGCATGATCTTGATCTTCACCTTCCGATACCCGGCCTTGAGCGCCGACGTGACACGTTGCACCAGCGCTTCGGGCGACGGCTGGATACCGAGCGAGATCCCCACATCGATTTCCAGTCGTGTGCCGCCGAGGAGTTTTGACAGCGGCATGCCCAGCCTGGTCGCTTCCAGTCCCCAGACGCCCATCTCGACGGCGGCTTTCGCCATGAGGTGACCGCGAATGTCCTGCTCGAGGATGGGCAGGACGTCGCCCGGCGACTCGATGGCGCGACCAATGACGCGTGGAGCCAGCCACCCGGTGATGGCGAGCCAGGCGGTGTCGATCGTCTCGGGGGAGTAGTTGGGCGTCTCGCCGGCGACGCATTCGCTCCAGGCGGTCAGGCCGGAATCGTCGCGCAGTTCGAGCAGGGCAATCCGCCGCTCGGACACGATGCCTGACGAGATACGGAACGGCTCCTTGAGCGGCAGCCGGATTTCGCGCAGCGTGATGGAGCTGATCTCGATCATGCGATCAGGGCAGGTGGCGGGCAGTGAGCACGTAATATGGCATGGCGTCACCGTCCGGCCGGCTGAACGCGGTCACCCGGTATCCACGAGCGAGCAAGTCGGTCATGACCTCGCGAATGTTGAGCCGCCAGTGCACTGCCGCGTCCTGTCCCGTAGCCAGCACGGTACTCATATCCGCCGGGATCTGCACGCGAACGCGTTGGATATCCGCCGCAACGGACACGACGGCCGGCAGGCCGTCGCTGTCGACAGGATTGGCGAGGGGCAGCGCGCCTGGATTCGATTGCGTCGTGCGAGCCAGGGGAGAGTCCAACTGCCAGCGCGCGACGAAGCGGTCGGTCGGCAGGGTGCCGTGCAGAGCACTCCCGGTGTTGCCGTACATGTCCGGGATATACTCGATAGGCAGCGCGCCCAGGCGATTGATGTTGAAGTGCGCATTCCCGGCCTGCAACGGATCGAAGGTCCAGAGCATCGACCGCGCGCCGAGGGCCAGCACCTTGTCCCGCTGGTACTGCTTGAGCCGCTCGCCGATGCCCTGGCTGCGCAGTTCCTCGCGGACGGCGAGCATGTCGGACCAGTGGACGAGCTCGCGGTTGCGGATGCCGGTCAGGCCGAAGACAAACCCGAGCAGGCGATCGCTCTCGTCGAATGCTCCTGCCGCCACGCCGCCGATCATCTGACTGACCCGCAGGATCGCGGTGGGCACGCGCTCCGAGAAACCGGCGCCCCAGGTCTCGTCCTGAAGCGCCACGCATTCCGCGTAGTCGCGGAGCGAGTGAAGGTCGCGGATGGTGATCAACGCGTGATTCGTGATTCGTGACTCGGCAGGCCAACCGCCGCTGAAGTCTGTGTGGACAGAAGTGGTCGCAACCTACAAGATCAGGGAACAACAGCAACGGGGCCAGAAGGTGCCACGCCGAGTCACGAGTCACGAATCACGAGTCACGGTTCTCGCCGTCGCCATCCTCCTCGCCGGGTGCACGCGGACGGCGCTTCCCCCGGCGCGAACGCTGCCGAGCGAACCCACCGACATCCACGCCCTCACCGGACCCGCCGAATACGACGTCGTCATCCGCAACGGCCGCGTCCTGGACGGCATGGGGAATCCGTGGATCCTTGCCGACGTGGGCATTCGCGACGGGAAGTTCGCGAAGATCGGTCACGCCCTGGCTCGAGGGGAACGGGAGATCGACGCCCGCGGGCTGTACGTCTCGCCGGGCTGGATCGACATGATGGATCAATCGGGCAGCGTGCTCCCCAGGAATGGTCTGGCCGAGAACAAGCTGCGGATGGGCGTGACGACGGCGATCGGCGGGGAGGGGGGCTTCCCCGTTCCGGCCACCCGGATTCCCGAGTACTTCGCCACGCTCGAGCGCCAGGGAATCAGCATCAACTTCGGCAGCTACTACAGCCAGACGCAGGCTCGTGTCGCGGTGCTCGGGTCATCCGCTCGTGCGCCGAATACGGGAGAAATAGATCGCATGCGTGCGTCCGTGGACACGGCCATGCGGGCCGGCGCGATGGGCATGACGACGGCGCTCATCTATCCGCCCAGCAGCTACACGACGACCGACGAACTGGTGGAAGTCGCCCGGGCAGCGGCGAAGTATGGCGGGATCTACGCGAGCCATATCCGTGGCGAGGGCGCTGAAGTCGTCCAGTCGGTGCGCGAGCTGATCACCATCGCCGAGCGCGCCGGAATGCCCGGCGAGGTGTTCCACCTGAAGGCGGCTTACCAGCCCGGGTGGGGGATCCTGATGGACTCGGTGCGCGTGTTGATCGAATCGGCACGTGCCCGTGGTGTCGACGTCGCCGCGGATCTCTATGCGTACACCGCCGGCGGCACCGGGCTGGAAGCAACGATTGCCAGCTGGGCGTTCGAGGGCGGCGACGATTCGCTGAAGGCGCGACTCCGCAATCCGCAGGTGCGCGAGCGCCTCAAGCGCGAGATCCAGGCTGGTTCTCCCGGATGGTGGAACATTGTCGAAGCGGCCGGTGGGTGGAACGGCATCGTCCTCGCCAATGCGCGCAATGCAGCGAACGCGAAGTACAACGGCATGCGCATCCCGGATATCGCCAAGGCGATGGGAAAGAGCGAAGCGGACGCCGCGTGGGATCTCGTGCTCGAGGGGCAGGGCCGCGTCATGGCCATCTACCACATGATGAGCGAGCCTGACGTCGAGACGGCGCTGCGTTTTCCATGGACCAGCATCGGCTCCGATGCGGGAGCCGCTTTGAGCGCATCGCAGGGCGACGACCTTGGACTCCCGCACCCGCGCGCGTACGGCAACCACGTGCGCGTCATCAGTCGTTATGTGAAGGAGCGGAAGGTAGTCTCGCTCGAGGAAGCGGTGCGCAAGATGACGTCGTGGCCGGCGACGCGGATGCGACTGGCCAACCGTGGTTCAATCAAGGAAGGGCAGTGGGCTGACGTCACGATCTTCGACCTGAACACGCTCGATGACCGCGCGACCTACGAACAGCCGACGCTGTATCCGACCGGGATCGAGTATGTGCTGGTGAATGGCGCCGTCACAATCGAGCGTGGTTCACACACAGGGGCCCGGGCCGGGAAGGTTCTCTACGGTCCGGGGAAGCCGTGACAAGGTGACTCGTGACTCGGCACCGGCGAGGACCGGAGATCCGCAGTGTATGATGCAGAATTGGTGTTCATGACGAACACGGTCCACCGCCTTGCACGTGTCCCAGCCGGTGAATGCGAACCGCGGGTTCGTCGAGTGGGGGGAAATCGGATACGCCGAATCGAAGCGGATCAAACGGAGCCCGCCCTGTAACGTCAGGGTGAGCCCTTTGTAGACGATGTTGACCGATACCTCGCGGCCAACGCGATGGGTCCCCGACCGAGCAATTCACGTTCCAACGCCAAGGCGTAGACGTGCTCGAAAGGTCAAAACACTTTGAACGCTGAGAGCGCGGAGGATGCGCTGAGGAAATGCCGTTATCCTTTTCCAGTTACCTCTGCGATTCCCCTGTGTTCTCCGCGGTTGAAGTGTTTTGTCAGTAACCGTGTAGATCAGTTCATCTTCACATTGCCGAAGTCATCAGCGTAGCGCAGTTGGCGGCCAGTCCGCGGATGGCCGATCCGCCGCATCCGTCTCATCCGACACATCCGAGTTCCAGACTTCGACGAATCCTGGTGAACGAGACTTTCGAATCGGTACACTAGCGAACTGAATGCCCTTGGGCCGAAGTGTGTTCGCTACCTTCCCGCCCGCGCCGGATCCTTGTGCACGAGGAGGGTTGATGTCAGCTCCACCCCGGCCACCGAAAGCCTGACGGTGTAGGGTCCAGGTGGCACCAGCGGCGTTGCGCCGCCGCGTCCACCGCCACCTGCGCCGGCGGGAGCGCCGGCACCTGCGCCACGCCCACGCGCTGCGCCTGACGAGTCCAGCGGCGCCGACCGGAGATTCCACCAGATCCGGTTGATGCCCTTCGCGGCCGGACCGGCAACCGTCCGCACGACCACGCCCTGTCCGTTCACGAAGCTCAGCCGCGCGCTATCCGGTGCGGCGGCGTTCAGGTAGTAGCTCACCGCAGCACCATAGGGCGGATTGCGTCCTGCGTTCGACGGCGTGTCGAACTCGGTGGCAAAACTCTCCGAGGTTGTCGGCGGACGGAGCTCATACTCATAGGCCGGGCGCGGATCGAAGAGGTGCGCGCGCGACGCCAGCACCTGGGGCGTGAGCTGCCTCAGCGGCGCGATGTCGTCGAGGATCCAGAGACCCCGCCCCCACTGGGAGATCACGAGGTCGTCGAATTCCTCCTGCACGACGAGCCACGCCACCGGTGTGCGCGGCAGGTTGTTCTGGAGCGAAAGCCACGTGGCGCCGTCATCCAGCGTGACGTACAAACCGTTCTCGGTGCCCAGGTACAGCATGCCGGCGCGGCGCGGATCCTCCCGCACCACGCGCGCATAGGCAAAGACATCCTGGGGAATGCCGGCGCCGATCGACTTCCACGTGCGACCGTAGTCGCGCGTGACGTAGACGTACGTTGCGTTGTCCACGGCGCGGTGGCGGTCCACGGCGATGTACGCCGTCCCCGGCGTGTGCCGCGAAGGCTCCACGGCCCACACGTATCCCCACGGCCTCAGTCCCGTGATGTTCGCGGTCACGTTCGACCAGGTCTTGCCGCCGTCACGCGTCACGCTCACGATGCCGTCGTTGCTGCCGGTCCAGATCACTCCCCGCTCGAGCGGCGACTCGGCGATCGCGATCAGCGTCGCGGGCACGTCCTGCGTCTCCGGGTAGATCCCCGGCGGAATCCCCTGCTTGCTCTTGTCGTTGGTGGTGAGGTCGGGTGAGATCTGCTGCCAGGTCTCGCCGCCATCGATGGTCTGGTGAACGAACTGGCTCCCCGCGTAGGCCCGATGCGGGTCGTGCGGAGACATCGCCAGCGGGATAGTCCAGTTCCGTCGGAACGGGCGGTCGGCCACAGCGCCGCCGCGTCCACCTCCGCCGCGGCCGGCCGGCCACGGTCCCGTGCCCAGCGTGAGCCCGGTGCGCATGTCCATGTGCTGGACATTGTTCGAGCTGCTGGCCCACACGATGTTGTCGTCGAACGGATCGGGGAACACCCAGCCGCTTTCGGCGCCTATGGTCCACAGCCACATGTCGGGAGGAATGATCCCGGTCCCATCGGGCAGCGACGGCACGCCGCTGCTCTGGATGAGGCTGTTGCCCGGCCCACGGTACGACGGGCCGTCCTGCCGGCTGCCGTACACGTAGTACGGATTGCGACGGTCCACCGCCACCCGGTTGATCTGTGCGTTAGGCAGGCTCACGTGGAACCACGATGTCCCGTGGTTCGTCGAGATGTTCACGTACCGGTCATTGGCCACCAGGATCCGGTTCGCGTTGGTCGGGTCGAACCAGATGTCGTGATGATCGGGAAAGTTTTCAGGGATGATCTTCGTGGTCGCCCCGCCATCGAGCGAGCGATAGAACGCCTGCGCCAGGAAGTAGACGTCGTTCGGATTGTCAGGGGAGACACCGAACCGCCCGAAGTACCGTGCGCGCCGGTTGATGGCCGCGTCGCGGCTGGCCACCGTCCAGTTCTCGCCGCCGTCGTCCGAACGCCAGAGATTCCCCGGGCTCGCCGTCTCGATCAGTGCGTATACGCGCTTCGTATTGCTCGGCGCGATGCCAATCGTTATGCGCCCCATCGGACCGTCCGGCAGCCCGTGACCAGCGAGGCGTCGCCAGGTGGTTCCACCGTCGCGCGACATGAATATGCCGCTGCCGGGTCCGCCGCCCTCGCTGAACCACGGATGGATCTGGAGCTGCCACATCGCGGCGAAGACGATCCGCGGGTTCTTCGGGTCGACGATCACATCGATGGCGCCTGTCTTGTCATCGACGAACAGCACGCGCTGCCAGGTGGCTCCGCCGTCGGTGGTGCGGAAGACGCCGCG
>DATCIJ010000193.1:0-29242 GCA_036507855.1 Gemmatimonadaceae bacterium | reverse complement strand
GGGATGCCATCGGGCGGCGTCTCCTTCGCCGTCTTCGACTTGCAGGTGAGTTTCGCCTGGATGGTGTCGCCGGCATGCACGGGCTTGGTGAACCGCAGGTTTTCCAGGCCGTAGTTCGCCAGCACCGGACCAGGAGCCGGGTCCACGAACAGACCGGCCGCGGCGCTGAGCACGAAATATCCGTGCGCCACCCGCTGACCGAAAATCGACTCCTTCGCGGCGATGTCGTCGACGTGGACGTAGAAGTGGTCACCGCTGATGGCGGCAAAGTTCACGATGTCGGCCTCGGTGACCGTGCGCCGGTGCGTGGTGAGCGTTTCGCCGATCCGCAGTTCCTCGAAGTGCTTCCGGAACGGGTGAACCGGATCGCTCGGCTGTGCCGCGCCCGTCACCCACTCACTCGTTATGCTCGTGATCGTGGTGGGCGACGCCTGTATGGCCGTCCGTTGCATGTAGTGCAGGACGCCCCGAATGCCGCCCATCTCCTCGCCGCCACCGGCGCGTCCGGGGCCGCCGTGCACGAGGTGCGGGAGCGGCGAACCATGCCCGGTCGACTCCCTCGCGGCCGATCTGTTGAGGACATAGAGCCGGCCGTGGTACGGCGCGACGCCGAGCACGATGTCACGCGCGACGCTGTCATCGTTGGTGAACAGGGAACCGCAGAGGCTCCCCCTTCCCAGCCGCGCGAGATCAATCGCGTCCGCAACCGAGGAGTACGGCATCACCGTGTTCACCGGACCAAACGCCTCGACTTCATGGGGCTGGGAACGGTCGTGCGGCCGGTCGCACGCCAGGAGTGTGATAGGGAAGAACGCGCCGCGTCCAGACGCGACGCCGACCGGCTCCACACCGTCGCCTCCGAAGACGACCTCGGCGCCGCCCTTCAGCGCAGTGAGCGATGAACCGACCTCGCGAACCTGCGGCGCGCCGGCGAGGGGGCCCATCTTCACGCCCTCGATGGCCGGGTCGCCCACCTTCACGTTGGCCAGCCGGCCCTTCAGTGCGCCGACAATGTCTCCCATCAACGAGTCAGGGACGATGGTCCGCCTGATGGCGGTGCACTTCTGACCTGCCTTGGACGTCATCTCACGGACGACTTCCTTCAGGAACAGGTCGAACTCTTCGGTGCCTGGAAACGCGTCGGGTCCGAGAATGGCGCAGTTGAGCGAGTCCGCTTCCATGTTGAAGCGAACCGCATTGTCGACGATGACTGGATGGGTCTTGAGCTTGCGACCTGTCGCCGCCGATCCGGTGAAGGCGACGCTATCCTGCTCGCCGAGGTGATCGAGAAGGTCGCCGGCGCTGCCGCAGATCAACTGGATCGCGCCGGCCGGGAAGATTCCCGACTCGATCATCGATCGGAAGACGCGCTCGGTGAGGAAGCTGGTGAGCGTCGCGGGCTTCACGATCGCCGGCACTCCCGCGAGCAACGCGGGAGCCAACTTCTCCATCATTCCCCAGACGGGGAAGTTGAAGGCGTTGATGAATACGGCGACCCCTTCCCTCGGAACGCAGATGTGCCGGCCCACGAACGTCCCACCCTTGGAGATGGGTTCCAGCGGTCCGTCGATGTAGAACGATTCGTCAGGAAACTCGCGGCGACCCTTGCTGGCGTAGACGAAAAAGGTGCCAATCCCGCCGTCGATGTCGACCCACGAGTCGTTCTTCGTGGCGCCCGTCGCCGCCGACAGCGCGTAGAAGTCATCCTTCCGCTCGGAGAGGTACAGCGCCATCGCCTTCAGCATACGAGCCCGCTGATGGAACGTCATTCGCCGCAGCACCGGACCGCCGACACGTCGGGCATAGTCCACCATGGCCCTGAAATCGATCCCGTCGGAGGTCGCGTGCGCGACGACTTCTCCGCTGACGGCGTGGATGAGCGGGGTGCCGGCCCCATCACCTTCAACCCAGTGGCCGGCCAGGTAGTTCTGGAGTTTCATGTGCCCCAATCTATCCAACGTCGATTGGGCAGATAGTCAAACCGCTCGCGCTGCGAAGCGGAACACGGATGGCGCGGACTTCACGGAAGGTCGCGGATGGGTTCCGACGAGCTCCTGCAACAGCGTTTTCAGGGCAGCGGCTACGCGGGCCGCTGCGTATCCTTTGACATCGACCTCCAGCTACGAGCCCACAATGAGAGTTCCTCGTTTCCCCGTCCGTTTCCTGGCCCTGGCCCTGACGCTCGCGTCATCAGCGGCTTACGCGCAGCGGGACTCCACCGCGGTTGAGTCGAAAAACGGCCTGGTGGTATCGGTCTCCGCGCCAGCTTCAGACGTTGGCGCGGCGATTCTGGCCAAGGGTGGCAATGCCGTGGACGCGGCGGTGGCCACAGCCTTCGCGCTCGCCGTTACGCACCCGAGCGCCGGGAACATTGGCGGCGGCGGGTTCATGATCATTCGCTTGCCAAACGGCACGGCGACGACCATCGACTACCGCGAGCGCGCGCCGGGGAAATCGACGCCAACCATGTACATCGGAGCGGATGGAAAGATCGACCGCTCTCTGACCGCCGCAGGGTGGCTTGCTCCGGGTGTGCCCGGCACGGTCCGTGGTTTCGAACTCGCGCACCGGAAGTTCGGCAAGCTTCCCTGGGCCGATGTCGTGAAGCCGGCCGCCGATCTCGCCACCAACGGCTGGGCACTCTCGCGTGCGCTGGCGCGGTCGCTCAACGGCCAGCTGCGAACCGCGGACAGCGCGGGCCGGCCTGGGAAAATGCGGCGGTTCCCCACGTCGGTCGCCGCGTACGGGAAAGCGGGCGGCGGCGAGTGGGCCGAAGGCGATGAGATCCGCCTCGTCGATCTCGGACGGGCGCTCGGCGAGATCGCCACCAAGGGCCCGGACGCGTTTTACACCGGCTGGATCGCCGACTCGATCGACGCGCAGATGGCGCGGAACGGCGGCATCATCTCCAAGGCCGACCTTCGCGACTACAAAGCGGTCGAACGCGCTCCGGTGCGGGGCAAGTTCCTGGGCAACGAAATCATCTCGATGCCCCCGCCCTCGTCAGGCGGCATCGTGATGATCGAGACGCTGAACCTGATGGAGCGAATGGGCGTCGCCAATCTGGCCCCTGGTTCCGCGGAGTATCTCCATCGCCGCATCGAGGCCGCGCGGCGTGCCTATCTCGATCGCGCGCGATTCCTCGGCGACCCGGATTTCGTGCAGATGCCGGTCGCTCGGTTGACTTCCGCCAGGTATGCCGACTCACTGGCGAAGACGATCAGCCCTGCGCACGCGGCCAGCTCGGTCGAACTGGGCGCTGACATCGTGTCGCCGACGCAGGAGTCGGAGGAGACGACCCATTTCTCGGTCGTCGACGGCCAGGGGATGGCGGTGTCGAATACGTACACGCTGGAAGCCGGCTTTGGGTCAGGCGTCGTGGTGGGTGGAACAGGGATTCTCCTTAACAACGAGATGGGCGACTTCAACAAGAAGCCCGGTGAGACCAACACAACGGGAGACATCGGCACGCCGGCCAACTTGATCGCCCCGGGGAAGCGCATGCTCAGCTCAATGGCACCGGCTATCGTCACGCGTGACGGCAAGCTGCTCCTGGTGACCGGTTCGCCGGGTGGTCGCACGATTCCCAACACGGTGCTCGATGTGATACTGGGCGTGACGCTGTTCAAGCGCGACGTTCGCTCAGCGGTTGACGCGCCACGGATCCATCATCAGTGGCTGCCCGACACGACGAGCATCGAGGCCGAGGGTGTAACGCCCGAGGTGCTAGCCGCCCTGCGTGCGATGGGGCATCGCGTGGCGCTGAGCCGTGGCGCCGGTCAGGGCGATGCGCACTCGATCATCTACGACGCGGCCACGAAAACGGCCCGGGGCGCCAACGACAAGCGGAGCCCGGACTCGAAGGCCTCCAAACCGCAGAAGTGAGATGGGAGATGTGAGTAATGAGAGAGGGCCCGAGCGCAGGCGAGGGCCCTCAGTCACTTCCTGCTTCCTGTCTCCTGTCTCCTGTCTCCTCCAGGTGGCGTATCTGGCCACCTGCACCCGTGCGCTGTGCGCTTTTCAGTCAGGCCCGCTCAATTATCACCGCCGCCCCCTGCCCGACCCCGATGCACATCGTACAGAGCGCGCGTCGCGCTCCGGTCGCCTCGAGCTCTCGCGCCGCCGTCAGGACCAGCCTGGCGCCCGACATGCCTAACGGGTGGCCGAGTGCGATGGCGCCGCCGTTCCGGTTGACGCGTGGGTCGTCGTCGGCAACGCCGAGTTCCCGAAGACAGGCCAGCGACTGCGACGCGAACGCCTCGTTGAGTTCAATGACGTCGATCTGGTCCAGAGTGAGCCGGGCCTGAGCCAGGACCCGCCGGGTGGCGGGGACCGGGCCCATCCCCATCACGCGCGGTTCCACTCCGACGGCCGCTGAAGCAACGACTCGCGCGATGACCGGAAGGTTGAACTCCTTCACCGCGCGTTCCGACGCCACCAGCATGGCACAGGCGCCGTCGTTGATGCCTGACGAGTTCCCGGCGGTCACGCTGCCGTTTCCACCGCCACGAAACGCCGGGCGGAGGCGCGCCAGCACTTCCGGCGTGGTGTCGGGCTTGATGAACTCGTCCTGGCTGAACTCGACCTCGGTGCCTTTCCTGCTCCCGGGAATCGTCACCGGCGTGATCTCCACTGCCAGCCGCCCGTTCCCGCGGGCCGCGGCTGCTTTTCGCTGCGACGAAACGGCGAAGCGATCCTGATCCTCTCTCGAGACGCGATGCTCCTCCGCCACGTTCTCGGCGGTCTCACCCATGGAATCGACGCCGTACAGCTCCTTCATCCTGGGATTCACGAACCGCCAGCCGATGCTCGTGTCGTGCAACTGGGCGTCACGCGCCCATGGCGTGCCTCCCTTCGACAAGGCGTACGGGGCGCGCGTCATGCTTTCGACGCCACCGGTGACATAGAGATCGCCGTCCTGCGCGCGAATCGCCGAGGCGGCCGTTGCGATCGCGCTCATCCCGGAGGCGCACAGCCGGTTCACTGTCATCCCGGGCACCGCGATCGGCAGGCCGGCCAGGAGTAACGACATCCGCGCCACGTTGCGGTTGTCTTCGCCAGCCTGATTCGCGCAACCCAGGATCACGTCGTCAATCCTGGTCGCGTCCAGCGACGGATGACGCGACAACAAGCGGCTGATGACGAGAGCCGCCATGTCGTCCGGCCGCACGGTGGCAAGGCTTCCACCGAACGCGCCGATCGGAGTGCGGAGACCGTCTACAACAAAGGCGTCGGACATCAGGCATCAGGTTCAGGCTTCAGGCTTCAGGAGTGCAGCAGTCACCAGTCACGATTCACGATTCACGAATCACGTGGTCCTTTGTCGTCTTGAACGCCGTTCCGCGAAACAGCGCCACCACTTCGTCATTCTGGTTCGTCACTACCGCGCTGTAGTAACCCAGCCGGCCCGACGCGGCGTCCTCCCGGGCGACGGCGGTGAGCACGTCGCCGACATGAATCGGCGCGGGATATGTAACGCTGTTCTCGATACTGACCGTCACCTTCCCATGAGTGTTGGACGCGAACGCGAAAGCGGAATCGGCCAGCGAGAACGCGATGCCTCCGTGCGTGACCCCGAATCCATTCACCATTTCGCCGCGCACGGTCAGCCGGCAGGTGCTCTGTCGTGGCGCGATCTCGAGCACTTTGACGCCAAGCCATTGACTGAACGCGTCGCGGGCCATCATCGCCGACACCACGCGCTCGGCCAGTCCCTGCTCGTCTGGTTCCGATGTCATTCGAAGAACCGCCTTCCCTCTTTCACCATGCGACGGAGCAAGGGGCTGGGGCGGTACCGATCCTCGCCCGATTCGCCGCGCAGCCGCACGATCTCCTTCAGCACGCCTTCGAGTCCGAGTTCGTTGCCCCAGGCCAGCGGCCCGCGCGGATAGTTCACGCCCTTCTTCATGGCCAGATCGACGTCAGCGGGGGTGGCGACCCGCCAACGCACGACGTCCACGGCCTCGTTCACCAGCATGGCCAGCACGCGCAGGACGATGCCTTCGCCAAGCGCACGATCTTCGGTCGCCGGTCGCGCCGGCGCGTCCGGACCGTACTCGTAGAAGCCACGCCCGCTCTTTCGACCCAGCCAGCCGGCTTCCACCAGGCGCTTCTGCGTTATCGAGGGACGGTAGCGCCCATCGAAGTACGTAGCGCGCCAGACGGACTCGGTCACCGCGTAGTTCACGTCGTTCCCGATGAAGTCCATGAGGAGGAACGGTCCCATGCGAAAACCCGCCAGTTCGCGAAGCGCCCAGTCTATCGTGGGCGCGTCTGCCACGCCGTCCTCGAGGATCCGGAGCGATTCGCCATAGAAAGGGCGCGCGACGCGATTCACGATGAATCCCGGCGAGTCGGCGGCGAGCACCGTGACCTTTCCCCAGCCATCGGCGATCGCGCGGGTCGCGCCCGTCACCTCGGATGATGTCTGCGCCCCCGGAATGATTTCGACCAGCGGCATCACCGGCGCGGGATTGAAGAAATGCATCCCCACGACGCGCCCCGGCGCCTGGCAGGCGGAGGCAATCGACGTCACCGAGAGCGACGAGGTATTGGTCGCGAGCACGCAGTCCGGGCTCACCACGCCTTCGAGGGCGCGAAACAGCGACTGCTTGGCGTCCAATCCTTCGACGATGGCTTCGACAACGAGGCCACATTCCGAGAATTCACCGAGCCCCGCCGGCAGCGAGGCGGTTCGCAGCCGGTCGCGGGCCGATGTGGCGGTTTCACTCGTCAGGCGTCCCTTTTCCACGTCCCGTGCCAGCGCAGCATCGATACTCTCACGAGCTTGCAGCGTCGCGCTCTTCTCGACATCCGCCAGGACCACCTGGTGGCCGTTCCTGAGCGCCACCTGTGCGATGCCGGAGCCCATCGCTCCCGCACCGACGATCCCAACGGTCATCATTGGCCGCGGAATACGGGGGGTCGCTTGGCGCGAAATGCCGCCACGCCCTCGGCGAAGTCCGCCGTGCGGCCCGCCTCGGTCTGCAGATCTGCTTCCAGGTCGAGCTGGGCATCGAGGTCGTTCATGAGCGACGCATTGAAGGCCTGCTTCGTAAGTCCGAATCCGCGCGTCGGTTGCGTCGCCAGCGAGGTCGTGACCTCCATCGCGCGCGGCATGAGTGCCGCCGGCTCGCACGTCTCCCAGATCAACCCCCAGTCGCGTGCCTGCGCCGCGCCCACCTTGCCGCCTAACAACGCCAATCCGGAGGCCCGGGCCAGCCCAACCAGCCGGGGAAGGAAGAAGGTCCCACCGCTGTCCGGAATGAGCCCGATCCGGCAGAACGACTGGATGAACGACGCTTCGGTCGACGCGAACACCAGGTCGCACGCGAAGGCCAGGTTGGCGCCGGCGCCGGCTGCCACACCGTTGACCGCACAGACCACCGGCTTCTCGAGGCGCCGGATGGCGCGGATGATCGGGTTGTACTGCGCCCGGACCGTCTCGCCCAGGTCGGCCTGCGGCGCCGAGTCATCGAAGGACGCCGCGGCCAGATCCTGTCCAGCGCAGAACCCGCGGCCCTCCCCCGTGAGAAGGACCGCGCGGATGGCATCGTCCACCGCGGCCACCGCGAGCGAGTCCTGCACCTCCCGCGCCATCGGAAGGTGGAAGCTGTTGAGGACTTCCGGACGGTTCAGGGTGATGACCTGAACGCCGTCCTTCACCTCGACCTTGATGTGGTGGTACTCCATCGCGGCCCCGTGAAACGTGTGCGAGGAATCTAGCGAACCAGCATCGCTTCGTTGGGGGCTCAGAGCTCTGAGCTCAGCGTGTCAATTGCCAACGACTCTGACGGATTCCATCACGTCCCCTTCCAGGATTCGGTCGACGACCTCGAACCCCGCCACAACCTTGCCCAGGACCGTGTAGTCGTGATCGAGACGGTAGTTGTCCACGAGGTTGATGAACCACTGGGCATCGCCGGTATCCCTGCCCCGCGTGGAGATGCCAAGCGTGTAGCGGGCATGGTGTTCGAGGCTCAGCTCATCGCGAAGAAACGGCCCGTCACCCACGTACTCGTTCATTCCCGGGCTGCCGCCCTGCAGCACGAAGTTCGGGACCACGCGATGGAATGTGAGACCGTCGTAATAGCGATCGCGAACCAGCTCAACCACTCGAGCCGTGGTCATCGGCGCACGCTCACCGTCGAGGACGACGTCGAAGATGCCGCCGCCGGTCGCCGCTGACATCGTGATACGCAACCGCACCGGGCCGCCCGCCGGCAACACATTCCGGCGCACTGGTCGCGCGGTGGGCGCGTACTGCTCACCGCTCACGAGCTGATTCATCACGCTGGCCGCCTCGGATGCGATTGCCTCGTCCACGTCGCCCAGCAATGGACGCAGCCGGACAACATCCGTCCGGCCTCCCATCTCGCGAACCCGGGCGAGCATTTCCATGCGCGGATCGCGGGAGGTCTGGTGCTGCTCGCGCGTTATGCGCTCCAGGGCATCGAGGATACCCGGCAGGACCGAATCCCGGACGGGCGCGCCCCGCAGTGCGCGCGCCGCCGCCAGCACCACATGGTAGTCCTTGCTGCTCAACTCGCGGACGTAGACGAGATCCGCCAGGTGACCGAGCGTGGCGGATAACCCCTGGATCGCCACCTCACGAACATTGCCCACCGGATCGAATGCCAGGCTGGTCAGGAGCGCGCTGTCCCTGATCGCTGCGGCACCACGAGCCGCGTACATCCTGACCTGCCATACCGGGTGCCGGCTGTCCCGACGGAGAAGGTCTTTCGCGGCATCGCCGTCAATGCGGGCGAGCGCACTGAGCGCATGCGCTCGCGCGTGCCAGGACACACGCAGGCCCGTCCGGGCGGAAGCGCCCGAGGGACCATTCTCGATGGTGAGCCGGAGCGCCGAGACGATTGAGCCGCGCTCCGGACATGGACCACCGAGCGCATCGATGGCCGCCAACCGCACGTGGTGGATCGTGTCCGACATCGCCGCCAGCAATGGGCCGCAGTCCGTCGCCGCGGCCAGTTGCCGGTAGACGCGCACCCATTCCAGCCGGACCAGCGGGTCCCGATCGTGTGCCGCTCGTGCCAGCTGCTCACGCTGGAACGCGGAGTCCTGAACGTTAGGCAGCGCGGCAACCGCCAGACGCCGGACCTGCGCGTCCAGCTCGAGGCTCAGGGCGACTGACACCTCGCGCCGGTCGACGGCTCCAGCAGCGGTGAGCGCCAACCACGCCAGTCGCCGTACGGTCACTGCCTCTGGCCGGCCGTACGCGACGGTGGACGCATGCCGCAACCACTCGGCGGCCGGCGTGGAGAGGTTGCCAAGAGCGCGCCGTGCGCGAGCCAGGGAGTAGAGGCCCTGCGCGATCCCCTCCATCGCTGGCGCGTTGAGCCGCTCCGTCTGCACCGGCAGCAGACCGATCAGCACCGACTCCGCCGCGCGTGCCTGACGCGGCTCGCTGTATGGGAGGCGCCCAATGCTGCGCGCGATTACCCCCTTGGTTGGGCCGGCGCTTTCAGAAACCGCCCGGGTGCGCAGGAGATTGAATACGCTGTCGACGAGTGCGCGGTCGCCAGCCTGCTGCGGCGGACCGCTCAACGCCTGCGCGAGCGCCTCCGCGATGGTCGACCGCGTGGCGGAATCGTCGAGGTACGGGACAAGGTGCTGGATGAGTTCGGGCCGTTCGAGCCTTCCGATGGCACGGATCGCGGTCTCACGAAGCGCCGGATCGCGCAGCCCAGCCAGGATCGGCTGTATCCCCTCGGGCCCCTTTCCTCTCGCGTCCTCGGCGCGAATGATGTCGATCCGAGTGACCGTCTGCGCCGCCACGGAAGCAGCGGACGCCACCGTGGAGGCGACAGCAGCCCAAACCGCGACGACGAAAACGCGACGGACTGACGTCCCCCTGATGCCCATGTTCAACAAACGCGACTCGTGCCGTTCCAACTTGGCGGCGCGCGGTGAGCTGTGCCTCGCACCGATGTGGAACATCAGGTTGGAACGGCACTCGTCAGGCATCGAACCGTAGCGTCCCTGTTGACTGTCCATGAGGCGGAAACGGCGCCTACCGAGTATACGCAACGCGTTTCAGGTCGCCAACGGCCGGTCCCACGGCCGCTGATCCGCGCAGTACGGGAAGCGCCGCCTGGTAGCGGCGGCCTGAAGTACCGCCTGCTAATTTTCGCCGTCCTGGCTGCAGCCGGTTAAACCCGTTCCCGTTCGATGCCAGCCACCCCTCCCTCCGCCCGGAAGCAACCCGCTCCGCCCCGCGAGGCGGCCGACCCGGCTTTCGACTGGCGCCGGATCGCGTATAACACGCTGGTATCCCGCGCGATGGATGACGCCGAGGAGACGACGAACCGTAATCGGACCTCGGTACCCAAGGATCACCTGGTCCTCTACCAGTTCTCGGCCAGGGGCCACGACATGGCCCAGTGCATCCTGGCGTCCCGCCTCGATCACCCCCACGACGCGGCCGGCGCCTACTACCGCTCGCGGCCACTGCTGCTGGCCCTCGGCCTCTCGATCGAGGACGGATTCGCCAGCCCGTTAGGCAGATCCGGCGGTTTCAGCGATGGCCGGGACATCGGGGTCGTCTGCAACCTTCCGCGCGAGAAGGGGCCCATCGTCCTGCCGATGTCGGGAGACGTGGGCTCGCAATTCACTCCCGCGGCGGGATGGGCGCAGGCGATCACCTACCACCGCGACGTGCTGCGAGACCGGACCTGGCGCGGCGCCATCGCGGCGGTGCTTGGGGGCGAGGCGGCGGTCGCGACCAATGGCTTCTGGTCCTGCCTGACGATCGCTACCACGCTGAAACTGCCAGTCCTGTTCTACGTCGAGGACAACGGACTCGGGATCTCCGTGCGCGGCGGCATGCAAACGCCGGGTGGTAACATCGCCGCCAACCTGGCGTCCTTCGCGAACCTGTTCATTCGAGATGGGGACGGCACGAACCCGGGCGCGGCCGCGGCGCTTGTGGATGAAGTGGTTGCCCACGTGCGTGGCGGGAATGGCCCGGCTCTGCTCCGCCTCACCGTACCTCGCCTTGCGAGTCATTCCGGCCCGGATAACCAGAAGGGGTACCGGAGCGACGCGGAAATCGCGCAGGACTGGGAACGCGACCCCGTGCCAAAGCTGCGCTCCTACCTGGTTCCGGCGGTGCTCTCCGAATCCGAGTGGGCGACGCTCGAGCGACAGGTCGAGCGCGATGTGCAGTTCGGTCTCTCCGCCGCGCGCGCGCGGAAAGCTCCCGATCCGGCCGGCATTCGCCGCCACGTGTACGCCGAGTCGGATGAGGCCGGGCGACCCGCTTATGGAGGAATGCCGGCCGCGGAACGGACGCGCCTGGGCGGTGATTCGACTCCCCGGGAGTCCGGAGACCAGCTCCGATTTGCCGAGGCGGTGCGCCGCACGCTGGATCATGAGCTGGCCGTCAACCCGCGCCTGCTCGTGTTCGGCGAGGACGTGGGGCTCAAGGGTGGCGTGCACCTCGTCACCGAAGGCCTGCAGCGCAAGCACGGCGTCGCGCGCGTGTTCGACACGAGCCTGTCCGAGGAAGGCATCATCGGCCGCGCCGTCGGCATGGCCATCGCCGGTCTCGTTCCCGTGGCGGAGATCCAGTTCCGGAAATACGCGGATCCCGCGGCGGAGCAATTGAACAACTGCGGCACGCTCCGCTGGCGCACCGCCAATCGATTCTGCGCCCCGATCGTGGTGCGCATGCCGGGCGGGTTCGGGAAGGATGTCGGCGATCCCTGGCATAGTCTCAGCGCCGAGGTGCAGTGGGCGCACGCAATCGGCTGGCAGGTGGTCGTTCCGTCGAACGCGGCCGACGCCGTCGGTCTCCTGCGAACAGCGATGCGCTCCCCCAATCCCACCATCTTCTTCGAGCACCGCTCGCTGTTGATGACCAGCGACGGAAGCTCCCGCTATCCAGGCGATGATTATGTGATCCCGTTAGGCTCGGCTCGCATCATCCGCGAAGGGACGGATCTCACCCTGGTGACCTGGGGCGCCATGGTCCACCGCTGCCTGGAAGCCGTCGGGGCCGTGGAAGGGTCGGTGGAACTGATCGACCTCAGGACAATCGCTCCGTGGGACCGCGACGCGGTGCTGGCGTCGGTCCGGAAGACCGGCCGGTGCCTGATCGTGCACGAGGACACGATGACCGCCGGCTTCGGCGCCGAGGTGGCGGCGGTGGTGGCGCGCGAGGTGTTCTGGCAGCTGGATGCGCCGGTGGATCGACTATGCGTGGAAGACGTGCCGATGCCCTACCATCCCGACCTGCTGGCGGCGGTGCTGCCGTCCTCCGAAGCAATCGCCGCGCGGATCAGGGACGGACTGAACGCGTAGGGGGCCTCGAACAGTTGTCACGAGGCTGACCCCATGTTGCGTCTGCGATGCCAATGAGCGAGTGTGAAGCAACCCACCGTCGGGAGTTCCAATGCTGAGAAGGGCCGGACTACTCATCGTGGTGGCTTCCCTGCCCTGTGTCTCGGCGTTGGCGCCGGCCCAGGGGACTGGCGGCTCCGCGCCGATGTCTTGCGCCACGGCCGCCGCACCCCAGATGACCCCATTCGATACTACTCGCGTTACGGAGCTCGCGGGCGCCTTCGACGTGCTCATGGTCGACACGACGAGCATCCGAGTCAGCGCGCGACAGCACACGGGAAAGTTGGCGCTCTGGCTCCAGGACTCGCTTCCGCGCCGCCGTGGCATGGCGGCGCGGCGCGCCCAGAAGCAGTTCCTGGTCGGTAGTTTCGACGCCGCGCTGCCTGATACCGGCGAGGTTTGGCGGCGCATGGCCAGCCGAACGGCTGATGCGCCGGGCGTGTTCTGGTCGGACGGGTTCCTGCGACTCGGCGAGTTTGGCGCCAAGAGCGGCATCAGCCTCTACGTGCGTTCGGTCTCCGCGGCAGAGATCCGTGGGATGTGGACCTCTTCACCTGGCATCGGCATCATCGTCGACTTCACCGGTGATCGGGAGCCGGATGAGGCCGGATTCTTCTGCGCCAGGCGCATGCGATAGCTGGAATTGAGTGCCTCCAAGCTGAAAGGGAGGGTTCAATGCGTTTCTCGAAGACTGTGGTATCTGTCGCCATGCTTACCGCATCGGCCTGCCTTCCTGGACTGCGACCTTTGTCGAAGGGAGTGCGATCACTCGGATTCAGTACTCACGGGGACGATCATCTCCCCCAACTTTTTCGTGTGAATCACGCGGCGCAGCACGGCCCTCGGCCCGAAGTGCAGCAACAGTCCAACCTCCTTGCCTGACGCGCGCAGGTAGTTGAGCAGTTGGGGACGGTCGTGCTCCACCGCGTGATCACCCGCTTTGACTTCGACCACGACGTTGTCGGCGACAACGAGGTCAGCGCGATAGGTGCCAACGGTGACACCCTTGTAGTACACGGTGACCGGGACCTCGCGGGAGACATTCATTCGCCTCTGGAACAGCTCGATCGCCAGCGCGCGCACGTAGACTGACTCGAGAAAGCCGTAGCCGAGTTCGTTGTAGACCGAGTAGAAGGCAGAGATGATCTCGCCGGTGATATCGCCGTGGAGAAGTTCCGCGCTCCCGGTTCCACCGTAATGAGCCGTGTCGGGTCGCTCGTTACTCTGGGTCGCCGCGTCCATAGGGTGCCATCCTCCAATCCGTGTTCGCCGTTCCTGCGAGCGCGCCGAGGATAGGGCATGAAGCACTGATCTTCGCCATCCCGGTAACGCGCACCCCATCAATCCAGCGCGACTCCAGTGGCAGGAGAGAGCCAGGGCCGAAAGTGACGGATTCACGGTCTTCCGGCTGCAGTAAGCTCTGGCGCCATGCCTTCGAAGCCGATCGCTCAGGCTTCAGTCTTGAACGAACTGGTTGAACAGAATAGCGTTCGTTCCCGTTCACCATTCAACGCTACCCGTTCGCGTCGGCGGCTTTCGACTTATGCTGGCCGCCGCGTCCGCAGCGCCCCCCACACTCTGCGCCTGCTTGGCGACGCTGGCGCCTCGCCACCCTCCAATCCATTGCGGGAGTGCGAGACCGTCCTTCCGAATGGACCGATTCCACACCAACGTGATCGATTCGCCAAACGCCCCACTGTCAGAAACGAACGCGCTACCTGACCGAGACCCGCTGCACGGTGCTGGCATGACGGGCCGAGCCACACGACTCGTGCTGCTGGCGGTCCTCGCGGCCTGTGGCGGACGCGAACCCGAGGCCAAGTCCGCGGCGCCGCTGGCCGCCGTTACGCTCACCCCTTCCGACATCGCCACCGCGCGCGAGATGGAACTCGTGGAAGGCGTCAGCATGAGCGGATCGCTCGAGCCTGCCCAGACAGTCATCATCAAATCCCAGGTCATCGGCAGACTCCGCCGCATCCATGTGGATCGCGGGTCCCGCGTTGCGAGGGGCCAGGTCCTGGTCGAGATAGAAGCCGAGGGGATCCGCGGCCAGGCCGCTTCTGCCCGAGCCGCGGTGGCCTCCGCGGAGGCGGCGCTTGCGCTCTCAACCCAGCGCCTGGAATCGGCGAGGCGCCTCCAGGCCGCCGGCGCCATCTCGGACATCGAGCTTCGCTCCAGCGAGGCAGCGAACCAGGCCGCCGCTGCTCAGCTCGCGGCCGCGAGGGCGCAACTGGCCGCCGCGGGCGAAGCGGAGACGCGCACGTCCATAACATCGCCGATCGACGGCGTGGTGAGCGCGCGCATCGTCGAGGAAGGTGAGGCTGTCAAGGACGGCGACCGACTGCTCGAGGTCGTGGACATCGGCACGCTCGAGCTGCAGGCGCAGGTCGGCGTCGATGAGGCGATGCGAGTCCACGTGGGCTCGCCGGTCACCTTCACGCTGGATGCGCTGCCCGGCCAGGCGCTCCGCGGCCGGGTAGCCCGCATCGACCCGCGCGCCGATCCCGGCACGCGCCAGGTCGGTATCGCCGCCCAGCTCGCCAATCCGGGCGGTCGTATCGTGGCCGGCCAGTTCGCCCGGGGACGCGTCCTCACCGGCCGCGCCGTCAAGGGTGTCGCGATCCCCATCGCGGCGGTCAGCGACAGCGCGGGACAGGCCAGGGTGTTCGTCATCGACAATGGCAAGCTGGTCCTTCGCCAGATCACGTTAGGCGCACGCGACGAGGCGCTCGGGCTCGTCGCCGTGACGTCGGGAATCACCGCCACCGATCGCATCCTCGCCCGCCCGGTGGTGGGTGCGGCGAACGGCCTGGCCGTGACGGTCGCCTCGGACTCGGCCGTGACCCCGCCGCGGGAGATCAAGTAGATGGCGCACTCGTCAGGTGGAGGGCTGAGTGGCGTCGCGATCCGACGTCCGGTCTTCACCGCGATGATCATGCTCGGCCTGGTGGTCCTCGGCGTCTTCAGCTACCGGCGCCTGCCGATCGACCAGTTCCCGGCCATCGACCTCCCGATCGTCACCGTGCAGACAACCCTCCCCGGCGCGAGCGCCGAGGGCGTGGAACAGGAGATCACGCGTCCGATGGAGGAGGCGTTCAACCCGGTCGAAGGAGTCCGGAACATCACGTCGGTCTCGCTCGAAGGCGTGTCGCAGATCATCATCGAGTTCGAGCTGGGGCGCGAGGTGGACGCGGCGGCGCAAGATATCCGCAGCAAGATCGAGGGCATTCGCCGCACCCTGCCCGACGACATCGATCCGCCGGTCGTGCAGAAGCTCGACCCCGCAGCGCAGCCGATCATTTCATTGGCGCTCGCTTCGACCACGATCCCCATCGTCCAGCTGACGACGCTGGCCGAGGAGGCGCTGCGCCGGCGGCTGGAGGCCGTGAATGGCGTGGGCGAGGTGCGCGTGACCGGCGGCGCGGAGCGCGAGGTTCGCGTTTTCCTGCGCCCGGACCGGTTGCAGGCGTTAGGCGTCACGGTGCCGGAGGTCATGGCGGCGCTGGGCCGCCAGAACGTCGAGGTCCCGGCCGGCCGGACGCGACGCGGCGCCGCCGAGCAACTGGTGCGTGTCGCGGGGCGCATCGAGACACCGGCGCAGTTCGCCGACGTCATCGTCACCATGCGGGGCGGCGAGCCGGTCCGGGTGCGCGACGTCGCCACGGTGGAGGATGGAAGCCCCGAGGAACGCTCGCTGGCTCTCCTCGACGGCTCGCGGGCGCTGGCGATCGACATCCTGAAGGTCTCCGGAGCGAACACCGTGGAAGTCGCGGACGGCGTGAAGGCCACGCTCACCCAACTGGAGAGCACTCTGCCGCCCGGGACGTCTCTCCGGGTGGTTCGCGACAACTCGACGTTCATCCGGAACTCGATCACCGACGTCATTCACGAGCTGATCCTGGGCGCCCTCCTCACGGTGCTCATCGTCATGCTCTTCCTGAACGACTGGAAGGCGACCGCGATCACGTCACTGGCGCTGCCGGTCTCGGTGATCTCGTCGTTCATCGTGATGGGCGCGATGGGCTTCACGCTCAATGTGCTCACGCTGATGGCGCTGTCGCTCTCGATCGGCATCCTGATCGACGACGCGATCGTGGTGATCGAGAACATCGTCAGGCACCGGGAGATGGGGCAGGATCACTTCACCGCGGCCGCCGGCGGGACCCGGGAGATCGTGCTGGCGGTCATGGCGACAACCCTGTCGATCGTCGCGGTCTTCGTCCCCGTCGCGTTCATGCGTGGGATCATCGGGCGCTTCTTCTTCGCCTTCGGCATAACGGTAGCCTGGGCAGTGCTGGTGTCGCTCTTCGTCTCCTTCACGCTCACGCCGATGCTGAGCGCGTGGTGGGGAGTGAACCCGCACACGGGGCACGAGACGCGGAATCCGATCACGCGCACGATCGCCAGCTTCAACCGGGCGTTCGACCGGTTGGCCCATCGGTACCGCGGCGTCATCGGATGGGCGCTCGGGCACCGCAAGTCCACGCTCGCCCTCGCCGCACTCAGTTTCATCGCCGCCCTCATGCTCACGCCGTTCATCGGCGGCAGTTTCTCCCCGGACACCGACCAGTCCGAGTTCGTGGTGCAGTTCGAGGCGCCCGAAGGGTCGAGCCTCGACTACACGCGCGAGAAGGCGCTCCACATCGAGTCGATGCTGCGGTCGATTCCCGGGGTCGCCTACACGTTCGCGACCATCGGCTCCGGCGCCACGGGCACGGTGAAGAGCGGCGACGTGTACGTGAAGCTGGTCCCGCCTGACGACCGCAACCAGTCGCAGCAGGAACTGATGGCCGCCGCGCGCGAGCGGATGCAGACCGTGTTCGGCGTACGGTCGTCGGTGTTGGTGCCACAAGGCATCGGGGGCGCGCAGGCGCCACTCCAGGTCGAGATACGCGGCGCCGAAACGGCCCAGCTCCAGCGCATATCGGACGAAGCGATGCGCATCCTGGCCACGGCGCCCGGCATCGCCGACGTCCGGTCGTCGATCGGCACGCCGCGGCCCGAGTACCGCATCGAGGTGGATCGCGACGTCGCGAACCAGGTGGGTGTCGACCTGAGCACGATTTCCGCGACGCTCCGCCCCCTCATGGCCGGCGAGACGGTCACCCGCTGGGAGGACCCGACCGGCGAGGAACGCGATGTCGTGGTGCAGGTGGCCGAGGAGCAACGCCAGAGCCTGGGCGACCTGGGCGCCGTGCCCGTGCCGACCGCTGCGCGGGGCGTTGGCGGCGTGGCCACGGTGCCGCTGCGGAGCATCGCGAAGATCGTCACCGGGACCGCTCCGGCGCAGATCGACCGCAAGAACCTGCAGCGCATCGTTTCCATCGGCGCGAGCAACGTCGCGGGCGTGTCGATTTCCGAGGCGTCCACCACCCTGCGGCAGGCGCTCGACAGCATCGTGCTACCCCCTGGCTACAGCATCGCCCTTGGCGGACAGACCGAGCAGCTGGCGGAGACGGCCGGATACGCGCTGGAATCGCTGATGCTGGCCGTGATCCTGATCTTCCTGATTCTCGCGTCGCAGTTCGAGTCGCTGACGCAGCCGTTCGCGATCATGCTCTCGCTGCCGCTCTCGCTGGTCGGCGTGCTGCTGGCCCTGCTGCTCACCAACAGCACCATGAACATCATGTCGATGATCGGCGTGATCATGCTCATGGGGCTGGTCACCAAGAACGCCATCCTGCTCATCGACAATGCCAACGCGCGCCGCCGGGAAGGCATGGAGCGCACCAAGGCCCTGGTCGAGGCGGGAGCGGTGCGGTTGCGGCCCATCATCATGACGACCATGGCGATGATCGCGGGCATGCTCCCCGTCGCGCTGGCGTTAGGCGAGGGCGGCGCATTCCGGGCACCGATGGCGCGCGCGGTGATCGGGGGACTGATCACGTCCACGCTGCTGACCCTCGTGGTCGTGCCGGTGGCGTACACCTACATGGATGGCTTCGGCCGCCGTGTGCGACGGTTCTTCGTCACCGACCAACGGGTCCGGGAGATCGAGCTGGAGCGGAAGGAATCGGGTCTCCAGCTGGGCGAGGGAGACTGACGGGGCTTTTCAGATCGCCTTCAGGTACTCGAACGGCTCCGAGCAGGCGGTGCAGTAGTAGATAGCCTTGCAGGCCGTCGAGCCAAACTCGCTGCGCAGTTCCGTCCGGCGCGATCCACAGCGCGGGCATGCCACGACCTCGGCGCCGCGTTGGAGGGAAACCAACCCGGTTGCGACAGGGGCCGAGCCGGACGGCGGCGCGATGCCATAGGCACGCAACCGCTCGCGCGCGTCGGGGCTGATCCAGTCGGTGGTCCAGACCGGATGAAACACGGTGTTGACACGCACGTTTTTTGCGCCGGCCCGGTGAAGTGCTTCGGTGATGTCGTTCTCGATCACGCGCATCGCCGGACATCCGGAGTAGGTCGGGGTCACGTCCACGACCACCGTATCGCCTTCCTCGCGCACGTCCCGTACGATCCCGAGATCGACCACGCTCAGCACCGGCACCTCGGGGTCGAGGACCTCGCCGACGGCGGTCCAGAACTCGTCGCGCGCGCGCATCACGAATCGCCTAGCGCCCGGCCGCCCCGGCGGCCTTCTGCTGCGACGCCAGGAACTCGAACGCCTTGGCCAGGTTTGGCACAACGACGTCGTTGTGCCCGCCGCCAGGCACTTCGATGTACGTGACCGTCATCCCCAGTTTGTTCATTGCGGCCACCATGGTGCGGGAACCCGACACATTCACGGTGCCGTCGGCGTCGCCATGCACCACGAACTGCGGAATGGCTTTCATGCGTTCGGCGCTGGCCGGCGAACCGACTCCGGAAAACGCCGCGACTCCAGCCCAGAGGTCGGGGTACTTCGCCGCGAGGTGCCACGTGCCGATCGCACCCATCGAGTGGCCAATGAGGTAGACGCGCGCCGTGTCCACCTGGTACAGCGCGCGCATCATGCGCACGACCTCGAGCACGTCTTTCTCGCTCAGTTCGATCTTGCGCCTCGATGCGGCATCGGTCTCGCCCATGATGGCAGATCCGTAAAAGCCGTCAACGCGGAATCCCAGTGGCGCTGCCAGGAGGAATCCGTACTTCTCAGCGAGCTGCGGCGGCAACCCCTCGTAGGAATCGAAGAAGGAATCCTCGGTAACACCCAGGCCGTGCAGCGCAATCACGAGTGGTGTCGGGCGGCCTTTATACGTGGTAGGTACGTAGACGCGATACGGCATGACCTCATTGGCACCCGCGAGGCTGTAGTGGCGCTCCATGTCACCGGTTCGGCCATCGAACGGGTCCTTCCGTGCCCTGGCCGCAGCCGCGATGTCTTCTGCCGACGCAAGTTCGGCTGCGACCCTGAAGGTACCGATGGCGGCGCGGCCCCGATTCACGTTGCGAATGTAGTCGACTGGATACAGCACGTCGGCCCGCACCCCGTCGGACACGGTCGTCGCCGCCGCCTCGAGCGCTGAGAGCCTGGAGTCCAGGCCATGGTGAATGACCACGCCGAGCCTCGCGGTGCCCAGCGACGTGGTGCCGTCGAACACCTCCAGCTCCACCTGGTGCGCGCCATCGCCGACGCCCGACAAGTCCAGCTCCACAAGAAACGGGGATTCACGCAGGTCACGAGCCAACCCATCGACCGTGGCGAGCACTCGAGCTGCTGGAAGCGAGTCTCCCTGCCGTCCAGCAGGGCGCGGTCGAATCGATACCGTCGCGGCGATGGACGGGCTGAGCACGATCGCCGGCGCATAAATCTGTTCCAGTCGCATCGACCACGGTTTCGAGCCATCGAGGATGGTCCGATCGCTTCGGAGCACGAGTGAACCGTGGTAGTCGAGCGCAGGCGTCCACTCCTCGCCGTCGAGCAACGTCAGGCCCTTGGCAATCTGACGTCGCAGTTCACCCAGCTGGCCGAGCCTGACGGCCTCGGCGACGGCGCGGTCGACCGAATCCAGACGCAGCCGGAGTTCACCTTGCGGGTTCACGCGGTTCTTCCGCGCATTGTAACCGACGCGGAGGGAATTGGCGTTAGGCAGCGCCTGCGCCACGGCCACCACCGGCACCAGCGCGAGAAGGAAGAGGACCCGAGCTCTTTTCATGGTCATGACATTACCACTCCGCCCCCGGAAATGAACGGGCGACAATCTGCATCTCCGCCAGCAGGTGGCCGAGATGCTCGGTATGGCGGCCTTCCCGTCCGCCGCGCTGCATGAAGCCGTCGTCAGGCACGGTGAGCGTTGCAGCTGTCAGCACGTGCGCTACTTCGGCACGCCACGGCGCGCGCAGGGCCTCGCGATCGACGGCAATCCCCTGAGTCACGAACCCACGTTCCAGGTCATCCGATTCGAATAGCTCGCCCGTGAACCGCCAGAGCTCGTCCAACGCGGCCTGCACCCGCTGATGGCTCTCCGCGATCCCGTCACCGAGCTTCAGCATCCAGTCGGCGCTGTGACGGGCATGGTATCGCGTTTCCTTGTACGCCTTGGCGGCGATGCCGGCGAGAGTGCCATGCTTTGATGTCTGCAAGCGCTCGAGATGCAGGACCTCGAAGACGGAAACCAGGAACTGACGCGCCATGGTGAACGCGAAATCACCGCGGGGAAGCTCCATGATCAGCGCGTTCCGGAAATCAACCGCTTCGCGGAAATAGGCGAGCGTGTCGGCGGTCCTCGCCTGCCCCTCCGCCTTTCCAGCCAGCTCCAGCAGGAGGTTCGCCTGGCCGATGAGGTCGAGCGACATGTTGGCCAGCGCGATGTCTTCCTCGAGGATTGGCCCATGGCCGCACCACTCGGAGAGGCGATGGCCGAGGATCAGGCGATCGTCGCCCAGGCGAAGGAGGAAGGCAGTCAGGGACATCCGCTGAGTTGTTAGTTCTGGGTGCTAGAGCGATTTGCTGGGACTGGAGCTGGTGCTGAGTTCTGAGCGCTGGAGGCTGATCGCTGATCGCTGATCGCTGGGTCCGTCTCCGCGCTAGTACACCCTTACCCCACGCGGAGTCTTGTAGAACTGCGGATGCCGGTATGCCTTGTCGTTCGCCGGATCGAAGAAGGGGCCGACATCTTCCGGCGTGGACCCGGTAATCCACTGCGACGGCACCACCCACAGATTGATACCTTCGTTTCGCCGCGCGTACACGTCGCGCGCGTTGAGCAGCGCCTGTTCGGCATCAACGGCATGCACGCTACCGCAGTGCTCGTGCGGAGCGCCCGGCTTCGGCTGGATGAAGACTTCCCACAGCGGCCACTGGGAGTCGGCGCCCTCTCCGTTCCCGGCAGGATTCTCGGCCATCGTCAGGCGGCGGCTCCGGCCGCGGGCGCGCGACGCTTGGCCGCGTACGCCTCGGCGGCGGCACGAACCCACGCTCCGTCCTCGTGCGCATTCCGCCGGGCGGCAAGCCGCTCACGGTTGCACGGCCCGTTGCCCTTCACCACCGACCAGAACTCGTCCCAGTCGATCTCGCCGAAGTCCCAGTTCTCGGTGGCCTCGTCGTATTTCAAGTCAGGGTCGGGGAGGGTGAGGTTCACGGCCTGAGCCTGCGGCACGGTCAGGTTCACGAACCGCTGGCGCAGCTCGTCGTTGCCCTTCTTCTTCACGCCCCACTTGATCAATTCGGCGCTGTTGGGCGAGTCCTTGTCGTTAGGGCCGAACATCATCAGGGACGGCCACCACCAGCGATTGACCGCGTCCTGGACCATCGCGCGCTGCCCCGGCGTGCCTTTCGCCAGCGTCGCCACGCTCTCGTAGCCCTGGCGCTTGTGGAAGTTCTCTTCCTTGCAGATGCGCACCATGGCCCGCGCGTACGGTCCGTACGACGCCTTGGCCAGCATGGTCTGGTTCACGATCGCCGCGCCGTCCACGAACCAGCCGATCACACCGATATCGGCCCAGGTCAGCGTCGGGTAGTTGAAGATGCTCGAGTACTTGGCCTTCCCGCTCAGCAGTTCGCCGACCAGCTCGTGCCGGTCCACGCCTAACGTCTCCGTGCCGCAGTAGATGTAGAGGCCGTGCCCTGCCTCATCCTGCACCTTCGCCAGCAACGACATCTTCCGCCGCAGGCTCGGCGCCCGGGTAATCCAGTTGCCCTCGGGAAGCATGCCGACGATTTCCGAATGGGCGTGCTGCGACATCATGCGAATGAGCTGCTTCCGGTAGCGGTCCGGCATCCAGTCCTTCGGCTCAATTACCTCGCCGCGCGCGATGCGCGCCTCGAAGGCCGCCGTGCGGGCGGCGGCGTCAGGTGGTGCGGTGATGCGGGTCATGAGAGAAGGGTTCGTTCACTGGTGTAAGTTGGCCCCAGGCTTTCACTTGCCGTCCGGAACCCGCCTGTTCTGGCCGCTGATTGGACTATTACCCATTCGCGGTGCTCCCGCAATGGCGTGCGAGCACCGCCCGGGCGTGTACCCAACTCGCTTCCGACCGGGTACAGCGCGGTAAATTCGGGTCGACGCCGCCCCGGACCTCATGACGACACCGACCACACCGACCGAAACCGAACAGAATGGAACCGTCACCGTTGCGGTGACCGATGGCATCGCGACCATCACGTTCTTCCATCCCAAGCGGAATGCGCTCCCGGCCACCATTCTCCGGCAACTGGTCGAGTCCATCGACGCTGCCGCCGCGAATCCCGAGGCACGGGTGGTGATTCTGACCAGCGAAGGCACCGGCACGTTCTGCGCCGGTGCATCCTTCGACGAGCTGCGCGCGATCAGGACAGCCGAAGAGGGAACGGAATTCTTCAGCGGATTCGCGCGTGTGATCCTCGCCATGCGGCGCTGCCCGAAGATCATCATCGGGCGCGTGCAGGGGAAAGCGGTTGGCGGCGGCGTCGGTCTCGTGGCCGCGACCGACTACTCGTTCGCGCTTCCCTCGGCCTCCATCCGCCTGAGTGAACTGGCCGTTGGACTGGGACCGTTCGTGGTGGGTCCGGTCATCGAACGCCGGATTGGCCGAGCGGCGTTTGGCGCACTCGCGATCGACGCCGACTGGCGCGATGCCGAATGGGCCATGCAGCACGGGCTGTACACGCGGGTGATGGACACCGAGGCGGCCATGGACTCGGTGCTGCCGGCGCTTGCGCATCGGCTGAGAGGGGTGAATCCGGATGCGCTGGCGCAAACCAAGCGCATGCTGTGGGAAGGCACCAATCACTGGGAGACTCTGCTCTTCGAGCGCGCCGCCATCAGTGGCCGATTGGCGTTGTCGGAGCACACCGCACGTGCCGTTGGTCGCGACTGAAACCGCACTCCGGCGCCGGGCCTCGGCCTCCGCGTCTCAGCTAGCTCGTCGGCGGACTGAACCCCTCGGTTGTCCCGCCCTCGATCCAGCTCTGGTGGTACTTCGGATCCTCTATGGCGAGGGCCGGCTTCGCGACGTGCAGCGGCCGGAATGAATCCATCATCACCGCCAGCTCGTTCGTGTACTTCAACCCGACGCTTCCCTCGTAGCGGCCCGGATGCGGGCCATGGGGCAACCCGTCGGGATGGTGCGTGATCGAGCCGTACTCGATTCCCTTCCGGCTCATGAACTCGCTCGATGCATAGAACAGCACCTCGTCGGAATCGACGTTGCTGTGGTTGTACGGCGCCGGGATCGCGTTAGGGTCGAAGTCGTACGGGCGCGGACAGAATGAGCAGATGACGAAGCCATCGCCCTGAAAGGTCTGGTGGACCGGCGGCGGCTGATGGATGCGGCCGACGATCGGCTCGAAGTCGTGGATGCTGAAGGCCCAGGGATAGAAGTAGCCATCCCAGCCGACGACATCGAACGGATGGTGATCGAGCACGAGTTCGTTGATGGCGTCGTATTGCTTCACCAGCACGCCGAAGTCGCCGCGCTCATCACGGGTCACGAGTTGCGACGGCCGGCGGATGTCGCGCTCGCAGTATGGCGCCCCTTCGAGCAGCTGCCCGAAGTCGTTGCGGTAGCGCTTGGGCCATCGGACGTGACCGCGACTCTCGAAGACCAGCAGCTTGGTCGCCCCAGCGCCCAGGTCCATTCGCCAGCGATGCGTGATGTTCCGGTGAATCACCACGTAATCGCCGGGCTGGTAGGGCAGCTCGCCGAAGACGCTCTCCAGGACGCCCTTCCCTTCGACGACGTACACCACCTCGTCGGCCTGCGAATTCCGGTAGAAATGTTCGTCGACCCGGTCCGGCTCGGCGTACAGCATGCCGATGTCGCTATTGAACAGGATGGGCGTACGATCCAGCGTTGGACTTCCACCCTTGTGCGCGCGCGCCGTCAGGAAATGCCGGTGGCGAAGCGATGTCTCATCGTCCTTCTCCCAGCAGATCGTGCGCACGCGGCGCGCGGACCTCACGGTGGTGGGAGGATGCGTGTGGTACAGGAGCGACGAGGTCCCGATGAACCCCTCGTGTCCCATCAGCTCCTCGGAATACAACCCGCCGTCGGGTTTGCGGAACACGGTGTGACGCTTGCGCGGAACCGAGCCTAACGTGTGATAGATGGGCATATGAATGAGTCAGAGGCCAGAGGCCAGAGGCCAGAAGCCAAAGGCCAGAGGTAGACACGCACTCCTCTGGCCTCAGCCTCTGGCCTCAGGCCTTGTAATCAGAGGTTACCTCTCCGCGCCTGTTCCCGCTCGATGGCTTCGAACAGCGCTTTGAAATTCCCCTTCCCGAAACTCTTCGCGCCCTTCCGCTGAATGATCTCGTAGAACAGCGTCGGCCGGTCCTGCACGGGCTTGGAGAAGATCTGCAGCAGGTAGCCCTCGTCGTCCCGGTCGACCAGGACCCCCAGGTCGCGCAGCGGTCCCACGTCTTCGTCGATGGTGCCCACCCGCTCCCGCATCGTGTCGTAGTAGGCCGGGGGCACCAGCAGGAACTCGATGCCGCGATCGCGCAGCTGGGTGACCGTGGAGACGATGTCGTTCGTGGCGATCGCGATGTGCTGCACGCCGGGGCCACGATAGAACTCGAGGTACTCGTCGATCTGCGACTTCTTCTTCCCCGCGGCCGGCTCATTGATGGGAAACTTGATCCGCCCGTTTCCGTTGGACATGACCTTCGACATCAGCGCCGAGTACTCGGTGGAGATGTCCTTGTCGTCGAACGAAAGCAGGTTGAAGAAGCCAAGGACCCGGGAGTAGAAGCCGACCCATTCGTTCATCTTTCCCAGTTCAACGTTCCCGACGCAGTGGTCGACGTACTGCAGTCCGACATCTGTTGGCTCGTACGGCGACGTCACCTGCTCGAAACCGGGCATGAAGGCTCCGCGGTAGCCGCGACGCTCGACCAGCGAGTGAATCGTGTCGCCATACGTCCGGATCGCGGCGATCACCACCTCGCCATCCTTGTCCTTGAGGACTTCGGGTGACCGGGCCGGCACCGCGCCCCGCTCCACGGCCAGGGCAAAGGCCTGACGGGCGTCATCCACCCAGAACGCGATGTCGCGCACCCCGTCGCCATGACGGTTCACGTGAGCGGCGATCTCCCCCTCGGGACCTAACGCCGATGTCAGGACGAAGCGGAGCTTGTTCTGCTCGAGGAGGTAGCTGGCGCGATCGCGGACGCCGGTTTCGGGGCCGCGATACCCGGTCAGGCGGAACCCGAAGGCGCCCCGGTAGAAATGAGCAGCCTGCTTCGCGTTCCCCACCCAGAACTCGATGTAGTCGGTCCCGTTGATGGGGAAGGTGTCGTGGGCGACCTCGGTCGCGGGGGCGGTGGACGTAGCCATGGCGATAACGACAGTGAGTGGTCTGTGTGGCGGCGCCGGGCCGCTGGCCAGCTGCTGCGCTTCTCGACAGAATCTAACGGTACGGTCGAGCGGTTGTCGGGTGCTCCTGGTCACGATGCGGGCACTTCGGTAACCCGGCGTATCCGTTGCCCGTATTGACGCTGCCCGCTACCCGTTATCCGGTACACGCAATCCGCAGCCCACCGCCCGCGACGAAATGACAGTCCCTGTTGACGCCTTGGCGCTCTCCGAGGCGCTGAATGGACAGTACGAAATCCTCCGCGAGGTGGGGCGTGGGGGAATGGGCATCGTCTTCCTGGCGAGGGACCTCAAACTCGAGCGCCTGGTCGCGATCAAGACGCTGCCGCCGACGCTTGCCGCCGACGAGATCATCCGGGCGCGCTTCCTGCGCGAGGCACGCACGGCAGCCGCGCTGAGCCACCCCAACATCGTCCCCATCCACCGGGCTGACGACATCAACGGGTCCGTCTTCTTCGTGATGGGTTTCGTCGATGGGCCCTCCATGGCGCAGCTCATCCGGGAGGGTGGGCCGTTATCCCCGCGCACGGCGATTTCCATGCTCTACGACGTGGCCGACGCACTCGGCTACGCGCACGGCGCCGGCGTGGTGCACCGCGACGTGAAGGCCGAGAACATCCTGATCGACCGCGGCTCGAGCCGGGCCCTGGTGACGGATTTCGGGATCGCCCGCGTCGCCGAGGCCGCGCCTTTGACGGCGACGGGCACCGTCCTGGGCACCGTGCACTACATGAGTCCCGAGCAGGTCGCCGGAGAACCGGTGGACCGGCGGAGCGACGTATATTCGTTAGGCGTGGTGGCGTTCTATGCGCTGGCGGGACGGTTCCCGTTCGACAGCCCGACCGCGTCGGCCGTGCTGGTCGCCCATGTGACCAAGGTTGCGCCTTCGCTCGCCGACACCGCGCCGACCGTCCCGCGCCCCCTGGCCAGGCTGGTGGACCGGTGCCTCGCCAAGGATCCGGACAGCCGGATCCAGAGCTGCGAGGAACTGTTGATGGAGTTGCGGCGAGTGGAAGCGTCACTGCCTGACGACGACGCGCCGGCGCCGCGGCCCGCCGCGGTCTCGTCCGTGTCGAGTGACGAGGCTCAGGCGCTCTGGGAACGCGCCGCCCAGCTGCAGGACATGACCGGCCAGATGCCCCCGCTCCGCGTCGCCAATCGGCAAATGGTGCGGCGCGACAGCGCGACCACGGGCTACGAGCTCAACCAGGTTCGTGACGCGGCTCGCGAGGCCGGGATCGCCACGCAGTTTGTCGACCGCGCGATGGCTGAGCGGGGCCTGGCTCAGGCGCCGGCAGGGTTGCGGGAGGATCCGGGCCCCGCTGTCGTGCGCGACGGCATCCGGCCACCGTACAACTGGTGGCTCGGCGGACACTCGGCGATCGCGTTCGAGGCGACGGTGCATGGTGAGATGCCCGAACGGGACTTCGATCTCCTCGTCGAGGCCATCAGCCGCGCGCTGAACGACAACGGCGTCGTGAGCGTCGTTGGCCGCTCACTGAACTGGACCTCGGCCGACAAGCAGCGAAAAGTGCAGATCTCGGTGAATGTGCGCGATGGGCGCACGAACATCTACGTGGGCGAACGGCTGCGAGACCTGATCGGCGCGCTGTATGGCGGGATCATCGGCGGCGGTGGAGGTGGCAGCACGGGACTGGTGGTGGCCATAGCCATGCGTGCGTTCCAGGAGCCACTACTGATCCCGGTGTTCCTGATGACCACGGTGCTGTCTGCGTTCGGGATCGCGCGCTTCTCGCTTCAGCGCACCACGAAGTCCCGGTCGCAGGTACTCCAGGAACTCACACAGCGTCTCGCCGAGCAGGCCCGGGATTCCATCGCCCGGCGCGCGGTGTCGCCTGGGTCGTGGCACGAGAGGAAGCTGCTGGGCTAGAGCCGCCTACCGCGGCGGTCGCACGGAGAGCGTTTCGCGGACAACTGCACCCGGCTTGAGCACGGATCACGCTGGCCGTGCTCATCGGCGCACTTGCGTTGGTAGCAGCAGGTGGTATAGGCACTGCGTTGTGGCTGGCCACGCGGCCGGAACCGCAGCCGGTCGTCGCGCGATTTCCGATGCACCTGCCCGACAGCGTGCGGCTCTTTGGCGGCGGTGGGACGAAGCTCGCTATTACGAGGGATGGTCGCGCTATCCTCAAGGTCGGCGGAAAGAACGGCAGCAAGGGCCTCTACATTCGCCGAATCGACGACCCCGTTGCGCAGCTCGTGCGCGGCACCGAAGCCGGGACGGGTACTTTCAATGTCTCCCCCCGCTTCGCGTTCGACGGGCAGTGGATCGCGTTCGTGACGCAGGACCGTATTCTCAGGAAGGGTCCCTGTACTCGGCGGCGCGCCGCAGACCCTCGTCGATTCCGTTGGGGGATCGTTCGACTGGGGCGATGGAGATCGGTTGGTGTACGTGCGCAACAATGAACTGTGGCTCGCCACTGGCGACGGGCGTGACGGGCGCCGTCTCCTGTCACCGGACACGCCGCGCCGTATGTACCGATACTTCTGGCCTCACATGCTTCCGGGCGGCGACCGTGCGCTGATCACGATCGATCGGTCACCGGGACCACTGATCGTGGATTCGCTCCGGCTGGGGCTCGTCTCGCTCAACGACGGGACCGTGGCCTGGGATCGAACTGGCCAGCGCGTGCTCTTTATGGGAGGTACCGAAACCGTGCGCGAGGTTGTGTCCCGCGCATGGAATCGGAGCAGCGACGACCGGGTCCCGGTCCCGACAGCACTCACGGCCTGCTTGCGGTTTCTCCCGGTCCGGCGCGCGGTTTCTCCGCACTTCGTGCCACCGTGCGCAACAACCGCGATATCTACTTCGCACCTTCTGACTCACTCCTCGCACTGCGGCCGTTCATCCCAACAACGGTGAATGAGGTGACTCCGGGCCGTGAGTTCCTGTTCGTCCGCGCCAGGTTCGCCGCTATTCGCGATTCCCGATTCCCGCTTCCGGCGTTCGCAGCTCCGGGAGATCTCGGAACAACTCGAGCGCCTGTGGATTAGCGAGAGCGTCGACGTTCTTGACCGGACGCCCGTGCACGATGTCGCGCACCGCCATCTCCGTGATCTTGCCGCTGATCGTGCGAGGGACGTCGGCGACCTGCACGATCACCTTCGGCACGTGATGAGGACTGGCGTTTTCGCGCACCTG
>DATCIJ010000192.1:0-7046 GCA_036507855.1 Gemmatimonadaceae bacterium | reverse complement strand
GTGCCGGTGCCGGGTCCTGAATGGCGGCTGCTCGCTGGCAACGGCAGCCCGCACAACCTGCCAAACGAAGGAATACCAGGATGCAAACCATTGCGATTGTACTGATCGTGCTCTGGGCGCTCGGCCTCGTCAGCGGCTACGCCATGGGCGGTCTCATTCACCTGTTACTCGTGATCGCGGTCGTCGTGTTCGCCCTGCGGCTCTTCACCGGCCGGCGGGTCGCATGATGAGATCGACTCGCAGCCTACGCTCGCCAATGGTCCGCGCGCTCGCGGTCGCCGGGATCACAACAGCACTCTCCTGCGCCACAAACCCCGTAACGGGCAAGCGTGAGCTGGCACTGGTATCGGAGGCGCAGGAGATCGAGATGGGGCGACAGGGCGCCGCAGAGGTAACGGCCGCCATCGGGTTGTATCCGAATGCGACGCTGCAGGGATACGTGAATCGCATTGGCCACGCGCTCGCTGCAACTACTGAGCGACCGGGGCTGCCGTGGGAATATCAGGTCCTCGATGACGCATCCGTGAACGCATTCGCGCTGCCTGGCGGATTCATCTTCGTGACGCGTGGGCTGCTCGCGCACATGACCAATGAAGCCGAGCTCGCGTCAGTGCTGGGGCACGAGAGTGGTCACGTGTCGGCCCGGCACAGTGTGCAGCAGATGAGCCGGGAGCAAGTGGCCGCGATCGGCCTCGGCGTCGGATCGGTGTTGTCTCCGGCCATCGCAAAGTACGGCCAGATCGCCGGCGCCGGCCTGGGGCTCATGTTCCTGAAATACGGTCGCGATGATGAGACGCAGTCCGATCAGCTCGGCTTCCGGTACGCGCTCGCCGCAGGATACGACACGCGTCAGATGATCAGCGTATTCCAGATGCTCCAGCGCGCCGAGCAACTGAGCGGCGGCGGTCGCCTTCCCGAATGGCAGTCGACGCACCCCGATCCGGGGAATCGGATCGCTGCCGTGCAGGCGCTCGTGGCCGCGACGTCACGGGACTTGAACGACATGAAGGTCGGCGGCGCCGAGTTCCTGCGACGGATCGATGGCATGGTCTACGGAGTGAATCCGCGCGCTGGGTTCTTCAGGGGCGCGCTCTTCCTTCATCCCGACCTGAAGTTTGTCTTCCAGTTTCCCGATGGATGGAAGACGCAGAATGCCGCTGACGCTGTCGCCGCCATCAGCCCTGACGAGAGCGCGCTTGTCGAATTGCGTGGCGCGCAGGGATCGGCCGCCGAGGCGGCGCGGGTCTTCTTCAGCCAGCTGGGAATCACGACTGTCGGACAGTCGCGCGGAACCATCCACGGGAACCCCGTGGTCTCCGCCGAGTTCACGGCACCGGACGGGCAGGGAGGATCAGTGCACGGCATCGCGGCCTTCTTCGAGTATGGTGCCGCGACGTGGCGGACACTGGCCTACACCACCGAGTCGCGATTCGGCGCCTGGAAGCCGGCGTTTCAGAATTCGATCAACAGCTTTGATCGATTGACGGACCCGGTGGCCCTCGCGGTGCAGCCGATGCGACTGCGCATCGACGCGGCACCGCAAGCGATGTCCCTGTCGCAGTTCCAGGCACAAATGCCGTCGAGCATCTCGCTCGCGGAGCTGGCATTGATCAATGGAATTCCCGAGGGCGCCCAGCTTCGCGCCGGGCAATCGATCAAGCGGGTGATCGGCACGCCACCGACACAAGTCGGCGGCCGGCCATAGGCCGCAGCACGTTTCTCAATTCACGAGGTTGCAAATGCGTAGCATCAGGATGTCCCATGAACCGAGCCGCGTGTTGCTCGGCGCAGTGCTCGTCGCGGTCACGCTTGCCTCCACGGCGTGCGCGTCCATGAGCCGGAAGGAGAAGGGCGCAGTCATCGGTGCCGCGGCCGGCGGCGCCGTCGGTGGTGTGGTCGGGAAGAACACCGGTTCGACGGCGCGAGGTGCCATCATCGGTGCCGTCGTGGGAGGCGCTGCCGGGGCCATTATCGGCCACCAGATGGACCAGCAGGCGAAGGAACTGAAGCTCGAGATTCCCGGCGCGGTGGTCGAGCGCGTTGGAGAGGGGATCCAGGTCACGTTCGCCTCAGGCCTCCTGTACGACTTCGATTCCGACGCCATCCGTCCGGAAGCGGGGCTGAATCTCAGGAACCTGGCGATCAGCCTGCAGAAGTACCCGAACACCGAACTGCTCATCGTCGGCCACACGGACGCGTTAGGGAGCACTGCCTACAACCAGGATCTGTCCTTGCGGCGCGCGAACTCGGCCTCCGGCTACCTGGCGGCTCAGGGCGTCAGTGCCGGCCGGATGCACTCGTCAGGCAGGGGTGAGCTCGAGGCGCTGGCGTCGAACGAAACCGAGGCCGGCCGCCAGATGAACCGTCGTATCGAGGTCGCCATTTTCTCCGGGGCGACGAAGTAGCCAACGCGTGGCTGCACCGGTCCCCAACGCACGTCACCCGAGGTAACACATGACGGAGTACGACTCAGCACCGACCACAACGCGCCTGCTCACGGTCACGCTCGCCGCACACGATGCGTTTACCCATGCGGCGCGCGCCGTCGTCGCGCCGGGTTACGCGGCCGAGTTCGCCCAGCGGGCCGAGTACCAGGGGCGCGTCGCGACTCACTTGCGCGGACTCCGCGCCCCGGAAGGCATGGCGTCAGACGCCCTGCGGCGAACGCCTGCCGTCGTGCGGCCTCCCACGGCCGAGCCTGGCAATGGCGACCCCAGGACTCTCTTCAGCGAGTGCCTTCGCGTTCTGGACGCGGCAACACTGGAGTTCTGTCGCGGTTACGGACCGCACGTGGCGCTGGTCCTGTCGAGCGCCATGCAGGTCGCGAATCCGGTCAGCACCACGAGGCACGGAGGAATCACGTCATGAACAAGCAGACGATCGAAGGAAACTGGATGCAGCTCAAGGGAAAGGTCCGGGAACAATGGGGGAAGCTGACCGACGACGATGTCGACGTCATCGCCGGGAAGCGTGACCAGCTCATTGGCACGATCAAGGAGAAGTACGGGAAGACCGTGGATGAGGCCGACCGGGAGGTCACGGACTTCGAGAGCCGGCACCTGAAGGCTGACTGACGGAAACCCGGCGGTTGGCCTCATCTCGAGGTCACCGCCACTGGCCGGAATCTGATTCCGGGACAGAGGCGCGCCCGAACGGACACCCTCGGTCTGCGTCCAGGGGTTGCGCCGTGCGGTCCTGGCTATTACCTATGGCGGCGAAAATCGGAATGCTTCGAGGCGTTTGCCCTGGAGCATTTTGTGCATTCAGGATCAGGCACGCGGGCTCGGGCGGCGGGTCCGAGCGGCTTCGCGATCGACCATCGACCACTCATCTATGGCACCACGACCGCGTCGTCCAGTGAAGCGCTCAACGGCGTCGCCACGGACCGATGGTAAGGCTGCGACGAGGGCCGCGAAGCGGGGGCCTCGAAGCAAAGCCGCCAGCGGCAACGGTGAGGGCCGCCCGATCGCGCTGGTGCTCATTGACGACAATCGGCTGCTGCGTGAGGGGATTGTGGCGATGGTCAGCGCCCAGCCTGGTTTCAGGGTCCTCGCTGCATCTGCTGACGCAATCGAGGCACTCGAGAAGGTCAGGGAGGCCAAGCCCGACATCGTCCTCGTCGACTTCGGGTTGGAAGGCCACGACAGCTTGAGCCTGACCGCGACGGTCCACGCCGAAGTGCCGCAGGCGAAGGTGATCGTCATGGGACTCCTGCCCAGCCAGGAGGACGTTGCCCGCTACGTCCGGGCCGGGGCGTCCGGGTTCGTCATGAAGGAAGCGTCGTTCGAGGAGTTCTTCGACACCATTCGTGCCGTCGCCAGAGGGGCACAGGTCCTCCCCACGCAATTGACGAAATCCCTGTTCTCGCAAATCGCCCTCAATGTGGCCTTGAAAGACAAGCAGCAGATGCTCGATGCCGTCCGCCTGACGAGTCGCGAGCGGCAGGTCATCGACCTTCTCGGCGAAGGCCTCAGCAACAAGGAGATTGCGGGTCGGCTGCACATTGCGGTGCACACGGTCAAGAGTCACGTGCACAACGTGCTGGAGAAGCTCGCGCTCCACAGTCGCCTGGAAGTGGCCGCGTTCAGCCACGCGTCAAGCGGCTCGAGATCATTCGCTCAGTAGCAAATTCAGCCGGAGTGGGGCTGGCGGCGCCGCGAACCCGCTAGTGGCAGGTGCCGCCGCTGCGGTCCCATACGCGTCCGCCGGCATCGATGAATGCGCTGCGCCAGGCGCCGGCGCCCAGGGGCAGCTTCACGACGCCGTGGTGTCCGTCCGGATGTGCTCGTTCCCGGACGTTTCGAAGCGGAATATCCACCGTCCTTCGTCAATCGGGTCGGGCGTGACGGCGATTTCTCCGGCCGCCGTGTCGATCTCCGCCGCGTCCTTGCGAGTGCAGGTACCCAGGGCAATCAACGCTGCGCTGAGCAGGACGAGCGCCATTGCTTTCCGTCCGGTAGCAGTTGCGCTGGTCACAACGTGCAGCGAGAGACGAGGGGTCGCCATGGCGTTCTCCAGGCGTGTGCGGGGTACGGCAAGTCACCGTGGACCGCGGAACGGGATTCGGCGGCCTCTCAACGCGACGGGCAAGGAACTGGAACCCCAACGTTAGGCGTAACCGAGGCCGATTACCATCGCTCGTAAGATTGATCGGGTACTCAATCCTCCGTATTCGATCCTGCCAGTCCATCGTTTTCATTCTTGTACGGCGGTAAGGACCTGGCGCATAGTGCAACCCCGGCAGCAAGACCGGCAGTTGAGGCCGGCGAACCGGCGAGCCGCAGGGTGATCGGCCCGTCGCGACGACATCCACGAGGTGCGGGCATGGGTATGAGTCGAAGCGCGAGTAGAGAACGAACCCTGGTTGACGGTGCTCAACCCACAGCGGTGGCGGAGCAGCGCGACGGCATGAACGTCCGACGAAGCCCGATGAGGTACCAGCGACTCTTCGAAACGGCCCACGACGGAATACTCATCCTCGACGCGAGTACCGGGCGAATTCTCGACGCCAATCCGTTCATGACGAACCTGCTTGGCCTTTCCCATGACGAGCTCCTCGGGAAGGAACCATGGCAGGTGGGCCTGCTGCTGGACGCCGAGCGAAGCCGCGCGACCTCAGGCGCGCTTCGCGAGCCGGGGTTCATACGTCATGAGGAGCTGTTCCTGAAGAGCGCATCGTACCCGGAAGGCATCGACGTGGAAGTCGTCAGCAACAAGTATCAGGAAGACGGCGGCCCGGTCATTCAGTGCCACGTTCGCGACATTACGGAACGGAAGCGCGCGGACCTGCTTGCGGCACTGTATGTGGATGAACTCGCGGCCGCTGACCGCCACAGATATGAGTTCCTGGCGACGCTCTCGCATGAACTGCGTAATGCACTCGCCCCGGTCGCGAATGCATTACAGATCCTTCGCCTTGAACAGGAAGCGGCCAGCTCGCTCCCGAACCGCGCACGCGCGCTCATCGAAAGGCAGATGACGCAACTGTCACGCCTCGTGGATGACCTGCAGGAGGTCTCCTGTATCGACTCGGGGTGCATGCGAATTCAGCCTGGCCTCGTGGACCTGCGCGAGGTGGTGCAACGGTCGGTGGAAGCCGTGATGTCGGCCTACGCACACCGCAAGCACCAGGTCTTCGTAACACTTCCGGTCGAACCTATCTGGCTGGAAGCCGACGCGATCCGCCTGGAACAGGTGGTGGTAAACCTGCTGAGCAACGCCGCCAATTACACGCAGGACGGCGGAAGTATCGTAGTCATGGCGGACCGCGCACAGGATCGCGCTGAGTTGCGTGTTGCGGACACCGGAATCGGAATCGCGCCGGAGATGCTGCCGCGGGTGTTCGATCTCTTCGTCCGGGCCGAGTCCGCTCGAGATCACTCGCGAAAGGGGCTGGGGATCGGCCTGAACATCGTGAGACGAATCGTCGACCTCCACGGTGGCAGCGTCGTGGCGCGAAGCGACGGCCCGGGCGCCGGGAGCGAATTCGTCGTGTCGCTGCCGCTGGTGTCATCCGCAGCGTAAGCAGTGCGGACCGCGGGCGCGGAAACCCCGCTCCCTTGCCATGCACCGCGGCGGTGCAGATGGTCAACCGTCACGTGCACTACGACCCTGTCACTCCCAGATCATCCCTACGAGCGATAGGAATTGGGTGCGACGCGGACTATGATCAGTGATACCGCCTCCCCACGGGGAATGGCAAAGGCGACTTCGCGGTGAGAGGAGCGTGAGCCCTCGGGTACCGCAACAGGACGCCAGTGGCGCGGAAGCCTCAGACAGGCTGCGAGCGCTGAGCCCGACGAGAGAGCCTGTGAACCGGGCCGCGTCGCGCAAACATTTGACCCGACAAAACAGAAGGGGAGCAGTGGGCGCGCAATAACGTGCCGTGCCTAACAACCCGACCATATCGGGCCGTACTGCACCCACGGCATCAATAGGCGCCGCAAGGCGTCAACACGCAGGCGTCTGGACGCGGCGTCCTCGACATCGAGTCTCCGTCGAGGATCCCGCCAGGCAGGCTTACGCAGCACCAGGAGCTCTCAATGGAGAACGACATGTCATACAGGATCATCGCACTCGGAGTCGCCGCGTTGGTCGCCGCGTTCCCGGTGCAAGCGCAGCGTCGCGGGACAGTGGAGCTGGGCGCCTTCGGCGGCGCGACGTCGTACGACAACAGCCTGATCATCAACTCCGGATCCGGCGCAGGCCTGCTTGTCGGCGCGTTCCTCGATCCCCGCTGGGCGATCGAGTTCGACGGCAGCGGCATGGGTGCAAGTCGTTCGAATGGGTTCGCGGACATTCACGTGACGTCGCTGTCAGCCCGGCTCGCCCTGACGCCGGTTGTCATGGGACGGCTGTCGTGGGTCGTCGGCGCTGGCGCGGTGCAGACTGACTATGGAACGAAGTCCAGCTACGGCATGACTGGATTGCTCGGCGCGAAGTTCGCGCTTGGCGAACGGGTGGCCCTGCGCGTTGATGCCATCACGGACTACATGCCGAAGGGTAAGGTCACCAACACAGGCTTCCGTGCTGGATTCAGCTTCTTC
>DATCIJ010000191.1:0-3482 GCA_036507855.1 Gemmatimonadaceae bacterium | reverse complement strand
GAGAAGGTCTTCACCACCGCCGCCGGTCGGGCCGGGATCACCAAGGGCGTCTCGTTCCACTCATTGCGCAGCGTGTCGGCATGGTACCCACCTTTCAAAGACTGTCAGAGTTCAACGGCAATTGGTCTTGTCCGGCAACGGGGCGCGGGAGTTTGTGGCCGTGATGCACGGCATGGATGCGCGCCTGTACGGCTGGCTGTTGCAGGGCGGTCCGCGTGATCACCCACGGGGCGTAGTCGACGACGTGGGTGGCGGGCAACACCCCCTCGGCGATGAGCCGTTTGATGACCGTGTTGCTCACGCCCAGCTCGAGCGCGGTCGCCTCCAGCGTGAGCCACTCGCCCGTGTGCCGGTAGTTGGGGAGCTGTCGGCCATAGCGTACATTCCAGACATGATGGACGCGCCACGTCTGGCCCTGGCCGGTCCGGTACCCAAGGCGATTGAGGACGACGGCGATCGTCTTGTCGTCGCAGATTTTTGACAGCTCAGTGATCAAGTGGACCGCCGTGTCCTCGGTGACACGCGAGTGCTGGCCGGTCCCGTTGCGGGTCACCCGCAGCTCCGTATGGACGCCGCCTTTCCAGTGCAGCTGGAGGACGTGCTGGGGCGGGTCGTCGGTGTTGTTCACCACGATCTCTTCGAGGACGGTGCGCAGGATGCGCTTCTTCAGGTCGACGGACGCCGCGGGATGCTGCCAGAGGCCGCGCAGATCGGTACCGAGGGCCAGCACCCGCTCCCGCTGCGGCTCGCTCAAGGGTGCTACGGTCTCGCGGAGCGCAGATACGCGCGCGTCCAGTGCGGTCACCTCGGCGAGCGCCTGGTTCCAGCGGTGCTCCAGTTCGCCGGCCACCAGCCGGTTCTCCGGGTCGACCGCATCAAATTGGCGCTGCGCCCGTCGCGCCTCATAGCGGGCCTTCTCCAGAGCGAGTTCTCCCGCGTGGCGTTTCGTGGCGTCGTCGTGCCGCGCCGTGTCGAGGGTGTCCAGCGCGGCCTGAATCCCGGCCGGCTGGATCGCGTCGAGCACCTGGTCGACCACCGCGGGGTCCACCCGCAGACTCCCGAGCGACAGGCACGCGGCGGTGCCGCGATCCACACGCCCGCCGTGACACGCGTAGCGCGGCACCCGCCCGCGCGTGCCGCTATAGGCCACGAAGAGCATCCGGCCACAGCGCCCACACCGCAACAGGCCGGACAAGAGCGCCGCCCCGCGCTTGGCCGCGCCCGCCGTGTGAGGATCTCGTCGGGACACATTCGCCTCCAGTACTCGCTGCGTGTGCAGATACGCGTCCCACGTAATGTACCCCTCGTGGTGGTCCCGGAGACACACCGTCCACGCCTCGAGCGCCTTCTTGCCGCGCGACGTGCGCGGCTGACCGGCGGTCACCGTCGTCGTGGTCCCGGTCCGGCCATAGGCAAAGGCCCCCGCATACTGGGGATTGCGGAGGATCTGTCGAATGCGGCTGCCCGTCGGCAACCGCCACACGACCTCCTGCCCCGCGGTCCCCCGGACGACTTCGGGCAGCCGGATCTGTTCGTCCCGAAAATACAACATGGTTTGGCGGGCACTGCCCAGTTCCTGCAACTTCTGAAACACGCTCTGGATCGCGGCCTGGACTTGGCGGTCCGGGGACTTCTCCACGCGGTCATCGGCGGTGCGGACAAACCCGACCGGCACCTCCCACATCACACAGCCCCGCTTCACCTTCTGCACGAAGGCTTCGCGGGCGCGCTGACGAAACAAGCTCAGTTCAAATTCGCTCATCGTGCCTTTGAGGCCCAACAACAATCGATCGTTGACCAGGCGCGGATCGTAGACGCCGTCGTCGTCGACCAGCACCGTGTCGGTCATGCCGCAGAGGTCGATCAGGTGATGCCAGTCGCGATTGTTGCGCGCAAGCCGCGAGGCTTCCAGCGCGAACACCGCGCCGACGGTGCCTTCACACACCGCCGTGAGCAGCCGGCCGAAGCCCGGCCGCGCCTGCTTGCCCGTGCCACTCACGCCCAAGTCATCGTCGATCACGACCACCCGGACGAATCCGAGTTGCCGCGCGCGATCGGCGAGCCCGTACTGCCGCTGCTGCCCCTCGCGGTGATGACGGACCTGCTGGAGACTGGATTGCCGGACGTAGACGTACGCCGCGCGTTCAAGATGCTCGGGACGGATCTTGTCGGTCATCGTCGCTCCTTGGAAGGGCCTCCGCGTGAAGCACCGCTCGCAACAGTTGCCCGCACAGGGCCCGGCACCGGAGGCGATCCGGGTCCGGCAGCTGCTGCCAGAGTTCGAAATGAGCGAACGCCAACGTCCGCTGCTGTGGTCGACGCCCGGTCGAGTCGCGCATCGTCGTCACCTCCTCGGTGACGGACTGTGCCACGACTGAGATCACGGGGTGACAGGGGCGAGCAGGGACTGTTGGTCGAGCAACGCGCGCAGGTCGCGCAGCGCCGACACCGCGATGCGGGGTCGCGCTTCGTCGGTGAGCTGCGCACAGGCCAGCGGGTCCAACATCCAGGTCGGGATGGCGACCTCCACGTCATCCGCCAGCGTGATGACCACGCAGTCAGCCGTATAGCGTCGGAGCCGACGGACGATCGCTACCGATTCGCCGTGGAACGGATGGTGACGGTAGTGGATGGTGGCTGGGGACGATTCATGGGCAGTGTGTGGAGGCGCTGCGGCACGCGTTCGCGACCCACCTCCTGGAAGGCGGCACCAACCTCTGCGTGATCCAGGCGCTCCTCGGTCACCGGAGCCTGACCACCACCCAGGTCTACACGCACGTGGCGCGCACCTACGTGAACGCCACCCAAAGCCCCCTCGACGCCTTGAGAGGAGAGAGCCCGAAGCAGGAAACCGTGCCGGGGGAAAGAAAGGGGGAGGAGGTGGTCACGGAGTAGACGGTGGCGTCCTCGGCATCTGCCCCGGTCCTCGTGGCGGGAAAGCCTCACCGCCACGAGGTCGCCGACGTCCTCCGCGACCACGCGTACGGCCTGCGTCTCACCAAGGACCAAGCCCGGGCCGTGCGGGACATCGTTGCTTGCCGGACCGAACGCCTGGGCGGCCATCTGGAGGAATGTCCCGACTGTGGCTTCTCGCGCGGCTCCTACAACTCCTGTCGGAATCGGCACTGTCCCAAGTGCCAGATCCTGAAGCATGAGCTGTGGGCCGAGGGCCAGGAAGCCCTGCTCCTGCCCACGGTGTACTTCCAGGTCGTCTTCACCATTCCCCAGCAGCTTCACACGTTCTTCAGGCGGGCACCCAAAGTGTGCTTGACCCTCCTCTTCGAGGCCGTCTCCGAGACCCTTCTCGAGGTCGCCCGCACTAACCTCAAGGCCACCATCGGGTTCACCGCCGTTCTCCACACCTGGAACCAGCAACTCGGATTCCATCCGCATCCTCACTGCGTCGTCCCCGCGGAGGGCTCGCCCTCGACGGATCACGGTGGATCGCCAAGTCGGAGCGATTCCTTCTCCGCGTGAAGAAG
>DATCIJ010000190.1:0-3504 GCA_036507855.1 Gemmatimonadaceae bacterium | reverse complement strand
CCCGAACCGCTGCACCCGTCAGGGCTTCCGCGACCACACGGTCCTGCTCTTCCTGTACAACTCCGGCGCCCGGGTGAGCGAAGCGGTCAGCGTGACCGTGGGCGACCTGGAACTGCCGGACGCGCATCAGGCGTCGGTGCGTCTCATGGGTAAGGGGGCAAAGGTGCGCCGGTGTCCGCTCTGGGCGAACACGGCCAGTGCCCTGAAGACCCTGTGCCATCCAACCGGACCCGGGCGGCCAGCCCATCTGGAAGGACAACAAAGACCTCATGGTGTTTCTCCGGAGCCTGTAGCGCTCAGTTATGTGGTGTCGGGACCTCACATGCCCACGCGATGCCGCACTCGAAATCGCTCGCCACCACATAACGGCGACCACCACATAAATCATCGTCGTGCTCACATCCGCGTGCCCGAGCAGTTCCTGCACGGTCCGGATGTCGTACCCGGCCTCGAGCAGGTGTGTGGCAAACGCGTGCCGCAGCGCATCCTCACACTGCCCATGAATCGTCTTCAGCCGTCATTCACTACCGACACCATCCTTTCCACGGCGAACACGTAGAGATCGTCCGTCGCCTCCGCCGCTATACGGCTGACTGCGTGGTCATCAGGCTCGCGGATGACGTGCAGGTGGCCGTCCCGACCTGGATGTTGGATCCTCTGGTCTGTCAGCAACTCACCGACGAAGTTCGACCGCGCCTTTCCGTGACCGCGCTGAAGGACCTTCGCGCGTTGCTCGACAGTCAGCCCCTCTTGGTCACGATGACGCCGGTGACCAACCACGGGAGATCGCAACACGCAGGAGGTGACGATGCGCAACCTCATCGTGCGTCGACCGCAGCAACGAACGCTGACGTTCGACCGACGCGAACGGTGGCAGACACTCCCTGAGAGGGATCAATGCCAATGCAGGGAACTGGTGGGACAACTGCTGAGAGCCGTCCTGCAGACCGAGGCCCCACCAAGGAGCGACGATGAACGAGAAAATCCGTCCCGATCATCTTGAGAGAGCCGCGTACATCTATGTCCGTCAGTCGAGTCTGCAGCAAGTGCGTCATCACCGCGAAGGCCAACAACGGCAGTACGGGCTCGCCGATCGCGCGCGGCAAGTGGGATTCACGCGCGTGGTCGTGATTGACGACGATCTCGGCGTGAGCGGCACGGGGCGGCAGACGCGTCCAGGCTTCGGACGCCTGCTCACCGCCGTGTGCGAAGGCACCGTCGGGGCGGTGTTCGCGTTAGAGGCGTCTCGCCTGGCGCGTAACAATCGCGATTGGCATCACCTGATTGACCTGTGTGGGATGACCGAAACCGTGCTGGTCGATGATGACGGGATCTATGATCCGCGTCTGGTGAACGACCGGCTCCTCCTCGGTCTCAAAGGCACCATGAGCGAGTTTGAGCTGAGTCTCTTTCGCCAGCGCGCCCGGGAGGCGTTCGAGCAGAAGGTGCGGCGTGGCTGTGTGCTGTGGGAGGTGCCGGTCGGCTTCGTCCGCACGGCCGACGACCGCGTGGAGAAGTCCGCCGATCGCCAAATCCAGGCCGCGATTCAGAGCGTGTTTCAGAAGTTTCGCGAGCTGGGCAGTGCCCGTCAAACCATGTTGTATTTTCGGGACGAACAGATCCGGCTCCCTGAAGTCGTCCGCGGGACGGCGGGCCAGGACGTCGTGTGGCAGTTGCCCACCGGCAGCCGCATTCGACAAATTCTGCGTAATCCCCAGTATGCCGGCGCATTCGCCTACGGGCGCACGGGGAACACGACGGTAATGACCGACGGGCGGGCTCATACCGCCCGCCGCCGCAAGAAGCACGCGGAGGAATGGACGGTCTGTCTACGAGACCACCACGAGGGGTACATTACGTGGGACGCGTATCTGCACACGCAACGCATCCTGGAGGCGAACGTGTCCCGACGGGAGACGCCACAAACCGGGGCGGCCAAACGCGGGGCCGCGATGCTGTCCGGTCTGTTACGGTGTGGGCGCTGTGGTCGTATGCTGAGCGTGGCCTATAGCGGCAATCGCGGGCAGGTGCCCCGCTACGCCTGCCACGGCGGGCGCGTGAATCGCGGCTCCGCCGCCTGCCTCTCGGTCGGGAGTCTGCGAATGGACCGAGCCGTGGTCGACCAGGTCCTCGCCGCGATCCAGCCCGCCGGTCTGCAGGCGGCCCTGGCCGCGATGGAGCAGGCGCTTCACGAGGACGAGACGAAACGCCACGCCGTTGAACTGGCGTTAGAGAAGGCCCGGTATGAGGCGCGACGGGCGCAACGGCAATTCGATGCGACTGATCCCGAGAATCGCCTGGTGGCGGGCGAACTCGAGCGACGGTGGAATCAATCGCTCGAACAGGTGTCCGATCTCGAGTCTCGCGTCCTCGCGCTACGCACGCAGTCCGAGCCGTTGAACAAACGAGAGAAAGAACGCTTGCAGGAACTCGGTAGCGATCTCCGCCTGCTGTGGCATCATGCCGCGGCGCCCGTGGAGCTGAAGAAACGCATCCTGCGCACGGTGCTCGAAGAGATCGTCGTGAACAACACCGACGCTCCGCCGCAACATGTCCTCCACCTCCACTGGAAAGGCGGCATCCACACCGAGCTGCGGGTCGCCCGCAACGGGACAGGCCAGCACCGTCGAGTGGCCGATGACAAAGCGGTCGAGTTGATCACGGAGCTGTCGAAAATCTGCGACGACAAAACGATCGCCGTCGTCCTCAATCGTCTGCGGTACCGGACGGGCACGGGCCAGACGTGGCGCGTGCATCATGTCTCGAACGTGAGATATGGTCGGCGCCTTCCCAACTATCACCACGATGGCACCTGGTTACCATTGGAGGCCGCCGCGCGCGAGCTCGGCGTCAGCAATACGGTCATCAAGAACCTCATCGCCGACGGCGTGTTGCCCGCCACCCAAGTCGTCCCGTGTGCCCCGTGGGTGATCGCGCGCGTTGATCTGCAACGCCCTCCCGTGCAGGCGCGCATCCACGCCGTCCATGACGGCCGCAAACTCCCACGCCCGATCCGTGGACAAGACGAATTGCCTTTGAAATGAAGCATCTCTAAAAGGTGGGTACTATGCCGACACGCTCCGCAGCGTGTGCGGCGTGACGCGCTTGTCGATCCCGGCCTTGCGCGTGGCCAGACGCACGGCTTCCCAGATCACTTTCGACGTGATGGGCGCATCGGCCCGCCAGCCATGGTGCGTCCCGGGGAAGAGATAGGTCCGCGGGCGCATCCAGCGGTAGTACTCACGCAGCGCGGCAAGCAGCGTCGGGCTGAGGGGGATCTCACGATCGCGACCGCCCTTGCCTTGCTCGACACGGAGCACCATGCGCTGGCTATCGATGTCGCGGACTTTTAGCTGGCACGCTTCGCTGCGGCGCAAGCCGGCGCCATACAGGGTGAGCAGCAATGTGCGGTGATAGAGATTCTTTGCGCCCGCGATGAGGCGCTGGACCTCGTCGGGACTGAGCACGACCGGCAAGCGGAGGCGCTGCTTCGGATACGGCAGG
>DATCIJ010000189.1:0-2896 GCA_036507855.1 Gemmatimonadaceae bacterium | reverse complement strand
TCGCGGCGCCGCCGATAGTTGCAGAAAAACTGAATTGAGTACTTGCGCCTCGCGGGCGGGTTTGAGTATCGTGTGCAGGCTCGACCAGACCACAACAGTACGTATCTGCCATGGCGAAGCGGACACCGATCCGTTCCGCTTTTGGTCCGCTTCGCTGTTCGAAGTGCGGCACCGGAAGAATGGAACGTGAAACCACGGTCAAGGGAGGCACCACGACCGTGAAATGGCGGTGTAGCGTCTGTGAGGCCGTCTTTCCCGCCCGCCGCAAGGCCGGATAGAGCGGCGGTATACTCGATGCCCAGCATGACTATCGGACTCGTCCAGACTGCCTGGCTCTTCACGCGCGGAACCCAGTCCGTCCGCATCGTCCGCATCACGCGCCCGAACGGCGCGCAGCAGCTGCTCGTCAGCGGCCCTGGACCGGAGTCGTCCGTCCACGAAGCGGAAGATCCGATTTTCTGTGTCCGGTATCAGGCCGACCTCGAACGGCGGCTCGTCTCCGAGGGGTATCAGCTCGCCAGCTTCATGTCCGCCGAGCGCCGCAACGGGCCCGAGCGCCGGGGCGCCGCCCGCGGTCCCGATCGGCGCCGCCAGCTGCAGCGCGTGATGTAATCGGGGCGCTCGGTCGCTGCTCCCTCGTCTCCTCCTTCTCTCCGCCGTCATCATCTGGGGCTGGACCTTCGTCGCCACGAAGATCCTGCTGACGGAGCTCGGGCCCGTCGAGATCTTCGGGCTTCGCCTCGCGATCGGATTGCCGTTCCTGGGAGGCGTCCTGCTCCTGAAACGGGTTCCGCTGCGGTTTGCGCGCGCCGACCTGCGGGCCATTCTGTTCGGCGGCGGCATCTTCACGCTGCATTTCCTGGTGCAGGCCACGGGGCTCTCGACCACCACGGCAACCAACGCCGTGTGGATCATCTGCATTTCGCCGCTCCTGGTGGCTGTGCTGTCGTTCCTCTTCCTCCACGAGCGGATCGGGTGGGGTGGCGTGGCGGGCATCGTCGTCGCGACCGGGGGCGTGCTGCTGCTGGTCTCGCGCGGCAACGTGGCCGACCTGCGATGGCTGCGCAGCACCGGCGACTGGCTGGTCCTCGTCTCGGCGTTCACCTGGGCCTTCTATACGATCGCGACGCGCAACGTCGCGCGGCGGACCGACCCGCTGGCGGTGACCTTCGCGATTCTCCTCATGGCCGCCGCGTTCACCGCGATCCTGTTCCTCGTCTCGGCGGACATCGCGCGCGTGCGCGCGCTCTCGCCGCGCGGCATCGCGGCGCTTGTGTATCTGGCGATTCCCGGCCTCGCGCTCGGACAGTGGTTCTGGCAGGAAGGGGTCGCGAGCCTGGGCGCGACTCGTGCCGGTCTCTATCTGTACCTCGAGCCGCTCGCCACCCTGACGCTGGCGGTGCCGCTCCTCGGCGAGCCGTTCGGTCTCGTCACCGCGCTCGGCGGCGGCCTGGTGCTCGGGGGTGTGTACCTCGGACAGCGAGAGCGGTCCTGAGAACCTGTCGTGCACGCGTAAGAACGTAGAGGCCGACCTTCCGCCTTCGCGTGAAGCTTCGGCGGACCACCGGGACGGTCCGCGGAGCGGACCGTCCAGCCAGCACTGCCTAGTCGGGTCGTTGCGCGACCCGACCTTGGCGAAGGTGGTCAGGTCGGCCTAACAGTTCACGTCGATTGCTGCGGTTGCAGAGCAGGGTATGTCGCTCCGCAAAACCGGCTCAGCTGGGACATACTCAGCGTCCGCCGCCGAGGGCCTGGCGTATGCCAGCTTCGCGATGACTACGGTTTTGCTCCGCGACATACCCTGCTCCGCAACCAAGCAGATTGCGTGGACGGGGCCGTCATCCAGTGATCTGCGGCCTGAGTGCCCTTTACTCGCGTGTATCGCTTGTTCGGGACCGATGTGGGGAGATCTTCCAGTAGTGTTTCGCCTCCACCGCTACGGGCAGATACGGCCGAATGGGTCGCCACTTGGCGACTGACCATTAGTAATGCGGTGCGGCTAAGTCCTGGACGGCGTGAGCCCTCATCGGCGCCTGATCAGAATGTCCGCGGTGGTATCCGTTCCAGGTGCCACAGATACGTTTGAGGAGCCGTATCCTTCTTTTTCAGCAACCAAGTAGGGGATCCCTGCCTCCGAGAGTCCGCACAGCCAGTAGCGACCCGCAGCGTCGCTCCTCGTGAAGGCGACTGCATCGGCGTAGTACAAGCCCTCTGAGTACGCTGACACCGCTGCGTCCGCCACGGGTCGCGTCCCCGCTGGCGTCGACTCGAACACCGTGCCGGAGACAGTACGCGAGCCCGCACCCGATAGCGGCTGCGCCGTTGAAAGGTTCGCTATCGAGGTCAGCCGCAGATCGAGGCTGACGCCAGCCCGCATCACTGCGGTCGCAGCGCACTGCTGGACGAATCCGTCCTTGTACGCCGTCACCCACATAGTCGCGCCATCAGGCAGTACAGTGCCATGAGGCAATGGAGCAACTACGTATCGGCCCGCAGCGTCGGTCATCCCTCCGATTGCAGCGCTGCAACCGCCGCCGCACGACCACTGGACCTCCACATAAGCGCTCTCGATCGGACGGCCGTTTTCGGTTACGACCCCCGACAAGGTCGCATTCGAAACGACTGGTGCCACCGGAGCCGTGGGCGCGACGGGACTCGCGGACGTCAACGGCTCATTACTGCCGCAGGCGGTTAGGAGCAGTCCGAGACAAACTACGACCGAAACCCTTCCAGACAGTTGGTGCATCTGACGGTCTCCTTTGGTCGGCCTTGATCTGCTGGCCAGGAAACAGGCCAGGAAGCACTCATGGGCTGTTGGCTGCATCATACCCCCACCGACCGACCTTCTGGCACCCGGACGGTACACCAGCTCAAGTCGAGCGAGTCTGTCCGCGTC
>DATCIJ010000188.1:0-3481 GCA_036507855.1 Gemmatimonadaceae bacterium | reverse complement strand
GATCGCCGCCTCGAGCCGTTGATGCAGCGCTCGGCCGGCGTCTTCCACCTCACGTCGGATCGCGAACGAAACCACACGCTTGAAGTGCGGAAGATCCGGTTCGACGCCGCGTCCATGGCGCCGGTGACGTTCCGCATTCTCTCCGGCTCCGGCATGGTGGTTTTCACGGACGCCGATGCTTCCGCGGTCTCGCTGGTTTCCGATGAGATCCTGCGCCGTCTGGTCCTTGTCAACATGGCCGATCAACTGCCGAACGAGCTGGTCAACGGACTGCGCCATCACTTCGAGATCGATGTGCGCACTGGAATGCTCAACGCGGTCACTGACCTCGTGCGCGATGGCGTTGGCGCGCTGCTGCTGAACGTTCGTCGCGACGTGATCGAGTCGGGGCTGCAGCTCGTTCGCGACCTGCGCCAGTCGAACAGCACCATCCCGGTTGTTCTCATCACGCCCTACGTCCTGCGGTCCGCGGACCGCACGCGCGCATTGCGCGCGGGTGCCGACGACTTCCTCTCGTCGAGCCTTGCTCCGTCCGAACTGGTGGCGCGGTTGCAGAACATCGTGAAGCGCGGCCACTGGCACGATCTGATGTCGGCGGCCCCGGAACCGGTGATGATCCTCCAGCCGACCAACGACGGCTCCTCCTACCTGCCGATGGCCGGCGTCACGCTGACGAAGAGTGTGCGCGGCTACCTCGATCGCGAGCAACAGCCGTTCTTCACCCTTTTCCTGATCCGCCCCGAAAAGGGCGCGACGGCAGGGCTCGCGAGGATGGCGTTGAACATCGTGCGCGTCGAAAGCGGTGACCTCGTCGGCATCCACGGGAAGCGCGTCATCGCCTATCTCGACAGCGCGCGCCCGAAGGACCTCGCATCGCTCAAGATCCGCATGCGAGAGCACGCACTGCGGTTAGGCTACGGCGACATCGAGATCGAAGCGCTCGGCTTCCCGGCGAATGAGGACGCAGTGCGCGACCTGCTCGGTGCGCCGGCTGCCAGCTGAGGCGAGGGGCTTGAGGAAACAGGAACGCGGGGCCGACTCCAGGAGAGATCGATGGACCTGAACAACGTGCTTTCGACCAGCATCATCTTCGCCCTCGTGGTGACTGTCGTGCTGGCCGTGCGGAGCTACATGTCGCACAGGCTCCGTGAACGCCGGCGGCCGCGCGAGGCCCTCGACTCATCGAAGGAGAATATCTACTTCGAGCGGTTCGTCCTGAATCGGACGTCAGGACAGTCGGGGCAGCCGCTCTAGCGCAAAGCGCAAGGCGCAACGCGCGAAGGGTTCCATCGTCTTCCTTCGCGCTTTGCGCTTTGCGCCGCCGGCATGCATCATCGATGTAATGCCCGCGCCCACACCCCAGCGCCAGCTGGAGAGCTTCATCTCGAAATACTCCCCGGAAGTCGCCAGGGAAGGGCGCGCCGCCATCAAGGCGCTGGAACGTCTGGTGCCGGGCGCGGTCCGCATGGTGTACGACAACTACAACTTCCTCGTCGTCGGTTTTGGACCATCCGAGCGTGCTTCGGAGGCCGTTCTGTCGCTGGCCTTTGCCCCGCGGTGGATCTCCCTTTGCTTCCTGCAGGGCGGGCCGAAGCTCCCCGATCCCCATAAACTGCTGCGCGGATCGGGAACGGTAGTGAGGAACGTGAGGCTCGAATCGGCGAGCGACCTGAACACGCCGGCGATTCGCGCGCTGATCACCGAGTCGCTCCGTCGTGCCGCGATGCCCATCGACCCTCGTGCAAAGGGTCGACTCCTGATCAAATCGATTTCAGGAAAGCAGCGTCCGCGCAGGCCCGTCGAGAAGAAGGACCGCTAAACCACCGCACCGGGCTTCGTGCGCTTCGAGGGGCCGATCTACAGCGGACCTGTCTGGCGCCTCGAGCGTGCTGCGCCCACCCGGCCACAATGAAATCGCCACCCGCACTCAACGCTCGCCGAGGGGTGCCACAGGATCGTTAGGCGCTGCGTGGCGGACTGGTCCGGCGGCGCCGGGCGCGGCCGTGAGACGTATACCCACGGGATACGGCGGAAGCCCCCCCGACCAGAGGGGCGTAACGTTACTCCGTCGGCGAGCGAAGTCATCTGGGTCGCAGCCTTTAGGCACATCAAGTTGGAACGGCACTAGGGCCGGGCCGCGTCGAACGGGCTTCCCGTTCGCGCGGCCTGAGTCACGGCAGGAACCGGGTGGGGCGTGCACGCTCCGACGCGCTCCAGCATGACCTGGAGATAGTCGAGATCGACGGGTTTCAATGCGACGTGATCGAAACCGGCGTCGCGGCATGACTCCCGATCTTCGCTGCGCCCCCACCCGGTCATCGCGATGAGCACCATTCCGTGCCCCCAGACGCGCCGCCGGATCTGCGCCGCAACGTCATAACCGCTCATGCCCGGCATGCTGACGTCGATGAGCGCCACGTCCGGACGCTTGTCCTCGACTATGCGAAGGCCGTCCGCGCCGCTCGTCGCTCCCACGGCAGCGTGCCCGAGATGCTCCAGGACGGACAGCAGGCTCTCAACCAGATCGACGTTGTCGTCGATGACTACGATGCGCAGTGACATGACAATGAGAGTCTCAGGTCCGTGAGGAACCCGGCAGCGGAATGCGCAGGCTGAAGCAACTGCCCCGACCAGGTCCGTCGTTGCGGGCGTCCACCTCACCACCATGCAACTCCGCGGCTCGCCGCACCAGAGTCAAACCGATGCCAAAACCGTCACCGGCCGGCGCGCCGCGGGCGAGCCATCTTCGATTCCGCAGAAATTTGCGACACGATTTCCGGGCTACTGTGATCCATGTCGCAGGGAATAATTCAGACTGGCTCGGGAGTGCCATGTCGCCGGGTCCGTGGCCGGTGTAGCGTACACTGAGACCCCGGTCGCCGCTGCTCCGGCGACCTCAGGCATCAGCCCTTCACGCTCTCGATGCCGGTTAGACCGCAGGTGCCCGTGGGGCAAACGGAACGGCGCGACGGTTATGGCCCCTCGTGGGAGCGGGACGGCTCAGTGGTCCGATGGAGCTGCACGCCTGACGGGGTTAGGGTGACGGCCGGATGACGATACGCAAACCAGCCTTCCAGCTCGTCGGCTTTGAGGGGCAGGTCACGGGCCGAGTGTCAGGGAGTTGTTCGCGATTGCCATCCCCTGGAGGACTTGTGCGTCCCTTCCGTGCATCACTGGCGCTCGCCGCGCTGCCTCTCGCGGCGCTGACTGTTTCCTGCGACGATCCCGCCGCTCCGGACGGGTCCCCGCCTCTGATCACGGCGCTGCCGCGACAGCTCACGGCTACCGAGGCGGAAATGGTAGGCGCGGCCAACACCTTCGGGTTCAACCTGCTGAGCAAGGTCAATACATCCTTCGCCGACTCGAACGTCTTTTTGTCGCCGCTGAGCGCCTCGATGGCGCTGGGCATGACCATGAACGGGGCCGAGGGCACGACGTTCGAGGAGATGCGATCGGCGCTCGGGTTCGGGCCGCGCAGCTA
>DATCIJ010000187.1:0-10977 GCA_036507855.1 Gemmatimonadaceae bacterium | reverse complement strand
GAGCGCCTTGCAGTTGGTGCACCACGTGGCCCAGAACTGCAGGAGCGTCGGCCCCTTCTTCACGAAGTCGGCGATGTCGGCCGGCTTGCCGTCGAGCGTCTCCACCGCGGCGCCCGGCGCGTCGCTGCCGACGGCGATACCCGACTCCTGCGCGCCACCGACCATCGGCGTCGCGATGAGCATCACCCCTGCCAGGAAACGAATGAGCTTCATAGGAGAACCTGTCCCATCTTGATCAGGTAGTACTCGGCAACGCCGAGCATAACGAGTCCGAAGATCTTCTTGACGCGGATCATCCAGCCGCCGGCACGCGGGAGGCGCGCGGCGCTCCCGGAAGATACCCCGACAGCCACCAGCAGGGCACACATGCCCAGGGAGAACACGAACAAGTAGATAAACCCCAGAGCCGCGCTCTGGGTTCGCGTCACCCAGGTGAGGACCGCGGCCATGACCGGCGCGGAACACGGGGCAGCGACCAGTCCGGACACCGCGCCCATCCCGAAGGCGGGCAGGTACGACCCGCCGCCACCGACGCGGGTCGCCCACTCCAGCGTGGAAGCGGGCAAGGTGATCGTGAAGACATCGAGCATGGCCAGCCCGGCCAGCAGCAGGACGTTCGCCTGCAGGAAGTACAGCCACGGGTTCGAGCTGATGGTCCCGAAGATGGTGCCGCTCAGCCCGGCGATGAGACCGAGTATTGCGTACACCAGGGCCAGCCCGACGACGTAGCTGAGGGTGAGCGCCAGCGGGCGCCACTTCCAGCCCGCGGCCCCGAGCGACTCGCGCCCCACCAGGGCAACGGTGATGGGGATCATCGGATAGACGCACGGCGTGAGGCTCGTCAGTAATCCCGCGACGAAGAGCAGCGGGATCGCTGTGAGGGGGCTGGAGCCGAGTTTGTCGGTGATGCCGGAGAAGTCCATTGGTGTTCGAGGCAACAGGCATCAGACATCAGGCACCAGCGTCAGGAATCAGGGGTGTTCCTGATGCCTGGTGCCTGATGCCTATCTCCTGAACTGGTATGCCACCTTCAGAAAGAAACCATCCTGTGCCCTGCGCAAGCGTGACAAGCCATCAGTCTCGGGGCGTTCGAGCGTGCTGCCGTAGCCCAGGAACGCTACGGTGCCCGGCGACGGTTCATACGAAATGAGCCAGTCGGTGCGCAGGCGCCGATCACGGGCCGCAGATGACGGTACGGCGTCCCTGAACAGGACGTTGGAGCTGCCGGCGACGCGCAATGCATCGGTCCGTTCGTCGCGCAGCTCACTCACCACGCGAAAGAGCCACGCTCGCGCCGGCTGATACTCGACCTTGAGGCGGGGAATGACCGTTCGCGAGAACTGGGAGCCATCGTGTGCGCGCGTCAGGCGGGAAAGCGCCGCCAGTCCTTCCACGCGCAGGCCGGGTGATGGCCGGTAGCCGAACGTCGCGTCAATGCGCTGCGTGCGTCCTTCGCTGCCTTCGGCAAAGATCGCCACCGCGCCACCTGTATACGTCAGCGACGCGTCGAAAGTGCGACGGATCGGTGTCGCGACGGTGATGGTGCCGTTCCACAGGTTGCCAAGGTGCGGCGTTGGTAAGTATGGCTCGAGATCTCCCTCGATCGTCGTCGCCGTGAATCCGGCGTACTGCCCGGGCTCGAACGTGACGAAGTTGCGGTTGAAGTTTCCGTTGACGCGCCATCCACCGCGCAGGTTGATCATGGACCGCAACTCGTCCTCGCCCTCGAGCGGTGCCGTGCGTCCGAAATCGTCATAGTGCCAGAGACGCGTCGGTCCGCCGAACAGCCACACGCTTTGCACGAGGGCGCCCGGCGATCGGCCGTAGAACGCGAGTCGATTGAACGCGCGGAGATCGATGTAGTCCTTCCGGGGAACGAAGCCGGCCTCGCTGGCGAACTCATCGCCGAATCCGGTTACCTGGTAATGAAAGCCCCACAGCGGCCCCGTTCGATCGAGCACCGCGTGAACCATCGGCGACGCACTCGTCGTGCCGCCGTTCTTCGTCCAGGACTGGCCGGCCTGCGCCTCGAAATAGTACATGCGGCCGAACACGATTCGGGTGTCGGCCGCAACCACGGTGTTCGCGTGGTCGCCAAGGCGGCGGTCCGTGAGCGTGATACCCGCGATCGAACTGCCGCCAAAGTCTCTTCGCAGCCGCGAAACGTTGAACAGCGCGTCGTCGCCTGGACGGTCATCGAGCGCTGTGAGGTGGGCGATGCTCAGCGAGCCGACCTTTCCCGTGATCTTTGCGCCCGCCGACGGGGCGACCACCTGACGAGTGTACACGAGCTGGTTCGGAGTGCTGAAGAGCTCGATACCTTCGAGGAAGAACGGGCGCTTCTCCGGTATGAACAGCGCGAACCTTTCATTCGCGGTCACCTGCCCCACGTCCGACTCGACCTGGCTGAAGTCCGGATTGATCGTGGCGTCGAGCGAGACGGCGGGGAACCCGAGCCTCAGGTTCACGCCGACATCGTTCTGTGCATTCTCCCGCAGGAAATCTCCGGTGGCGGCGTCGCGCGCGCCGTCGAGTGCGGTCGTGAAGAACGGTTGCCACTCGGTGACGATGCCGCGCTCCACGTTCTCGATGCCGCGCATGATGCCCGATTGCGACAGGAAGCTCGCCGTACCGCGGCGCGCGTCGACCCAGGTGTCGATCGTGTTGGTCGACGGCGTCACGCGCGAGACGTTGAGTCCCCACTCCTGCTTGCCGCTCGGCGGAAAGCGGAGACTCTTGAACGGGATCCTGACCTCGACGACGTAACCGCTATCGGTGACGACGCCGCGCGAGTCGTAGTGGAAGTCGGGGCTCCAGTCGTCTCCGCCGCCGAACATGCGCCCCGCGGTTCCAGAACCTTCGCTGCGCACGCCGTCCAGCTGGACGCCGAACGGGTTGACTCCATACACGAACGCGCGCCGCCGGTCATTGAACGTGTCGAGATAGATCAGGATGCGGTCGTCGTTGAGGATGTTGTCGCGGCTGGAGACCGTCGCGTTCAGGTTTGACCCGAGACGGCGCTTGGCGACAATCCCGAAGTACAATGCGCGCGACGTGTAGAAGACGCGCACCTCGGTCGGCTGCGTGGCCGGCTGTCCGTCGGACGGTTCGTACTGGAAGAAGCCGGTGAGGAGGGCGGCCGAACGCCAGACCGAATCAGCAAGGCTGCCATCGATGTCCGCCTCGACGGAGGCGCGCGGCAAATCGAATGAGGGTGCACTGGCGCCCTGGACTACCGGGCCGCCCGAAGCGATCTGCAGAGTGAAAAGCGCCGTGAGAACCATCGGGGCAATCTACCCGCCGGCGCTCGACCCGGGCGTCATGGAATGACCCTCAGACGGCACTGGACTTTGCCACGACTTCCGGCTCGGTGAGTCCGAAAAGTGGCGGGGTCGCGACTCCCATCAGTCCGAGCATCATGTACATCTGGCCGCGATGGTGGGCTTCGTGCTCGACCATCGCACGCGCCCACTTCCACGTCGTGATGCTGGTGTCTGCTGGAGTGACCGACTTGCCGAGCCATTGCTGCGCAGTCAGAGCCCGAAACAGGGCCATGGACTCCTCATGGCACCGATCGTGATAGGCCAGCACCGCTTCAACGCCTTCGGCAAGATCTTGCGTGTGCCCCGGGTATCGCGTCGGACGGTCGTGCATGGACTCGGCGTACATCCAGCGCTCGATGCCGGCGAGATGCCGTACCGTGTCGCCAAAGGTCCACCGCCCTTCGCCGGGACTCCACTCGAGCTTGTCCGGCGGGATGAGCGGAATGAGCCGGCGCGTGCGGCGGCGCATGGATGGCCAGTACTCCAGAAATGAATTCTGCTCGATCATCTGGTCGTGACTCGTGATTCGTGACTCGTGGGTGCCTCGCTGCCCGCTGCCCGCTGCCCGCTGCTGTGGCCTCTGGCCTTTGGCCTCTGGCCTCTGGCCTGTATACTCAATCGTCACATAACGCCGAGCCGCTGATGGATCTCTCGATCATCGCGCTGAACTTCGTTTACGCCGTCCTGGGCGTAGTACTGATGTTCATTGCCTACCGCGTCATCGACAGGATGACCCCCGAGGTGAACTTCCCCGAGGAACTTCGGAAGGGCAACATCGCGGTGGCGATCTTCGTGGCGGCGATCTTCGTTTCGGTCGCGCTCGTGGTTGCCGGAGCACTGAACTGAGCGCCATCGGTCACTGGCCCTGGCTGGCGATCATCCTGGCGCAGAGCGCGGGCGTCCCAGCTCCAGCACCCTCTCCAGTAAGCAGTAAGCAGCAACGAGCTGCAGTTACGTCGCGGCACGTTCCTGTCCGCAGCCACGATCGTTTTGACGACGTCTTCCGGAAGTATTCCAAACGCTACTTCGGGGTCGGATTCGACTGGCGACTCTTCAAGGCGCAGGGCATGGCCGAGAGCAACCTGGATTCCGCGGCCACAAGCTGGGTTGGCGCGCGCGGCGTCATGCAACTCATGCCTAACACCTTCCGTGAGGTCGCGTCGCGCAACCCCGAGATGTCGCGGATCGACGATCCCGAGTGGAACATCGCGGCCGGGATCTTCTACGACCGGGTCCTCTGGCGTCTCTGGACGCAGGACTCCGTCGGGGATCACCGTCGCGAGTTCATGTTCGGCAGCTACAACGCGGGGCGCGGCACCATACTCAAGGCGCAGTCAGTCGCTCGGCTCGATTCCCTCGACTACCGGTCATGGCCTGCCATCGAGCGCATCGCTCCCAAGGTCGAGCGCTGGCGCTACTCAGAGACACTCGGCTACGTGCGCCGGATCGACTCGCTGCACGCGCGCCTGACGCGCGGGCCCGTGAAGCGGCAGCGCGAATAGTCACCACCGCCGCACGGCGCTGATCAGGAACGCAATGGTCAGCGTGACCGGAATGAGCAGCATCCCCGCGAACGCGCTGACGGCTGCCGTCTCCATCTTCGCCTGATCGCGCCACTGTCCCGTGAGGGTGATGATCGCGCTCCGGCCGAGCAGTGCGATGGGGATGAGCAGGATCACCGCCAGCAGCGAGTCCAGCAGCAACAGGACCGGCAGGAACAGGACGATGGCCAGCAGGATCAGGACGCCGTACACGGTGGCCATTCGTTCCCGACCGAAGATGATCGTCAGGCCGCGTTTTTCCGTGGAGCGGTCGGCATCGTAGTCCGGAAACTCACGGATGATCTTGAGTGCCGGGAGCGCCACGAACCAGGAAAGCGAGGCGACGACGGGCAGCATGCTGACTCCGCGCTGCACGTAGTAGGCGCCGAAGATGACGAGGCCCTGTCCGACAGCGATGAACAGCTCGCCGAGTCCGCGATATGATGCCTTGATTGGCGGCGCCGTGTAGAACCACCCGATGAACAGGGCGACAACGCCAAGCGGGATCGTGAGTGCACCGGTACCCAGTACCAACTGGAGATAGAGGCCTAACGGAATGGCGATGATGAAACAGGATACCGATGCGATGAGGGCGTTGCGCCGCGGGATCAGTCCCTTCACCAGGACCCGCGTCCCGCCAGTCGTGGTAACCCCGACCCTGTCTGTACCGCCAATCCGGGTCGTGTTCGCCTTGTCGTTCTCGTAGTCGAAGTACTCGTTGGCGATGTAGGTCCCGTTGGTGAGGAAATACAATGCGAGGAGGGCGACCCAGAAGACGGACCAGTTGAGCGTCCCCGCTTCCCAGTACGCCAGCACGGTACCGAGCAGGAAGGGCAGGACGTTGGCCAGGTGCTTGGGCAGTTCCTGGATCTGGACCCACGCTTTCAGCGTGGACCCTGCTCCCCGGTGATGCGGGGTGCTGACGGTGCGATTGGCGAGGGAGGCCATTGTTGAACCTCGGGCAGCGGGCAACGGGCGGAGGGCAGCGTGGTCGGGAACCCCCATTGAATCCGTAGTTGGGTGCCGCGGTCGCCGCGTCGGCAGATCGCCTGCTTGCCTGTCCGGGAAATCCTCCGTCGGTCCTCCTGAGGAGAGATCGTACCTGCTTAGATTTCCGGCCCTTGCGAGCAGGTCCCGCTGCCCGCTGCCCTCAGCCCGCTGCCCTCAGCCCGCTGCCCGCGATGGCCCAGCAATTCATCTACGTCATGAAGGCGCTCACGAAGGTGGTTCCACCTTCGCGAGTGATCCTGAACGATATCTGGCTCTCCTTCTACCCTGGCGCGAAGATCGGCGTCCTCGGCGCCAACGGCGCCGGCAAGAGCTCGCTGCTGCGCATCATGGCCGGCATCGACCATGACTACAACGGCGAAGCGTGGGCGGCGCAGGGCACGAAGATCGGATTCCTGCCACAGGAACCGCAGCTCGACCCATCGCTCGATGTGAAGGGCAACGTCGAGCTGGCCGTCAAGTCCGACCGGGCGATCCTCGATCGATTCAACGAGATCATGATCGAGTTCGGAAACCAGATGAGCGACAAGGCGATGGAGAAACTGCTCGAGGAGCAGGGGCGGTTGCAGGAGCAGATCGACCATCTGGACCTGTGGAACCTCGACAACAAGATCGAAGTGGCCATGGACGCGCTTCGCTGCCCGCCGGCCGACGCGAACATTGCCACCCTCTCGGGCGGCGAGAAGCGCCGCGTCGCGTTATGCAGGGTGCTGCTGGAACATCCGGACCTGCTCCTGCTCGACGAACCCACCAACCATCTCGACGCCGAGAGCGTCGCGTGGCTGGAGAAACACCTCGAGACGTTCCCGGGCACCGTCGTCGCCATCACGCACGACCGGTACTTCCTGGACAACGTCGCCAAGTGGATTCTCGAACTCGATCGCGGCAGCGGGATCCCGTACGAGGGGAACTACTCGTCGTGGCTGGAGCAGAAGCGTGCGCGGCTGGCGGTGGAAGAAAAGACCGCCAGTGCGCGCCAGCGCACACTGGAGCGTGAGCTGGAGTGGGTGCGCATGGCGCCGCGCGCCCGGCAGGCCAAGAACAAGGCCCGCATCCAGAAGTACGAGGAGATGGCCAGCGAGCAGCAGTTCGAACGCATCACCCAGAACGAAATCGTCATTCCGCCGGCTCCGCGACTGGGCAACGATGTCGTGATCGCCGAAAAGTTGAAGAAAGCGTTTGGCGACAACCTGCTGTTCGACAACCTGTCGTTCGCGCTGCCACGCGGCGGGATCGTGGGGATCATCGGGCCTAACGGCGCGGGCAAGACCACGCTGTTCAGGATGATCAACGGGACCGAGAAGCCCGACGCCGGGAAACTGACCATTGGCGAGACCGTGGTGATCGCGTACGCCGACCAGACGCGAACGCTGGATGGGGCGCGCACGGTGTGGGACGAGATCTCGGGCGGGCGGGATTCGATTCCAATCGGGAAGAAGGAGATCAACTCCCGCGCCTACGTTTCCGGCTTCGGATTCCGCGGCGCCGACCAGCAGAAACTGGTCGCGAACCTGTCAGGCGGCGAGCGGAACCGGCTTCACCTGGCCAAGACCGTGATGGCCGGCGGCAACCTGCTGCTGCTCGACGAGCCGACGAACGACCTCGACGTGGACACGCTGCGGGCGCTCGAAGTGGCGCTGCTCGACTTTGCCGGCTGCGCGGTGATCATCTCGCACGACCGGTGGTTCCTCGATCGCGTGGCGACGCACATCCTCGCCTTCGAGGGGAACAGTGAGACGGTGTGGTACGAAGGCAACTACCAGGGCTACATCGAGGATCTGAAGCGCCGGAAGGGCCCCGACGCCGACCAGCCGCACCGGATCAAGTACCGGAAGCTGGTGCGGGCGTAGACCCTCGCCTTCGTCGTTGAAGCGTTGCCCTCGCCAGCATTGCAGACGCCAGCAGGAGCAGTGGCGCTGATGTAGTGCCGGGAAGCCAGCGACCGAAATAGAGAGAGCCAAGCATGTGTCCGGTTCCGTTCAGCATCATGATCGTCGTAAGGATCCACGATGCAGTCCGGGTTCCCGGCGCCGAGCGCCGCACGAGTGGCCCAGCGAGGGCGAGCGCCGCGACCAGGGCCACGAGTCCGGCAAGCCAGACGCCGAACGTGAACGTGGGCATGGGGAACGCGGGCCAGGCATCGCGGATGCGCAGCACGAGCGGATTGTAGAACTCGAGGAATCCGGTGCTTGCTTCGTCGGCCACGTGGATCCCTAACGCGGCGACGAGCAGGTACCAGGCGCGCACATGCCTCGCCGCCTGGCTGGAATCGCCCGCGCCGGACGCGCTCACGCACCCGCCGCGGCCTGCTGCGCCGAAAACGTGTAGCACCACGCCTCACCTTCGAGTACTCGCGTTGAATCCTGCCGGGTAATCCTGATCCCGAGACGACTGACCGGCTTCGTGGCGTGTGTTTCGAGCACCTCCGCCTCGGCCGTGATCGTGTCGCCGATGTACACCGGCGCCGTGAATTTCCAGTTCTGGCTCAGGAACACGGTGCCGGGTCCGGGCATGTCCATCGCGACCAGCGCGTGGAGGATCCCGGTCGTAAGCCCGCCCTGCGCCACGAGTCGTCCAAACTTCGTCCGTGACGCGAACGCCTCGTCGAAATGAAGCGGGTTGTAGTCGCCCGTGATTTCGGCGTAAGCGCGCACGAGTTCCGGCGTGACGGTCATGGTGCGCGAAGCCTTCTGCCCGACGGCTACCTTCACGTGGCTTCTCCGGGAAGAAGAAGTTCCAGGAAAACCGTACCTGGCACCGGACTGAAACGATACGCTTCGATTGGCGTGAAACCCAATGACCGGTACAGCGCCTGCGCGCCCTCCATCATCGGCATGGTGTCGAGGCGCATTCGCTCATAGCCGGTCACCGTCGCGAAGCGAATCGCCGCCTCGGCGAGCGTTCGTCCAAGACCAATCCCACGTCCTGACGGCCGAACATACAGTCGCTTCATCTCCGCGGTTCGCTCATCGATCGGCCTGACGCCCACGCAGCCAATCACGTCCCTGTCAATCCGCGCGATCAGGAGCGTTCCCGCGGGCGGGGCGTACGAGCCCGGCAGTTCCCGCAACTCCTCGTCGAACCCCTGGTAGTCGAGATTCACACCAAGAGCGTCGGCGTACTCGCGAAAGAGCGCGCGTACGTGCTCGAGGTCAGACGCGCTGGAAGCGGAGTCGAGTCGCACCATAGGCTCACGTCCTGCCGATGGCGAGGAGCGTCGCGGTGGGCTCCTGGAGCAGGAGCGCAGTCGCGTTGTTCGAAGCAGACAATTCGACGATGGGCAGCAGGATCCGGTCGCGCATGGCACGAGCGATGGGATTTGTCACTTCAGCGAGCTTGCCGAGTCGAGATGAGGCGTCTGCCACCCGCCGCACGGCTCCTTGTCGGCGCCGCTGATAGGCGTTGAGTCCGGCCGCCAGCGTCTCACCCCGCCGAAGCTCATCGAAGAGGACGGCCGCGTCAACGAGCGCGCTGTTTGCGCCCTGGCCGAGATTGGGTGCCATGGCGTGCGCGGCGTCACCGAGCAACACCAGCCGTCCATCGGACCGTCGGGCGCGGCGCTCAGCGCCTTCGTGCCGCACGACGCGAACGCGTACGTCCCGCCGTCGACGGCGAACGCGCCGAAGACACCGGCCGGTGTCCACTGATGTTCAAACCGGACAGTACCATTGGGAGTTTTCAGGACGTGCAGCCGTAAGATGCTGCACGACAAAGGTTTCCGCGCAAGCCGCCGCGGATCAAGGTGTGGAGTCGGCGTTCGCCTGAGCACACCGAACGGAAACAGCACCCCGATAGCTCCGTAGTATTCAACGACTTCCCCATAACTCCCACCGAGCAGGAACGTGTTCACATCCATCAGTCGTAGCGCTCGCGCCACCGCGCTGGGTGCGTTGTTCATTGCCGTTCCCGCGTCCGGACAGGCCGTCGCGGTTCGCGACCTTCCCAGGCCGGCGCGCGAAATCGAGGAGCCGTTCTCCCTCGTTTCCGGCGCACTGGAGATCAAGGCTGCCCAGGTGCTCGCAATCGATGCGACAGAAATGTCGGTGACCCTCGTCGATTTTACCAAGGGCACGCGCACCACGGTGGGCCGGCAGGGCAGCGGTCCTGGCGAGTATCGCGCGCCGGCCGGTCTTTTCAGGCTGCAGGGTGACACCATCTGGCTGTTCGACGCGATGCAGCAACGTCTCGTGGCCTACAATCCGGACCTGACGCCGGGGACTACGATCCCGATGCTGGTCTTCGACCAGTCGACGACAACCGCGCTGACGGCTCCTTTCTTCAGCGATCGCAAAGGGCAGCTCTACGCGAGCGCCATGATGATTCAGGCGGGCCGCTCGGGCGGCAACATGCAGATGTCGATTCCCGACTCCGTCGGACTTGTCCGGGTCGACCCGCGCGGCAAGGCCGGCCGAACGGAGCTTGCACGAGTCCGGTTCCCAACCAGCGGCAAGCCCGATATCAAGCAGAACGGCACGGCGATCAAGTACACGATGGCCTATCCAGGCCTGGTGGCGTCCGATCCGTGGACCGTCTTCCCCGATGGTCGCATCGCGATCGTGCGAGGGGCCACCTACACCGTCGAGTTCATCGCGGTGGACGGAAAGAAGAGTTCGGCGCGGGTCGCTTACAATCCGATCAAGGTCACAGCCGCGGACCAGAAAGCCGAGATGGACGAGGCTCGGCGCGCGATGGCGGAGCAGGGGAAGACCGTGCAGAAGATGATGCCGGCCAACATCACGATGGATTTCGAGCTCCTTCCGCCCGTCGAGTGGCCGCCGAACTACCCGCCGGTGTCGCCGTTAGGCGCCCTGGCCGCCCCCGATGGCCGTCTGTGGGTGAAGCGCGCGATTCCCTTCCGGGTCGGACGCGAACAATGGGACGTGATCGACCAGGCGGGCAAGCTGATCGCCCGCTGGCGGCTGCCGGCCAAGACGACGCTGGTCGCCATCGGGCAGGGCGTGGTCTACACGGTCCGCACGGACGAAGACGACTTGCGGTACCTGCAGCGGGTTGAAGTGCGCTAAACGGAGGGTTCAGGCTTCAGGCTTCAGGGAAGACGCAAGGCTTCAGATGAAGGGGAACGTCACTCAACCTGAAGCCTTTGT
>DATCIJ010000186.1:0-12422 GCA_036507855.1 Gemmatimonadaceae bacterium | reverse complement strand
ATCGCCAGTGATGACACGATGAACAGCATCGGCGCGAGCGGATACCACGGAATCGAGTACTGTCGCGAGACATCCTTTCGCTTTCGCAACAGCATCAACCCGATGGCCATCAGCGCAAAGAAGATCCATTCGGTGTAGACCACGCGCGTGAAGAGCGCTCGAAACGTGCCCGTTGCCACCAGCGCGCACGACCAGATCGCCTGCAGCACGATCGCGCGATGGGGCGTGCCGTGCAGCGGATGCAGTTCAGCGAACCACTTGAAGAGCAGTCCGTCCTGCGCCATGGCGTAGTAGACGCGCGGTCCGGCGAGGATGATCCCCGCCAGGCCGCCGAACGCGGAGAACATGACGATGGCCGACATGGCGCCGGCGCCCCCGGATCCCAGCAGCGTGTCGGCGAGGTCCGCCGCCACGCGCGTGGATGCCGCCACCTGATCCAGCGGCATGACGTACAGGTAGACCGCGGTCATCGCCATGTACGACACGGTCACGATGAGCGTGCCGATCAGCAGCGCGCGCGGGATTGTCTTCGCCGGCTCCACCGTTTCTTCGGAGCTGTAGGTCACCATATGCCAGCCGCCATACGCGAACAGGCCGGCCACCATCGCGAGCAGGAAGCCGCCGATCGAATCACCCCCGGTGGCAGACCCGACGAAGTGCTCTTGAACGCGCCCACCCAGTCCGAAGCCCAGGCCGACGATGGCCACGACGGCGAGCATCTTCCCGCCGGTGAACAGCGTCTGGAGGCGGCTGCCATGCCTGACGCCAACGTAGTTCACGGCCGACAACACGATGATCACCCCGATCGCGACCGCCCGGCCGCCCCACGTGCCCATCGGCATGAAATGTCCGGTGTAGCGAGCAAACACCGTGGCAATGGCAGCAATGATCCCCGAATGCATGGTCAGGAGCATCGCCCATCCCCACAGAAAGCCTAACGCGGGGTGGAACGCCTCCGACAGATACACGTACACGCCGCCCGTTCGGGTGAACGTCGAGGCCAGCTCGGCGCACACCAGCGAGCCGATCAGGGTCAACAAGCCCGCCAGGAGCCAGACCAGCAGGACACCGCCGACCGAGTGAACCTGGCTGGTGACTTCGGACGGCTGGACGAAGATGGACGCGCCGATGATGGTGCCCACCACCATGGCGGTGGCGTGAGGCAGCCGGATCGCCCGTCGAAGTTGGCCCTGTTCGACCCCCGACCCGCGACCGGCGACCCTCGTCATGAGATGCGTCGCATTGGCTTGCTCCCGTCAGAGCGTATGAGTCGGCCGTGAAAATGCCGCCGTTCTGACCGTACCGCGAGGTCCGTCGCCGATCAACGCGTCATGGAGTCCTGAATCCGGTCAGCCGCCGGCGCGGACGGTGATCATCGACTGTGCACCCGGGCGCACGTTGGGCACGACCGAAATCTGCCGCCGCCCATTCGCCGGCCACGCCACCTCGACGTCCACGGGGTCCATGGTCGGCAGCCCCACGTGCACGGCCATGTCGTTCTGCGCGTTGTAGCCTGACCCGGTATCGACCAGGCGCATGGCGATCAACTGGCGGGTTCCGGCGCGATACACCCGCACCTCTGCGCCCGCCCGTGTCGCTCGACCGCGGGAATCCAGGACGCGCACCTTGATCGATCTGCGTGCCTCGACCGGATCGATGGCGTTGCGAAGGATGTAGTGCATTCCGTCGGGACGCGCGCCGGTGAGGGCGAGGTCTTCGGCGCCATCTCCGTTGAAGTCTGCCCACACCACGCCGTGATCGGCCTGCAACGCGGCGACGTCGTCAGGCGTGACCTCGACGAAGCGCTGTCCCGTGTTTCTGAAGAGAGCGTCCCGATAGCTGATGCCACCGGTGACCGTACCGTTCACGTACAGATCGATCCGGCCGTCGTGATCGAAGTCCGAGAAGGCGCACGCATCGTAGCGGGCATCGAGGTCGATGCCCCACGCCGCGGAGACGTCCTCGTAACGTCCTCCACCCCGGCTGAGCAGGAGTCCGTTCCTGCCATAGTTCGCGCCGAAGAGATCCAGTCGTCCGTCGCCATCGACGTCCGCGGCACACGGACGGACCGTGCCGTTGGTTGGTTCGTCAGGCAGCCGCCCTCCCCACGCCGCGCCGGCCGCCATCGCGACGTCGGTGAACCGCCCGCCGTCGTTGCGGAACAAGCCGTTCGCGTCGCCGTCCATGTTACCGACGTACAGGTCCAGGTCCCCGTCTTCCTCGTAGTCGAACCATACGGCGCCGACGCTGCGGCGCGTATCGGCGAGTCCCAATGAAGCCGCGACATCGGTGAACCGGCCGGCTTCATTGCGGTAGAGCGCATTCGGCCGGTCGCGCAGCGCGACGAACAGGTCCAGATCGTTGTCACCATCGACGTCGATCCAGGAGAACTGGCGAACGCCGGCCGAGTCGCGCGCGAGGCCCGACTCCGCGGTGACGTCCGTGAACCGGCCGCCGTCGTTCCGGTACAGCTTGAGCACGGATGCTGAACCGGGCGCGAAGCCGAGCAGCAGGTCGGGATCCCCGTCGGCATCATAGTCGGCCCAGGCCGCGGATCGCGTGGCGCGGGCATCGGTCACGCCGGCCGCCGCCGCGACATCGTCGAAGCCCGCGTTAGGTGCGCCGTCGTTGCGATACAGCCTGTTGGCGGCGCCGTTGAACCCGACGAACAGGTCCAGGTCACCGTCGCCGTCGAAGTCAGCGGCGGCGTTCGTCAGCGTGGTGCCCGTGCCCATCGCCCCGCCCCGCCCCCATTCAAACGTTGGCGGCACGTCCTTCTGAACGACGCCACCCTTCATGACGAAGACCGCCCGCCGGAGCGCGGTGATGTCGGTCGTCGGGTCGCCGTCGATCGCGACCAGGTCCGCCTCGAGCCCGGGGGCGATCGCCCCGATGCGATCCTGCATGCCTAACGCCTCAGCGGCCAGCGACGTGATCGACGTGATGGCGGCGAGCGGTGCCTGGCCGCCGGTCTGGACGCGGTAGATCACCTCGCGCGCGTTCTGCCCGTGCGCCCCGGCCGTCGCATCCGTGCCCGCGATCAGTTTCAGCCGCGGCGTTCGAACCGCCCCGCGGAACACGACGAGCTTCCTGGGAATTCCCTCCTCCATGAACCGGAATCCGGCCTCATCGTAGTTGCCGATGCCGAGGAAGCGCGCCTTGTTCTCGATGTAGTTCTGCGAGACCAGGCCGATGTTGGGCTCGAAGAATGTCCCGCGCTCGGCCATGAGCGCGAGTTCAGCGCTGGTGACCTGACTGCCGTGCGTGACGGCAAAGCACCCGGCATTCGCCGCGTCGCGAACCGCGGTCGCCGCGTGGGCGTGGACCCAGCTCCGCTTACCGAGGCGGCGCGCTTCGTCGCACGCGGCGGCAATCTGCGCGGTGCTGAGCGTCTGCGCTCCACCCTCCCGAATGCTCTTCGACGCGAAGATCTTGATCAGGTCCGCACCGCGCGCCACCTGCTGGCGCACCCACTCGCGAATCTGGTCCGGCGTGCGGCTCGTGTCGCTCAACGACCCGAGCGACGTAAGGATGCGTGGACCCTTCACGTCGCCGCGTTCGATCGCGGCTTTGAGCGCACTGTCCGCTGTCGACCCGATGCTCTGGACCGTGGTGTAGCCGGCCATGAGGGTGACGTACGCATTCTGCGCCGCAGCGTAGGCGCGTTGCGCCGGTGTTTCTCCCTGGTTCGTGGCGCGCCCGTCGGGTCCGAAGTGTGAGTCGATGTGGACGTGCGTGTCGATGAGGCCCGGGAGCAGCGTGTAGCGGGCGAGATTGTGCGTGATTCGCTCCGGCGGCCGTAGCGGTCCGCCGATGCGCTCGATCTTCGTTCCCCGCACAAACACCAGGACATTGCGCTGCACGTTCCCGTGTCCGTCGATCACCGTCCCGGCGAGAATGATCGTCGGCTGTTGGGCACCTGCTCCCGACGAAGTCGCAAACACGAGCGTGAACAGCAGGAGCCAGCGCATGAAGAAGCCTCGGCCGGAGAGGGCTCGAATATAGGGCCGCCGGGTCGCATCGCAGCGGTTGCCAATCGGATCGATTCGATAGGGATCCGCATCGTTTCGATACAGTCGGCGAATTCCGGACGCCCATCCTAACCAATTACAGAGTAGCGACTTACGACACAGGACCAGATGGCGTCTGTCTTGCCTTCTGAAACCACAGCTCCCGGAGACCTCCGGTCGGGCAAGGACACTTTCCAGAAGGGGACAGATTCAATGCGACACTACTTCACTCGCGGCTTCGCTATCGCCGCCATCGCTTCCACCATGGCATGCGCGGGAAGCGACTCCGTGACCGGGCCGGCCACGAATGATCAGCTCACCGCCGCACGCGGCGACGGGCGCACCGGCACCACAACGCCGACGACCACATCCTCATCGTCGAGCGCGGACCGGATCCGCGTCATCATCGACCTTTCCCCGCCACTGGATGGGGCGTTCGGACGCGCCAGCGGCAAGGCGAAGTGGGATTCACGGAACAGCAACCGGAAGCGCGAACTGGAAATGGAAGTCGAGAGCTTGGCAGCTGGCACCGCGGTCGTGTTCTTCGTGGGCGACGTTCAGGTCGGGACGGGGACGGCCAGCGCGTTTGGCGAAGCGAAGGTCGAGCTGAGCACCGAGCTGGGTCATTCGGTACCGACGAGCGTCGCCGGACTTCGCGCCGAGGCCCGATCCACGACCGGTGCCGTGATCGTCACCGGTATCTTCCCGTGATGAGCTGACGCCGTCCTGTTCGCGTTGCCCCCACGTGCGATTCACGGGTCGGGTGGGGGCAACGCCGCACTTCCGGAATGCCTGACTGAACCGAATCGGTTTCGAACCCCAACTTGAACCTGGTTTGCACATCGCTGCACCGGACAAACCCGCGACTTCGAGGATTCCCCTGTGATCCGCTTCAACTGGCTCCGATCGGGTTTCTCGATTGGCGTCCTGCTCTCTGCAGCAGCCTGCTCAGATACTGTCGATCCGCTCACTGTCGCACCCACGGTGGACGACACGAGCTTCGCGGTCAACTTCTTGCGCCCAGCCTCCGGCGCACCAGCCATCGCCAATCCCGTCGTGACGTTCTACGCCAGGGCCGGCAGCGATCGTGAGGCGTTCATGTACTACCGTCCGCGGCCTGGTGGCGGCGGGCGAGACTCCACCGTCTTCCTGCGGTTTCGGGTCCCGAAGGACGCTCTCCTCACCCGTCCTGACGGAACACCATTTACCGCTGGCGACTCGATCCTGATCACCATTACGCTGTCGGATCCGGCGCACCTGGGCGTCGACCTCCAGCCGTCGGGCCTCCGCTTCCGGACATCCGATCCGGCCAAGCTGAAGCTCAGCTTCCTCGAGGCGGATGAAGACTACAATGGCGACGGAACGGTGAACGGCAGCGACACTGCGATCCAGCCCATGCTGGCCGTGTGGCAGCGCGAGTCGAGCAGCGCCCCGTGGATCCGACTGTCGACCGTCGTTTCTGCGGAAGCGCATGAGGTGGAGGGCACCGTCTCGGGCTTCACGAGCTACGTGATCGCCTGGTGACAGTGTCTTCCGCCCCAGCTCCCGGTGCAAGTGGCCCGGTGGGAGCGCATGCGCTCGTGCTTCTCCCACTCAGTGACTCGTTCCTGGAGATCTGGCACTCGATGGCCAATGAGTGCGGGCTGGTGCTGGAGTCCGTCGCCGCTGAGGACACTCCTCACGGGCGACGGGCTCTCCTCGTGATCGCGGCCGGAGGCGTCGAAGATCGGTTGGCTGCAGCCACGCGGGCGTTGCGGGAGCGCACCGATGCACCGCTCGCCGCGGTCGGAGCGCTCCCCGATCATCGCGTCGCCGCGGCCGTCGTGCGAGCGGGGGCCAATGATTACTTCGCACTCCCGGACGACCTTGAGCTCCTGAAATCGTGGGTACGCGACGGCGCCGAACGCCTGCGCCTCCGAGATCAGGGTCGGCGATTCGCCGAGGGAGAGGCACGGAAGTACCGCTTCGAGGGGATCCTCGGATCGAGCCCGGCGCTCGAGGCGGCACTCGCACGCGCCTCACGTGTGATCCCGTACCCTGCCGTAACCGTCCTCATCACGGGCGAGACCGGTACGGGGAAGGAACTGCTCGCTCGCGCCATTCACTACGACGGGCCGCGTGCTACGGGACCGTTCGTGGACGTCAACTGCGCAGCACTGCCGGAGCACCTGCTCGAGAGCGAGTTGTTCGGCCACGAGAAGGGCGCATTCACTGACGCCAGAGCCGCCAAACCCGGGTTGTTCGAGATGGCCAACGAAGGCACGATCTTCCTGGACGAGATTGGCCACCTGGACCCGTCGCTGCAGGGGAAGCTGCTTCGCGCGTTGCAGGAGCGCACGATCCGGCGGGTCGGAGGAACGCGCTCGCTTCCGGTCGATGTCCGCGTCATTGCGGCTACGCACGTCGACCTGGAGGCGGCCGTGCGTGCCGGCACTTTCCGCGAAGATCTGTTCTATCGCCTGAACGTGATGCCGCTCGCGCTGCCACCGCTGCGGGAACGGGGCCCGGACATCATCCCCATTGCGCGGCATCTGCTGGCGCGATTCGCGGCGGATTACGACAAGCCGGTTCCCGTCCTGACGGCCAGGGCGGAGCGCCAGCTCGTCGGCCGTGAGTGGCCCGGCAACATCCGTGAGCTCCGGAACGTCGTCGAGCGGGCGATGATCCTGTGTGAGACCGGAACGATAGACGCCGCCGACCTTGAGGCCGACGTGCCCGCACGTCGCGCGACCCGTGGGTCCCTGCCGTTTCCCGCCAGGCTCGCGGACATCGTGACAGCCGCCGTTGTGCTCTCCCTCGAAGCGACCGGCGGAAACAAGAGCGAGGCAGCGCGACGACTCGGTATCACGCGGCCGCGGCTACAGCGGCTGCTTGATCATCAGGGCGAGGATGGTGAGGGAGGCTCCGATGAGTAAGCCGCGCGAAGGCGGAGCGCCCGCGCCGTCGTTGCCCAGCCGGGCTCGAGCGCTTGCCGACGCCGGCGCCTGGGCGGACGTCTCTGCTCTGCTGGGCCGGCACCGGGAGTCAATCCGCCCGCATGCGCCGACGGCAACGCTCTACGCGGAGTCCCTCGTTCGCACTGGTCGGGCATCGGAGGCGCGCACATGGCTGGAGTCGATCGTGCCAGCGATCACGCGTGATCGATCCAGCCTCCGTCGGGCCACGGTGCTGACCGGCGCCGCGTACTTCGAGCTGGGCGACCTCGCATCGGCCCGGCGGTGGTTCCACGATACACTGGAGCTGGCGCGCGAAGATGGCGACGAGCCGCTCGTGGCACGCGCGATGAACAACCTGGGCGCGGTGGAAAACGTCCAGGGTCGGCGGGCCGAGGCAATCGCCAACTACCAGTTGGCGGCCGCGGCTCACCAGCGTATGGGAAGCGCACGCGGGTTGGCCGAGTGCTACCACAACATGGCCATCACGTTTCGTGATCTGTCGCAGCTCGACAACGCCGACGAACTCGAGCAACGGTGCGTGGAATTCGCCCGCGACCTCCCCGACCCCCGACTCGTCGCACTCGCACGGCTCGGACGGGCCGAGATCGCGCTCAGGCGCGGTGACGCTGCCCTCGCGGAGGCGTCGGCACGCCGCGTGGCCCGTGACTTCGCAAATGGTGGCGATCCCGTTCGCGAAGCCGACGCGTTGCGCCTGGCAGGAGTGGCGTGCACAACGCTAGGGCGCTTCGACGACGCGCGACAGCTGCTGGACGAGGCCGTGGACCGCACGCGGCAGCATGGCGCCCTCCTGAACCAGGCAGAATCCCTGCGCGCGCGCGCGGAACTGTCTGCGGCCGTTGGGAGGCTGGATGACGCGCGCACCGACGCGGCGTCAGCCTTGCGTCTGTTTGAAGAGCTGCGCGCAATCGACGATGCCGCGAAGCTGACTCGATGGATCGAAGGGCTCCCGGTCGAATGACCTCCCCAGCTGACCGTTGCCCACTCAATTCCAGCGTAATCCTCTGAGCTGATCCAGGTTCAGGTTCCCGCCCGAAAGTACCACAGCGACGCGTGAACCCGCCGGCAGGCTCACCAGCTCGTGCAGCAGCGCACCCACCGGCGCCGCCGCCGCGCCCTCCACCACCAGCTTGCACCGCTCCATCACCCAGATCATCGCGTCGAAGATCTCACGATCCGGCAGCGCGACGATCTCATCGACGAAACGCTGAACCACGGAGAGGTTCAACTCGCCAACGCGCTTCACGCGCAGCCCATCGATGATGGTGCGGCAGTCGATCGTCTCCAGTTTCCCCGCGGCAACGCTCCGCTGCATCGCGGGCCCATCCGACGACTCGACGCCGATCACCCGGATGCGCGGGTTGAAGCTCTTCGCGGCCATGGAAACGCCGGAGATGAGACCGCCGCCGCCGATGGGCACGATGATCGCGTCCACCTCGGGCCAGTCCTGCACGATTTCGAGGCCTAACGTGCCCTGGCCCGCAATGAGCTCGGCGTCGTCGAACGGATGCACGTAGGTCAAGCCCTGGGTACGAACCAGCTCTCTCGCCTTATAGTCGGCCTCGTCCCAGATACTGCCATGGAGGACCACTTCGGCGCCGTATCCGCGCGTGGCGGCGACCTTCGCCGGCGTCGCGTTCTCGGCCATGCAGACCACGGCGCGGATGCCGTGCAACTTTGCCGCAAGCGCCACGCCCTGCGCGTGATTTCCCGCGGACGAGCAGACGACACCGCGTCGTTTCTGCTCCTCCGGCATCAGCGCGAACTTGTTCAGCGGGCCCCGGATCTTGTAGGAACCGACGCGCTGGAACATCTCCGCCTTGAGTCGCACGTCGAATCCCGTGCGCTCGTTCAGCTGGCGCGAGGTCAGCAGCGGTGTGCGCTTGATGTCGGCGGCAATGCGCGCCCGCGCGGCCTCGAAGTCCTTCAAGGTGAGAGTCAGCATTATCCGGGATCGGGCACCCAGCTCTCGCAAGAGCTGGACAGGCTGCGAGGGAGCTACTCCGGGTGGATGCGCCGGCGGGCGCCGAGGTCGTATCTCGCGCCGGGGGTCAGCGTGAGGTAGGGCTTTCCGTCGTCGGTCCCGTCCCGCCCTCCATAGATGAACACCTTGCTCGCGCCCAGCACCTCGGCGGTGTCGCGGCGGACCACGATGGCCGTGCCTTCGTCGATGCCGATGCCTAACAACGCCGGATGGCGGGCGAGCACCGTCGAAAGGTCATTCAACCGGTTCCGCGCCAGCACGTGCTGATCCACCGCCACGTCCCTGAGGTAGCCAAAGCCTTGCTCATGGCCCGGCGCCATCATGATCGTGTTGCCTTGGGGAGCGCCTCGCACGAGGTACGACGCCTGGATGGACGCGCCGGCTGACGTGCCGCCGATCACGCCGCCGCGTTCGAGCACCGCGCGCAATTCACGCTCCGTGCGCGTGCCGAGGTAGGAGTCGGCCAGGCGCCACTGCCGCCCGCCGGGGAACCAGACCGCGCGGGCGGCGCGGAGCGGCGCCACGAAAGCTTCCGTGTCGGCTTCCTTTGGATCCTTGGTGTGCACTACCGTGAGGTTCGTCGCACCCGCGCTGCGCAGGACGTTGAGGCAGGTGCAGGCCTGCGTGTATGCGGAGTCTTCGCCGGCGGTGGGGATGACGACGATCGGCGCATCCTTCCCGCCGGCCAGCTCGAAGAAGCGGCTGAGGATCTCCGTCCCGATCCGTCCGCCGCCAACGACGACCAGCGCCCCCCGTTCAGGCGAAACCGATTGTGCAACCACGGTCATCGGAGCGATCACCAGCGCGAAGGTTGCCGAAACAATCCGTGTGATCATAGGATGGCAGTTTCTCTCAAGTCTCCCATCTCCCATCTCCCATCCGGTTCACATCACCGGGCCCAGAATCCGATCGAGTTCGGCTTTTATTGCGTCAAGCTCTTTTCGTAACACCGCATAACGAGCAAGCGCGTCGCGCCCGATCTTCTGGTCTCCGCCGCTGGTCATCCCGGCCAGGTAGCTGATGTGCTGCTGGATGCCCGGCTTGCCGTACCGCACCGGCTCCGTCTCCACCTTGGCGGCAACAGCCTGAACCCTGGCAAGCGTGTCCGCCGCGGCACCGCTCGCATTCTGCAGGCGCGAGGCCGCGCCCTGAATTCTCTGCCGCACGCGCCCCCCCTCGGCGACCATCTCCCGCATCCGCAGGTTGTGATCAAACTGCTCCTTGAGGTCCGCTACCGTCATGCCCTCGGCGGCAAGGCGCGGGTCGATCAAGACGGTCAATGGCGTGGTCATGGTGTCGCGGCCAATCGCCAGGCGCGCGGTGTACCGGCCTGGCGGCGCGGCCAGTGAGGAGGAATGCCGCCCGTCCCAGACGAACCGGTTGTGCCCAGCAACCTTCGTGACCCGGCTTGGCGGCGGTCCGCCGCGACCGCGACCGGAGGGCATGTCCGGATCCTGCTGGGCAGCACCGCCGCGTCCGCCCCGGCCGCCACGCCCGGCGCCGCCAACCGGCGTTTCGCTGTTGTACGAGTTCACCATCGCACCGGCCGCGTCGAGGATGTCTATCCGAACTGGAGTCTCCGTCGGCAGGTAGTATTCGACCATTGGGCCGAGGATGTCGGCGCCATCGCGCGTCCGGTAGCCGTCGCGTGCCCGGTACAGGTGGGCGCTGCTAGCGGTGATCTGCGGCGTGAGCTGGTGCAGTGACGTCAGGTTGTCGAGGATCCAGACGGCGCGGCCCTGCGTCGCCACGATCAGGTCCTTGTGGAACACCCGGATGTCGTTGATCGGCACGTTAGGCACGTTCTGGTTGAACGGCTGCCAGTGCGCGCCATTGTCGAAGGAGATGAACAGCCCGAATTCCGTGCCGGCGTAGAGCAGCCCCTCCCGGTCCGGGTCCTCGCGCACGACGCGCGTCGGCCAGTCGGCCGGGATCCCGTTCTTGCCGTCGGTCAACCGGGTCCAGGTGCGGCCGTAATCGTCGGTGCGATAGATGTACGGCGCGTAATCGCCTAACAGGTACCGGTAGACCGCGAAGTACGCCGAACCGCGGCGATGCGGCGACGCATCGATCCACGCCACCCGGCCGCCTGGCTGCAGGTCCTTCGGCGTGACGTTGGTCCAGCTCTTCCCGTGGTCACGCGTTACATGAAACGGACCGTCGTTGGCGCCCGTCCAGATCACCCCCGCTTCGTGCGGTGACTCGGTGATCGCGTACAGGGTGCTGTAGAACTCCTCACCCGTGACGTCGCGCGTGATCGGCTCGCCGCTCGCGCCCTGCGCGTGTGGCGGGTTCCAGGTCAGGTCAGGCGAGATCGTCTCCCACGTCACGCCCTTGTCGCGCGTGCGGTGCAGGTGCTGCGATCCGTAATAGAGGATGTCCGGATCGTGCGGCGACGTCGCCATTGGAGTCGTGCGCTGGAAGCGCAGGATGAGATCCCGCGCCGCATTCCCGTACAGTGACTGGCCGCCGATCCAGTAGCTCCTGGTCTGGCCGGTGGCCATGCTCATGTACTCGTACTGCCCCTTGCAGTTGCCGTACACGATGTTCGGATCTCTCGGATGCGGGATGATCGGACCGGTCTCGCATCCGGGCCCGCCGCGCCATGCGGTGAGATCGAATGGCGTGGCGATGCTCGACATGATCGTCGTCGAGTTGTCCTGCTGCGCCCCGTAGAGCTTGTAGGGGAAGGCGTTGTCGGTCCAGACGCCGTAGATCTCGGATGTGACCTGGTTCATCTGTGTAGACCACGTCCGACCACCGTCGAAGGAGACGTTCGCGCCGCCGTCATTCGACTGGATCATCGTATTCCCGTCGTTCGGGTTGATCCAGATGTCGTGGTTGTCCCCGTGCGGCGTGCGAAGAGACACCATCGTGCGGCCGCCATCCGTCGACTTGAAGAAGCCCTCGGCGCCGGCGTACACGACGTCGGCGTTGGTGGGGTCGGCGCCTAACGTGGTGTAGTAGAATGGCCGCTGGACCAGCGCCGGCGTGGCGTTTACCTGCGCCCAGTTGAGGCCCGCGTCATCCGAGCGATACAATCCACCGCCGGGTTTGGCCTCGACCAGCGCGTAGACGCGGGCGGGATTGGCGGCGGTGACGGCCAGGTTCCCCTTGCCGACTATTTCACGCGGCAGGCCGGCTGTTACGCGGTTCCAGGTTTCGCCGCCGTCGGTGCTCCGGAACATCCCGCCTTCACGCGAACCGCTGATGATGGACCACGGCTTGCGCTCGATGCGGTTCATCCACGCATAGACCACGTTGGGGTTGCCGGGTTGCAGCTCGACGTCCATCGCCCCCGTGCTGTCGTTCAGGTACAGCGTCTTCTTCCAGGTGCGGCCGCCGTCAGTGGTCTTGAAGATTCCGCGTTCGGTGTTGGGCTTGAAGATGTCGCCGTAGGCCGCGACCCAGACCGTGTTCGGGTCGGTGGGATGGATGCGCACGGCGCCGATCTGTCCGGCGTTATACAGCCCG
>DATCIJ010000185.1:0-5618 GCA_036507855.1 Gemmatimonadaceae bacterium | reverse complement strand
CCCGCTGCCCGCTGCCCGCTGCCCTGTGCCAGAAACACCGATCTCCTAAGGACATGAAAGGCGCCCTGGTGTATCAGGGCGCCGTGGGTTTTCCTGGTCGCGGAGTCAGCGGATCGTCAGCTCAACTCGACTCCATCGGGACCCGGCTCTCCATCCTTCTGGCTCAGATCGCCCCGCCGCTTGTCGTACTCGACGCGCTCACTGTAGCCGTATCCCCCGAGGACCTCGCCTCCGCGCATGTAATCGTGGCCGTAGCCGCGCCCCTGGGGGTACCTGTCCTTGCCGGGTTCCTGCGACTGACTCATGGGAACACCTCCCGAGTTGAGGACACGAACTCACGCTGCCGTGTGGACGCGAGTCGCACAAGCGCTTGAATGGCGCGACGGTGCCGGTCATACTACAAGGCTATGCAGATCCGTAACATCGCCATCATCGCGCACGTGGACCACGGCAAGACGACGCTCGTCGACAAGATGCTGCGTCAGGCCGGTGCATTTCGCGAGAACCAGGTTGTGGAAGATCGCGTAATGGACTCCAACCCGCTCGAGCGGGAGCGCGGGATCACCATCCTGGCGAAGAACACGGCGATCCGCTGGCACGGAACCAAGATCAACATCGTCGACACGCCGGGCCATGCGGACTTTGGTGGCGAAGTCGAGCGAATCATGCGGATGGTCGATGGTGTGCTGCTTGTGGTTGACGCGTTCGATGGGCCGATGCCACAGACGCGCTTCGTGCTGCGCAAGGCGCTCGAACTCGGCCGCAAGCCCATCGTGGTCATCAACAAGATCGACCGGCAGGGCGCTGACCCGATGCGCGTGCACGACGAGGTCCTTGGCCTGTTCATCGAGCTGGAGGCCGACTCCGCCCAGCTCGACGCGCCCGTCCTGTACGCATCCGCGCGTGAGGGCGTGGCGACTGATGACATGAGCAAGACCCCGGTCGACCTGGAGCCGCTGTTCGAGGCCATCGTCAAGCACGTGCCGCAGCCACCCGACGATAGCACCGGACCATTCCAGATGCTCGTGTCGACCCTGGATCACTCGCCCTATCTCGGACGCCTGGCCATTGGGCGCGTGGAGCGCGGCACCGTGCACGTTGGCGACACCGTCGCGCTACTGCCCATCGAAGGGGTGCCGGGTGTCGAAACGGCCCGCGTCACCAGGCTTTACACTCACGAGGGACTGGAGCGCATCGAAGTGATGGAAGCGTCCGCCGGAGACATCGTCGCTGTCGCGGGGCTCGAAGGGGTCGAGATCGGCCGGACCGTGAGCGACGTCGAGCATCAGGATGCGCTGGCTGGAATCGCGGTCGAGGAACCGACCATCTCCGTCGACTTCGTCGTGAACAACTCACCGTTCGCCGGACGCGACGGCCGGTTCGTCACGTCGCGCCAGCTTCGCGAACGGCTGTATCGGGAACTCGAGCGCAACGTTGCCCTTCGCGTGGAAGACACGGATGCCATGGACACGTGGACCGTTTCCGGGCGAGGTGAGCTGCACCTGTCGATCCTCATGGAAACCATGCGCCGCGAAGGGTACGAGTTCCAGGTCTCCCGTCCTCGAGTCATCACGCGTGAAGGACCCAACGGCGAGAGACTTGAACCGTACGAAGAGCTGATGATCGACGTGCCGGAGACCTATCTCGGCGCTGTGATCGAACGCCTCGGCGGTCGGCGGGCCGAACTGATGGATATGAAGAACCCGGGCTCCGGAATGGTGCGGCTCCGCTATGCGATCCCGGCTCGTGGTCTGTTCGGCTACCGGGGGGAGTTCCTGACCGACACGCGCGGTACCGGGATCATGCATCACCGGTTCTATCAGTACGGCCCGTGGGCGGGTCCGATCGAAGGGCGCACGCGGGGGACGCTGGTATCCATGGAAGCCGGGGCTGCCGTCGCGTTCGCCCTGTTCAACCTGCAGGAGCGGTCGACCCTGTTCATCGCGCCTGGTGCGAGTGTCTACGAAGGCATGATCATCGGGGAGAACTCACGACCGGGGGACATGGACGTCAACCCGTCGAAGGAAAAGAAGCTGACCAACATGCGCAGCAAGAGCAGCGATGAGAACATCCAGTTGGAGCCGCCCCGGGAGTTGACGCTGGAAGGCGCCCTTGAGTATATCGAGGACGACGAACTCATCGAAGTCACCCCCCAATCGATCCGCCTCCGCAAGCGTCTGCTCAGCGCCAACGACCGCAAGAAACTCTCGCGTGAGTTGAAGCGCGAACGCGCCACCGTCTGATCACCCCGACAGGAGACCTTTGTGAAACGGGACGAGCTCGAGTCGTCCGAGCTGCAGGAAACGCCGTGGCCCCCGATCCAGGGGATGATGTTCGGGCCGCGTGAGGACGAAGACGAAGACGCCGATGGCGACGATGGGGCCGAGGACGATGACGACGAGCTCGGGGACGATGACCTCGAGTTCGACGACGACGACTTCGATGACGACTTCGACGACGATGAGGAAGACGACGGCGACGAGGAGGACGAGGATCTCGACGACGACGATGACGACGATGAGGACTTCGACTCAGAGTTGGACGACAGCCTCATCGACCTCGACGACGAATACGACGAGTTCGACGAGGAAGAACGCCACAAACCCGGACATCCCCCTTATGAAGAGTAGAGCAACCAGCGTCCGTCAGCTGGCAGCAAGCAGTAAGAAGTAAGCAGCAACCAGCGTCCGTTCGTCTCAGGGGACGTACAGCCGCACACCCGCGCCGAGTGCGCTCCGTCCTAACGCCATGTACACGGCGGCATCGTCTGAGCCAGGCACTGCGATCTGAATGATCGATTCGGCGCGCGCACGAGTCCGACGCGCGTACGACATCGCCTCGATCGCGGAGCCGACCCACAGGACACCGGCGGTGGCGGCGGCGATCGTGACGTTCGGTCTCGTCGTGCGCGGCAGCGAGTCGACGTATGGGTTTCCAAACGGGTCCCTGAACGTCGACACCTCGAAGCCCTGTTCGCGCGCCAATCCCCACGCGATGGCACCGGCCACGGAACCCAGAATGGCCACGCCAAAGAATGGACGGCCGGTCGACATCTGACCCATTCCGGGAAGGAGAAGGCCGGATCCGAAGGCCTGCCCCGAGCCGAACACGCGATCCTGCAGCCGCGCCACCGCGGCGTTGATCGCCGATCGCTCTGATGGATTCGCCGACAGGTCGAGGTACTTCTGGAAATCCTCGGTCGCGAGGGCCCGCTCGCCGCGCGCCGCGCGCGTAAGGGCGCGGTTGTAGTAGGGCTCCGGCGTGTTGGGTAGTTGAACCGCGATCGAACCGAATATCGAGTCGGCGGCGATGAACTGCTTACGCTCCAGGAGCGCGACGCCGGAACTGAAGTTCGCGCGCGCTTCGTCCACCTGCGCCAGCTGCGACCTCGGTACCAGCCTGACAATGCGACCCTGAACCTCGTCGGCGTCACGCGCATTCGGTGACAGCTGCAGATACCGGCAGTACTCCCTTACCGCGTCCGTGCTCGAGGAAAGAAACTCGTGTTCGCGTCCCAGATAGTAGGCAAGGACTGCATTGCTCGGGCTGCGTCTGGCCGCCTCGGCGAATGCGTCGCGCGCCGCCTCGTGCTCGCCTTGCAGTGAGGCTTCCTGGCCCGCGCTGATCAGACGCCGCGTTTCCGTATCGTCCGAGGGAGCCGACGTTGTCCCGCTCAGCGGAGTAATGAGCGCGGCGCACCCCGTCGGCGCGGCCGCCGCGAGAGTGCGCTTGGGCGCCAATTGCTGTGCGAGGGCGGAATGGCCTTGTGTCACCATCCCCGCCGCCACGAGTATCAGTCCGCATACCGCACGGGGATGGGTGTGCCGCAACCGGATGAGGGTGATCAAGGTGTCATCCTGAAGGTGTTCGATACGGCCACGACTCGACCGGCGGCAGTCTTCGGATCGGCCACGTCACCGAGGCCGGCGTGCCTGCGGCTCGCTCAAACCCAATGTATTCACGCGAGGCAGCCGGGTTCCGCCGAGGTTGGTGACTTGACGCACAGCGCGCGGCGCGACGAGTGCCAGGGACCCATCTCCGTCATCCATCTGGTTCTCGAGGCTGAAAAACGCGATCACGATCGAGCCTGACGTCGCGCCGGTCAAACCTGTCGCCGAGAACGTAATGCTGTACGACCCCGCACCAGTGATGGCGAGAGTGGCAAAGCCCGCGGTGCCGAAACCATTGGTTGGCACCGGGTTCCCGCCCGAGAGCGTTCCTCCGGCACTACCCGGATCATTCAGGGTGGCGGTGACGTTGATTCCACTCGAGTCTACCGTGTTGTTCTGCGCGTCGAGCAGTTGTATCACCGGCTGCATGGCGAACGGCGAACCGCTGATAGCGATACCTGACGGCTGTTGCACGATCTGGAGCTTCGCCGCGGCGCCCGCGGCCAGGGTGATCGCATTCGAAACGGCGTCGGTGAGACCGGTGGATTTGAACGTGAGGGTGTATGACCCGACGGTTCCGCTGATGCCAAGGTTCGTGAACGTGGCAATGCCTGACGCATCGGTCGATACTGACGCGGTTCCGATCAACGACGCGCCGCCGCCAGTGACTTCAGCGGTGACCGACACGCCGGACTGATTGACGGGGTTTCCGCCGGAATCTCGGAGACGGACGGACGGCTGCGAGATGAAGACCACGCCACTTTGCGCGTCCGTAGGCGGCTGCGCCACCATCGAGAGCTGAGACGCTGGCTCGGTCACCACGATGGCTGACGAAGTCGCACCGCTCAGTCCGGTCGCACTGAAGCTGAGGGTCCACGTCCCCGCGCCGCTGATGCCGAGGCCGGAGAAGGTCGCGACTCCCGATCCATTGGTCGTCGCGGTGGGCGATCCCACAATCGACGCACCGCCACCCGTGACGCCGGCTGTCACGTCGACGCTCGGCTGACTGACGTTATTGCCGGAGGCATCGCGGAGCTGAACCGCCGGTTGCGTCGCGAACGCTGTCCCACTGATCGAGGTCGCCGACGGTTGCGTGACAATGGCCAGTTGTGTAGCTGGCCCCGGAGTGACGGTGACCGGGCTGGAGCTGGTTCCGCTGAGGCCGGACGCCGTGAACGCGAGCTGGTAGCTGCCAACCAGGCCGGTGATGCCGAGTCCGGTGAACGTCGCTATTCCCGCCCCGTCGGTCAGCGCCGACGTCGACCCGGTGAGCGACGCACCAGCCCCGATCGACACCGACACGCTCACGTTCGACGTGCTCACCAGGTTACCGGCGCCGTCCCGCAACTGGACGGCGGGCGGCGTGGCGAGGGCGCTGCCGCTCGCGACCGACGATGACGGCTGGGTCGACATGGTCAGTTGCGTGGCCGCGCCGGCGCCGAGCAGGATGGACCCGGACGTGACGTTAGGCGCGCCGCTGCTGGCAAAGTCGAGCGTGTAGCTGCCGACGGGGCCACTGAGTCCGAGGCCGGAGAACGTGGCCACGCCGGCGCCGTCCGTCACCGCGCTGGTGGAACCGATGAGGGATGCGCCGGCGCCGCTGCTGATCGAAGCCGTGACGCTGATGCCGGCTGTGGTGACCGGATTCGACTGCGCATCGCGCACCTGAATCGCCGGCTGCGTCGTGAACGCGGCTCCGCTGGCGGCGCCACCCGGTTGCGTCTGGAT
>DATCIJ010000184.1:0-6078 GCA_036507855.1 Gemmatimonadaceae bacterium | reverse complement strand
GTGCTTTTCTATGCTGCCGGCCTCTGGGATTACCTGCTTCATCGCTTTTTCGGTCACTCGCGCCGGTTCTTCTTCATCCACGAGTACCATCACCTGCCGAGCCAGGTGAACGTCATGATGCCCGGCCTCGCGATGCGGCCGTTCGTCGTGGTCACGTCGTTCCCGGCGACAGTCGCCACCGTGTTTTCAGCGTACGCGATCCTGCTCGTGCTGGGACTCCCACTCTGGGATTTGTCGCCGCTCAAGATCCTGCTGCTGATCCAGGCAGTCCTGCTCTGCGCCAGCCACTCGTGCTTCATGCGCCGATGGTGGTGGATCCACCACGGCATGAAGTGGTTGGCGCTCACAACACCCCAGGAACATCTGCTCCACCACACGGTCGACCTGCGGGGGAACTACGGCAACTTCACGGTTCTCTGGGACCGCGTGTTCCGCACGTACCTCGATCCCACGAGGAGCGAGCATCAGAATCACCCTCTCGGCCTCTCCTACGATCAGGATTTCGTGGGGACGCTCACCGCCGGCCGGGTCAAGCTGCCGGCGGCGCTGCGCCGGCGCTTCGAGGTGGAGCGCTTCTGCAACCTGGGGTCCCCGGTTCTGGAGGAGCGCGCGGACGACGCGACCTCGTCGCGATCGCTCGAGCGCGTCAGTGGCACGCCGCCTCGCGACAGGCGTGGGCAGCCGCCGGCAACGTGGTATCACGGCCCGACTGGGAGTCAGTTGCGGACGCCGAGCTCGCGATAGCCGAGGGACGTTTCGCCGATGCTTTGGCCAAATTGGACGAGGCCGACCGGCGAAACCTCTCCCGCACCGACATCCTCAGCGGCAATCGTTTCCTTGTGCTGAATCGGATGCAGCAGGCCGACTCCGCGATCGCGGCCGGGTGAGCTCAGGGCAGCGGGCAGCGGGCACGATTGCACCAGCTTTGCAATGGCAGGGGCGCGGAGACCGGCGTACATTGCCGCGTTCCGCTCCACGGGTCAGGCCTCCTCCCTCTTTTGCGTGACAGACCTTCGCGAGCGCCTCCAGACAACTCTCGGCAACGCCTACACGCTCGAACGCGAGCTTGGTGGCGGCGGGATGTCCCGGGTCTTCGTCGCGGACGAAACCGCGCTCGGTCGCAAGGTCGTGGTGAAGGTCCTCCCGCCAGAGCTGGCCGCGGGCGTGAGCGTCGACCGATTCAAACGGGAGATTCAGGTTGCGGCGCGCCTCCAGCACCCGCACATCGTACCCGTCCTGTCCGCCGGCGAAACCGACGGCCTCCCCTTCTACACGATGCCGTTCGTCGAGGGGTCCAGCCTGCGGGCGCGCCTGTCGAACGGCGCCCTCCCGATCACTGAGGCGGCCGGGATACTGAAGGAAGTGGCGCGGGCGCTCGCCTACGCCCACGATCGCGGCCTCGTGCACCGCGACATCAAGCCCGACAATGTGCTGCTCACCGGGGGCAGCGCGGTGGTAACCGACTTCGGGATCGCCAAGGCCCTGAGCGCGTCCCGCATGGAGGCGGCCGGCTCGGCGACGCTGACGGCGATGGGCACGTCGTTAGGCACGCCTGCCTACATGGCGCCGGAGCAGGCTGCCGGCGATCCCGACACGAATCATCGCGCCGACCTGTACGCTTTCGGGTGCATGGCCTACGAGATGCTCTGTGGCGAGCAGCCGTTCCACGGACGCACGCCGCACAAGCTGATGGCCGCGCACATGGGCGAGCGGCCGCAGCCCATCGTCGAGCGGCGACCCGACACGCCACCCGTGCTGGCCGACCTGGTGATGCAGTGCCTGGAGAAGGAGCCGGATCAGAGGCCGCAGAGCGCCGCCGACATCGCGCGCGTCCTGGAGACGGTCACCAGCGGCGGCACACAGCCGTCGATGCCGGGAGTGCTCCTTGGCGGGCGTGGCATGCTGCAGAAGGCGCTGTTCGCCTGGGCCGGCGCGTTCGTCCTGGTCGCCGTGCTGGCGAAGGCGGCCATCGTCGGTATCGGACTTCCCGACTGGGTCTTCCCCGGTGCGATCGTGGTGATGTCGCTCGGCCTGCCGGTGATCCTCTTCACCGGCTACGTGCAGCGCGCCACTCATCGCGCCTTCACCGCGACCCCGACGCTCACCCCGCGCGGCAGTCCGGCGCCACAGGGCACGATGGCGACGATGGCCATCAAGGTCGCGCCGCACATGAGCTGGCGGCGAACGACGCTGGGCGGTATCGCGGCCGTGGGAGGCTTCGTCGCACTCATCGGCGCCTGGATGGCGATGCGAGCCCTGGGTATCGGACCGGCCGCGTCCCTCATGGCGGCGGGCAAGCTGGGGGAGCGCGAGCGCGTCATCCTCGCCGACTTCCGCGGCGAGGTGGACTCGTCGCTCCGCTTCACGGTGACCGAAGCGTTACGCGCTGACCTGTCGCAGTCGAAGAGCCTGGACGTCCTGTCCGCCAACGCGGTCCGCGAGACGCTGCGGCGGATGCAACGTTCGTCGACGACTGCGGTGGACTATGCGCTGGCGCGCGAGATCGCCACGCGCGAGGGCATCAAGGCAATCATCGAGGGTCAAGTGCTGGCCGCGGGCGACCGCTATCTGCTTTCGGCGCGCCTGGTCGCCGCGCAAAGCAGCGAACAGCTGGCCACCTTCAGCGAGACCGCCGACGGCCTGAACGACATCATTCCGGCCATCAGCCGGCTCACGAAAAAGATCCGCACGAAAACCGGCGAGTCGCTGCGCGCGATCCAGGGCGCGCCCGCGCTGGACCAGGTCACGACTCCCTCCATCGAGGCGCTGGAGAAGTATGTCTCCGCGGTGCGCCTGCTCGAGAACGACGGCGACTTCCAGCGAAGCCTCGCGCTGATGGAGGAAGCCATTGCGCTCGACACGGGTTTTTCGATGGCATACCGGAAGCTGGCGGTGGAACTCAACAACCGGGGGCTGCAGCCGGACCGGGTTCTCTCGGCGATCCAGAAGGCGTACGATCATCGCGACCGGCTGGGCGAGTCCGAGCGACAACTCACCATCGCCGGGTACTTCAGCTACGGTCCGACGCCTGACGAGTCGCGCGTGCTGGAGGCGTACGAGGCCATCCTCGCCCGCGACCCCGACAACACCACCGCCCTCAACAACGCGGCCGTTTACCTGCAGAACCGGCGTCAGTTCGCGCGCGCCGAATCGCTCGCCAGCCGGGCTACGCTGATCCGGCCGAGCGTCGTGGTGTATCGCCAGAACGTGATCTCGTCACTGGTGAGTCAGGGCCGCACGGCGGATGGCGCCGCGGCAGTCTCGGAGGCGGAACGCGCCGCTCCCGGCAGCCCGTATGTTGCCCAGATGCGGGCCTGGGTGGTGGGCGAGGAAGGTCGCCTGGACGACGCGGAGCGCATTACGGACAGCCTGCGTAGCGCGCGCCCCGGCGATCCAGTGGTCCAGCGCGACGCGCTCATGGGACTCGCTCAGTTGGCGATCATGCGCGGCCGGTTGCGCCAGGGAGGCGATTACCGACAGCAGGCGCTCGCTCCGGCGGTGCACCTGGGAACACAGGGAGCCGCCCTGCAGACAAGCTTGAACCAGGCAGGGATCGAAATCTGGTTTCGCGCGGATACTGCCGCGGCGCTGAGGGTGATCGAACGCGCCCTCCGGGACCGCCTACTCGACTCGCTGCGGCCTGACACGCGCCCGTACACGTTTCTCGCGAGGCTGTACTCGCTGACGGGCAGGTCCGACCGTGTCCGCTCGATGCAGGCCGGCTACGACAGCATCCGGGGCCGCATAGACCCGAGCTGGTTTGCCGCTTCACAGCACGGCATTCGGGGAGATCTGGCGTTTGCGGAGCAACGCTACGCCGACGCGGCCGTTGAGTACCGCGCCGCCGACTACGGAGGATGCGTCACGTGCGCCCTTCCGGAACTCGCGCGCGCGTACGACCTGGCGGGGAATGCCGATTCGGCCATCGCCGTGCTGTCTCGCTATGTGAGCGGACCGGCGCGCGACTGGGGAAGCGATGCGCTCAACCTTGCCGGCGCGCACAAACGGCTCGGCGAACTGTACGACGCCAAGGGCGACCGGGAGAAAGCGAGCTCTCATTACTCCAGATTCGTCGAACTCTGGAAGAGCGCCGACCCGGAGCTGCAACCACTCGTCAGGCGGGCGCGGGAGCGACTCTCGGCGCTGCAGAAGCAGGGTAGCGGGTAGCGGGCAGCGGGCAGCAAGTCACGCCGCTGGTGCGTTGCGACCAGCCCGCATAACGAGAATTACCGGTGTCGCGGCCACAGCAATCGCCAAAATGCCGAGGCCGGCCGCTCCGCGCGATGCGAACCACCACCCGCCGCCGGTGGCGACAATCGCCGCGGAAAGCTGCGCGGTCAGATCGGCGCGACCGAGCGTTTGAGCACGACGTTCCGGAGGTGCCGCATCGGTCAGGAGCACCGTCGAACCAATGAACCCGAAGCTCCAGCCAAAACCCACGAGCAGCAACCCGATGCCGAAGGCCACTATTCCCGGAATGAGCGCGATCACGGCACCGCCCGACGCGAGCAAGGCGAGTCCAACGAGAATGGTCTGCGCCCGCCCTACCCGGTCCGCGATACGCCCGACCACTCGCGACAACGCGAACATGCCGACGAAGTGCATCAGCATGACACTGCCCAGGACCGGCACACCATGCCCTGCGTGTGCGACCGCGGCACCTCCTATTCCCATCACGGCGGCCATGGAAGTCTGACTCGCCGCCAGCGAAACCGTTCCCGTTGCGACCAGTCGGGCGGACCGAAGAGGGTCAATCGGCGCCGGTCCGCCCGGCGAGGTCCCGGCACTCGACGACATTCGCTGCGCGATCAATCGCGGCTCCTCGGCGCGAGCTACCAGGAAGGCGGCCGCGAGCAGCAGCGGCGGCGCGAAGAACCAGATCAGGCCGAGCGGGTCACGCCCAAGTATGCGACCGAGTGGGCCGGACAGGATCAGGAGGACAGGGCCAGCGACCGCCCCGAAGATCGCCGCGATCTGCACCCAGGCGACGCCGCGCCCGCGTTCGGCGACCGCGAACATCTCGGCGACCGCAAGTCGGGTCAGGTTCGTGGTTCCGAACGCGGCGGCCAGCATGAACCCGCCCACCACGAACGTGAGAAGCGTCCCGGTCTGGACGCCGATGCCGGCCACCAGATATCCCGCCGCGGCGAGGAGATAGGACGCGACCAGCGGCGGTTTCCGGCCATACCGGTCCATGGCCCGGCCGCCTAACGCCGCCCCGGCGGCCGCCCCCACGTTGAAGATGGCGACGTACAGTCCGGCGAACGAGAGCTTGCCCGAGAGGGTGACCACCGCCGCCGAGCCCGGCCCCGCGCCCATCGACGTGGTCGCCCAGGCGAGGGCGTAGGCGGACCCGAGAAGGAGAAGGGTTTGGCGAGTTTCGGCATACATGGTTGGTGCGTTGAGCCTTGCGGCGGCGCTACAGTAACAACGGCAGGAGGGTGGCGTAAGCCGCCGAGCAACGGGGGCCGCTGTCGACGTTGCCTGGCTCAGGGCGTAGATTCGTGGCTTCCGTGCGTGGAGTGACCCAGTAGTGAGCGATGAGCTTCGCGATCAGGTCCAGTCGTCGCTGGGAACCGCGTATTCCATAGAGCGGGAGCTCGGCGGGGGCGGAATGTCCCGCACGTACGTGGCGATGGAGCTGGCCCTGTCGCGGCGTGTGGTGGTGAAAGTGCTCTCACCCGAGCTGGCGGCCGGGGTGTCGGTGGATCGTTTCCGGCGCGAAATCATGCTGGCCGCCAAGCTGCAGCATCCCCACGTCGTTCCGGTTCTGTCGTCGGGCGATGCCGGCGGGCTTCCGTGGTTCACCATGCCCTACGTGGAAGGTGAGTCGCTGCGCGCGCGCCTCGGGCGTGGCCCCATGGGGATCGGCGAGATCACGGGAATCCTGCGGGACGTCGCGCGCGCGCTCGAATTCGCGCACGGGCACGGCGTGGTGCATCGCGACATCAAGCCGGACAACGTCCTGTTGGCCGGCAGCAGCGCCACCGTCACGGACTTCGGGATTGCCAAGGCGATCAGCGCCGCGCGCACCGGACCCGAAGGCGCGACACTTACCATGGCCGGCACATCGATCGG
>DATCIJ010000183.1:0-4376 GCA_036507855.1 Gemmatimonadaceae bacterium | reverse complement strand
GCGAGGCGACCGTCAGCCGCCCAGGCTCGTCAAGAGAACGGTCAAGAAATAATCGAGGGCGGCGGCGCACCCCACCCGGACGAGGTGAGGTGCGAGGTCGGACGGGAGGTCGGTGCGATCCTCGACAGGAAGTCGGTGCGAGCCGGACGAGACGTTTGTTTTCCGCGAATACTGCGTCGTATCGCCTTGCTTACGGATGCGTGCGGATGTCGGCCACGAGTTCATGCACCGCGCCAATCACCGCGGAGGGCGCTTCCAGAGGGATTCCGTGCCCACTCGCCGTGATGACGATCTGACGACCGAGACTTGATCGCTGCGCAAAGCCGCGTTGGAGGTCGATCCAGCCGCGTTGCACGCGCGCATCCAACGAATCGGTATTCTCAGGTGCCTTGCCCTGGGTCAGCACTCTTCCCCGGAAGGAACGGCTGATTCTTGACCTGTTGGTCTCCACTGGACCGTTGTACGGGCTCCAGCTGGTCAAGTCTCGTGATGATTGCGCCGCTATCGGTGCGGACTTCACCGATCAGCGGATCCGCCGATGCCGTTGTGGCCGTCCCCAATGGTGGATGGCTGCTGGTGTTGCTTGCGGCAACCCTGTACGTGGGCACTTGGAGTTTCTTTGGGTCGTTCGTGATCAGCACCGCGTCTGCCGGTGTCGCCCTGGCGTTTGCGATGCGAACATGGCACGACAAGCATCCCGCAGTGGTTGTCGAGCCCTGGAGGTTAGCAGCTCTGCCGGCTGTTCAGATCAACCTATCAGCGATTCGTGTTGCAGGCGACGGTCCGGGATTGATCTTCGCAGCCGGCACAGTGCTGATTGTTATCGTCGGGCTTCCGGGCCTTTGGTGGTTCTTTGTCGCGGCTGCCTTGGGGAGTCTGCTGGTCGCGTGGGTTCTCTTCATGCGCCGATCGACGGAGCATTCTGGTCTTTTTAACTCAATCAGGTGATGGTAATCGTGACTCGATAAACGCCGCTGCATTTAGGTTGCGCGACCGGATCGCACCGACTTCCCGTCCGCCCTCGCACCGACCGGCGTCAGGACCTCGCACCGACTTCCCGTCCGCTTCGCACCGACTTCTCGTCGGCGTCGCACCGACAGCGTAAAGACTTCGCACCGACTTCCCGTCAGCGTTTGCACCGACTTCCCGTCGGACCCCGCACCGGCTACGCGCCCTTCACGATGAACCCCTTCTTGAGCAAGACATCGCGGACGCGCTCGCGCATATCGCCTTGCACCTCGACACCCGTGTCGAACACCGCGCCACCGCTCCCACAGGCGCGCTTCAGTTCCTGACTGAGTTCTTTCAGGAAGGCTGTGTTCCGCGGCAGTCCGTCAACGACCGTGACGGTCTTGCCGCCGCGCGCCTTCTTTTCAAGCCGCAGTTTTGCCACCGGCCGGGCCGGAACGGTCTCTTCCCGGGCACTACTGCATTGGCAGTTATCGGCCGGCCACCCGCAGGTTGGGCAGATGCGCCCCGCGGCCGTGGAGTAAACAGTCCTGGCCTCTCCGCGATTGCGCGACATCGGACTACGAAAAGGATCGGCTGAACAGCTCGTCGATCGCGCGCTTACTGTTGTCACCGAGCGTCCTGGTGCCGGTGCCCGTGAAATGTGGATGCGTAATGCACGGCGCGGTCTCCCCGGCGGCGGGGGTCCACGCGGATCCCGTCCAACGGAACCAGGAACCGCGATCCTGATCGAATGTGTGTAGCGGCTTGTTGCAGAGTTTGGCGAACTCGGCGCCCCAGCCGGTCCCGCCGCGGACCGTATCGTCCTCGTTGATCGTCCCGATCACGTAGATTTCCTGACCGTTGTTCACCTGGTACCACAGCGTCTGCAGGACTTTGCGCAGCGTCGGGCCCTCCGAGTACCGCCGGTGCATCAGCCGTGAGACGTACTCGAGGCTGATGTCGCCGGCTAACAGCTCTTCGTGATTGAGGACACGGACGCCGCGGTGCCGCTCGATCCGGTGCCCATCGAACGTGAAGTTGACCTCCTCGATCCCGTGGCGTTCGGCGCAGCCACCGAAGGCCGCCTCCGCGCCGGGCGCACCGCCGCTGAACAGAATGCATTCGGATGGTTTCATCGTGGACACATGTTAACGCGATGTCCAGACCTCATGGCCCTCGATGGAAATCGACGCGACCCATCGCATGCTGAGCACCATTGTCCTGCTGCGCGCCGGGGACAACTGGTCCTCGGGATGCATCTCGCGGACTCGATGAAAGATCAGGCGTTCTGCTTCGACGCCGGCGAAGCTCATGCCTCCAAAGCCTACACGCGCGCCCGCCCCGCTGTCGTCGGAGAACACGATTTGATCCGTCGGCAACGAGACGCGGAACCCGTCGGCGAAGGTGACGAACGTTCCCGGCGGACCGTTTTGCAGGATGGGCAGACCCCCGACGAGGTCCCGTTCGCGGAACAGGCGCGTCCCGCCCGCGAATTCGATCAGCAGCGGGATCGGGTCGCTACTCGGAACCATCAGCACGACTCACGTCGATGGACCGATCACTGCCGTCGCGCGAGACGCGGACACGCCAGGGATTGCAGCACACCTCGCAGTCCTGAACGAAACTCCCGGTGACATCAGCCTCAACGTAGATCTCGCTCTCTTCGCCGCAATACGGGCACGTCACCACGAATTCATCGTCCATATCGGGGCACTCCACTGTCGCGTCGTCAGTTATACCCACTCGGCGAGATAGGCGATCTGGAGGTCCACGTCGCGGTGGTTTGAGAGCGCGGCGAATGCCGCCTTACCGTTGCCCAGGTGGGTAATGAAGTAGCCGTGCGCGGCGGCGCGCGCGAGCTTCTCCTGGACCGCCGCCGGCATGAGGTCGTCGAGCTTGCCGGCGGTGCTGCCATGCGCGGCGACGATCGAGGCGCTCCACGGATGGGTCCCGACCTCGAGGCTGGGCCGCGACTCGGCGAGGTCGATCACCCCGGCGAGGAGCTTCCGCAGAACCTTCGATCCGGGCGGCAGGACGTACAGCGTGACGGCGCCGCGCGACAGCGAATCCGGGTCGCGCACGTCGAACAGGTAAGCCGGATAGGACGCGCCCGGATTGGCAGTCTCGTCGCTGGTCCGTCCGTCGGCTGGCCGCTCGCGCACCGTGAAGTGGTACAGCATGCCCCGGCGGCGGCAGTGGACGAGTCGCAGCTCCTGCGAGGCATCGCGCCCGGCGAGTGCTCGCCAGGTGCGTTCGAGCAACGGCGCCTCGGCGTCGCACGTCTCGAAGCCCTGCGCCGCAAGACGCCGCTCGATTGAGCGCCCGTGCGAGAACTTCCAGAGCGCGCAGACCGCCGCCAGCGCGAAAATACCGACGAGCGCGATCACACCTGAATCCATCCTTCGGCCTCCCGTCAGGACCCGCCCCGACTCCCGTCGCCGTCAGACTCTCCTCAGGATCATCAGGGTACCGACAGCCAGGAACCACACGGCCCATACACCCAGCACCAGTGTCATGCCGGTCAGGTCCAGGCGTCCGATTCCCGTCGGGAGCGCGATCACCAGGCCAGCGCCCGCGACCAATCCAAGAACACCTGTCCAGCGGGCAGGGCCCGTGTCCCGCGCCAGGTCAGCCGACCACAGGAACACAGCGACGGACATCCCGATAGCGCCGATCATCACTATCACACCGACACCCGACGAGAGCGTCTGCAGAGTGACCCGCAGCGTGTCGGCGGTCTCCGGCGACGCCAGCGCCCGGCGCGCGATCTCGACGATCACGAACCCGTTGAACGCCGGCGGGATGATCATGACCACGGCGCCAATCGCCCAGGCGACCAGCCCGGCCATCACCAGTGGCCGGTGGAGTCCCCGCCGCGCGGCGAACGCGAGAAGGGTCCACGTCAGCACCGCGACCAGGACGATCATCGTACCGTGCACGGTCTGATTGACTGCCGCGCCGCGGTCGATGTTCCTCGCGAACGTGGCGAAGTCACCGCCCCCGCTGCCGGTCGGATGATGCGCCATCGCGGCCACCGCGAGGATCGCGCTGGCCACGAGCGCGATTCCGGGAATACGCGTGTCGATCCTGTCCTGCAAGGCGTTCATCAGCGCTTCACACCCTTTCCGTCGTACTGAAAGACCTCGTCGAGCGGCACGCCGAAGACGGCCGCGATGCGAAAGGCCACCTCGAGCGACGGCGAGTACTTGCTAAGCTCGATGGCGTTGACGGTTTGCCTCGTTACGCCGATCTTGTCGGCAAGCTCTTGTTGGGTCATCTCACTGTGATCGAAGCGCAGCCGCCGAATCGTGTTCCGGATCGCCGTGTCCACGTCAGGCGTCCCGGCGGTACAACACAATCTGTCTGGCGAACTTGACCGCTTCGGCGAACACGATGGAGAAGAGAATTGCCTGCATCATCAGCCA
>DATCIJ010000182.1:0-24725 GCA_036507855.1 Gemmatimonadaceae bacterium | reverse complement strand
TCGCCGGCGATGTCGAAGATCGAGTGCACCACCTGCCATGCGCAGGAAGTGCATCGCTTCAAGCCGGTGGGCGAAACCTGCGCGCAGTCCGGATGTCACGATGCCCAGCGCGTTGAGCTGGGCAAAATGGCGGAGCAGTCTGACCTGCACTGCATCGTGTGCCACGAATTCACCGTGCCGGCTACCGAGGGGAACCCCGTCGATTCGTCGCGCGCGGCCCTCGTGCCCACGGACGAACAGTGCCTCGGCTGCCACGACATGAAGGAGCGGTTGAGCGCGTTCAAGCCGGAGAACGAGCCGCACGGTGCCAAGTGCGGCACGTGCCACAACCCGCACGTACAGACCACGCCGGAGGGCGCCTACCAGTCCTGCGCCACCTCGGGGTGCCACGCGCGGTCCGACACGTTGACGGCGATGCACCGCAGCCTGGGGCGCCACCGCCTGCAGACCTGCGGCGCCTGCCACGGCGCGCACACCTGGAGAGCGAACGCGGTCGACTGCCGGAGCTGCCATACCGGGATCAGGGATCCGGCGGTGCGCACGCGGCCCCCGGACGAGCATCCCGCGGTGACGTCGTCCGGCTCGCCCGTCGACGGCTCGCGGCCGCCGTCAGTATCCCTCCCTCGTGATCTCGTGGCGCCCTCACCGCATTCCCGGCGTGAAGGCGCGACCCTCATGCCGGCATCCTGGACCGGCACTCGTCAGGCAGGCGTGGCGGTTTCGCCGCGGCCAGCCGGGAGGGCCCGATGGCGAAGCGAACCTGCACTTGAAGCGTTGAATCAGGCCGTCGCGCCTGCCGGCAGTCAGGGTGGCGCTCCGGCAAGGTTCGAGCACGCGCGGCATGACAAGCTGTCGTGCACCACGTGTCACAGTACGCGAAGCGGACATGGCGACCTGAAGGGGCTGGCGCGTGATTGCCAGGGATGTCATCACGGCAACAGCGCCACCGCGCGTGACTGCACGCGATGCCATACGCCGGGCGAAATCGGACCCGTACGACACATCGCCACGCCGTTCGCCCTGACCGTCTGGCCGCAACCGCGGACCCGATCGCTCCCATTCGCTCATGAGCGCCACGCCCGCCTGGAGTGCGGCAGTTGTCATGCCGATTCCCGGCAGCGAGGCGTGGAACGCACCTGCGCCTCCTGCCACGCCGATCATCATACGGCCGAGCGCGACTGCGCCGCCTGCCACCCGGCATCGAGGGAGACACATACGCGAGCCGTGCACGCGACGGGATGCGCGGCCTCGGGATGTCATGAGCGCGAGCGCGGGGTTGCGGTCAGCCCGGTTCGGGCGACCTGCCTCGCCTGTCACGCCGAGCAGCGCGATCACAAGCCCAACCGTGAGTGCGCGCCGTGCCACCTGAGCGCGTGGTCCCAGGCGGCGGGCGGGACCGGGGGACGCCCATGACGCGACTCCGGGTCGTGGCCGCGTTAGGCATCGCCGGGTTGCTTCCGGTGACTTCCGCCCGTGCCCAGGGCGTTCGCATCACCGGCGTGACGTCGATGCAGGCGGTCGACCTGCGGCCCCTGGTCGACGACAGTGTGCCGGTCGGCGAGGCGTCCGGCACGGGTCCGTATCGCGCGCGGGCGGACGGCCGGCTGGTGCGCTGCATCGAAGGTGACTCGTACTGCCGGTTCCGGAGTTCCGGAGAGCGCGAGCTGGCGACTCCGCTGGTGCAGGACCTCCGCGCCGTGGCCTGGGGGCTCGGTGAAGGCATCAGCATTCATGCACATGTTCGCGCCCGCAGTTCGCTCGGCAGTTCGGGCCTGTCGTGGCCACGGGCGGACGATTCTTTCGACGCGATCGAGGTGTGGCTCGAGATCGATCGCGGCGCGACCCGCGCCCGCCTCGGGCGGCAGTGGGCGACAGGAGGACTCGGCGTCTACAACTATGACGGCGGGTCACTGTTGCTGCGGCGCGGACGGGTCCGCATCGAGGCGTTCGGGGGCCGGAGTCTCGTCGCCGGGTTGAACGAGCCGGTCACCGGACCGGAGCTCGGGTCGCTCGACGACCTGCCGCCTGACGAGAACGGATGGCTCCTGGGACTGGCCGCGAGCACACCGTTGGGAACCCGGGGCGCCGCCGGCGCGACGTGGCAGCGCGTCATCCGCGCCGATCACGCCGGGCTGTACTCGGAACGCATCGGGGCCGACGCGTCGTGGCGCGCCTTCGGGGCGTCCGCCGACTTCTCGGTGGCCTGGGACGTCAGCGCGCGAGAGGTGAATGAGGCTCGACTGCAGGTGGCGCGGCCGCTTTCCTCCGGTCTCACCGCTTCCGTCGAGGCGCGCCGCCACCGCCCGTTCTTCGAGGCGTGGACCATCTGGGGCGTGTTCTCGCCGGTCGCGTTCGACGAGGCGCGAGCCACCCTGGCCTGGCGCAGCGCATCGGGTGCTCTGGGACTCGACGCGCGCGGTGGCCGCCGCCGCTACGATGAAACCAGCGGAGGCCTCGAGTCCACGCCGCTGAAGGATGATGGGTGGCGGGCAGGCGCCGGCGCCGAATGGCTGCCTGACGAGCGCTGGCTCTTCCATGCCGACTATGACGTCGACATCGGGTTTGGCGCGTCGCGCAGCGACGTCGTGGCCGGAGCCCGGTGGATGCCTGACGAGTCCCGCTGGCTCGGTGTCGCGGCGACCGCGCTGCAGCACATCTACGAGTTCAGGGTCGGCACGGGTCGCGTGAATGGACTGCGCCTGGAGGGAGGCACCCGGATTGGCGCCGACGCGCGACTGGTCGTGGACGCCGCATTGCATGCCCATCACCAGAGCGGCAGCGGCTCATCGCCCGACTGGAGCCAGCGACGCTTCTCGCTGCGCCTGGAATGGACCGTCGGTCGCGACCCGGGAACCCGTGTGACGCGGAGCGCGCCATGAACCGCGTCGGCCTCGTGCCGTTCCAACTTGTTTCACCAAGCGCTCGCAGACACAGGCCTGACCTGACCTGCTTGACGAGAATAGTTGGAACGGCACTCGTCGCGCTCGCCCTTTCACTGCTCGGAAGCACCGGGTACGCCCAGCGTGGTGGTCAAGGCGGCTTCCCGCACCAGCGCCACGAGCGGCTGTTCCCGTTATGCGAGAGTTGCCATGCCGGGATACCAGGCGGCGATGCGGCGACATCGATGCCGAGCGAAGCCTCATGTCGCGAATGCCACAACGGCACGGACGAGAGAGTCGTCTCATGGCGGTACGTGGCGCGTGGGCAGGGCCTGCTGCGGTTCTCCCATGCCGCTCATGGGCGCGATGTGGACTCGACCGGCCGGTCCTGCGTTTCCTGTCATGGCGCCGCCGGCACACCCCGCATGGCGGTGCATCGGGCGGAGCCCGCGACGTGCCTCGGCTGCCACACCCATCGCGCCACGAACCACCTGGCCGATGACAACCGATGCGCGGTGTGCCATGTGCCGCTTACCGCGGCTCCGGCGCTCACGTCGGAGCGTATCGCCGCGCTGCCCAGGCCGGTCTCACATGAACAGGCGGACTTCGCCGCTGCTCACCAGCCGGCGACGCCCGTCGCTGCCGCCAGTTGCGCGGTGTGCCATGCGCGGGAATCCTGCGCCCGCTGCCACGTGAACGCGGCCACGCAGCCGGTGATCGCCGCACTGGGGCGCGACGCCCGCGTGGCGCGTCTCATGGCGGGTCGACCGGCGGTGTACCCGGTGCCCGCGGATCATCACGCCGACGCGTTCGATCGAGGCCACGGCACGCTGGCTCGTGCCAATGTCGATCGATGCGGCGCGTGCCATGCGCGCCCGAGTTGCACCACCTGCCACATTGGATCGGGCGCCTCCGACGTGCTGGCGCGCCTTCCGCTGGCCGAACGTGGCGGCGCCCCGGGCGTTCTACTCCGCCTGCAACCAGTGCGTCTTCGCGCTGCCTCGCCACTACTCACCGCGCGTGGCGACACAGACGCCGCCCTGCCCAGGATCGTGCGCGTGCACGGCGCCAATGTCCGCGGCACACACGGTGTCGAGGCGTCCGCGGGAGCGCTTTCCTGCGCGGGCTGCCACGAACAACGATTCTGCTCCGATTGTCACGCCGGGGAAGGGACGCGTCGCTTCCACGCGGCCAACTTCGTGCAGCGACACGCCGCAGACTCGTACGGGCGCGAAACCGAATGCTCGTCCTGTCATAACGCGGAGCTGTTCTGCCGGAGCTGTCACCGCGAGTCGGGACTGGCGTCGAAGGGCCGGCTCGACGTGGCTTTCCACGATGCGCAGCCGCTTTGGCTGCTCCAGCACGGGCGCGCGGCGCGGCAGGGACTTCAGAGTTGCGCCACCTGCCATGCACAACGCGACTGCATGACTTGCCACTCAACGATCGGGTGGGGAGTGAATCCTCACGGCCCAGGGTTCCGCGCCGAGCGCCTGTCCAGCCGCAACGCCACGCAGTGCCTGATGTGCCACCTGCAGGTCCCGGGGCGACGTTAGGGCCGCGCCATTCGGCGTCGCGAGTTCGTCGCTCGACGGGCCACGTGGCAGCGCCGACCGTTGGGGACAAACGGCCTCATGGGGAAATCCCTGACGGAACCATCGTCAGGTGGAGTACACACATTGAGTATCGGGACGGACACTGGCCCGGGCGACCCCACTGGACATTGCTGATGTCGGGATCCGTCCGGCTCCCGATGGTAGCTCTTCCCTGTGGAGGTGACCCATGATCACCGCGACGGAAACGCCCGAAGCGGGCCTCCAGTCGGTAGTCAATGACGCAACAACGCTCGGTCCGATCCTCGTGGCGACGGACGGAACGGCGTCTGCAGAGGCTGCTCTGCGAGCGGCCTCGATGCTGGAACGGCATACCGGAGCCGAGGTGGTCGTGCTGGCTGTGCTCGAAGGCCTGCCGCTGGTCGCGGCCGACTACGGCATGCTGATCCCTCCGATCGACTCCGATGAATCGCGCCGTCTGGCCTTGAAGGAGCGCGTTCGCGCGCAGGTCGAACAGGCGAATACGCTCGGCAGCAAGTGGAAGGTCGAGGTTCGCGACGGCGATCCGCCGGCGACCATCGCGCGGGCCGCTCGTGAACTGAAGGCGCGTCTCATTGTCGTGGGGTTGGGCCACCACGAGCTTCTCGATCGCCTCTTTGGCGGCGAGACCGCGCTTCACGCATTGCGCGTGGCGCGGGCGCCCGTTCTGGCGGTGCCGCCTGATTTTGCGCACCTCCCGCGGCGAGTGGTTGTCGCCACCGACTTCAGCGTCGCCAGCGTAAAGGCCGCGCGAAAGGCGTTTGCCCTCATCGACACGGCCACCATGGTGTACCTGGTGCACGTCGCACCACGGTTGGAGTTGCAGCCGGAGGCGTTCGCTGCCTGGATGTCGCTGTTCGGCGAAGGCGTCGGACCGGCGTTTGGGCGGGTCGAGGCGGAGCTGGGTCTGCCGGCAACGGTCCCTGTTGAAACGGTCGCGCGCAACGGAAAGCCCTCGCGCGAGATCCTGGAGTTTGCGCGTTCCACCCAGGCGGACCTCATCGTCACCGGCAGTCGCGGGGCGGGTCTGGTTGACCGGATTCTGGTCGGCAGCACCGCGACCGGGATTCTTCGTGGCGCTCAATGCGCCGTTCTTGCGGTTCCGGTGGGGCCCGGCGACCGCCAACTCACGTGGCCGCCATCGGCGGACCGCGCGCGGATTGCGACCGCCGATTGGGCAGGCGAACTGGAAGCGTTCACGAAGCGGAACATCGGCCGGCTGGCCTCGCTCGAGGTGGACGATCCGGAGTTGGGCGCTCAGGCCCAGGAACACGATTATCCGTTCCTTGGCGCGGCCTGGGACCATCACGATGAACGCGTCGAGATCATGCTGGGCGATTTCGAAGGTACCGGCAGGCACCTGACGCGCGGGATCGGTGGCGTCACCGGGATCGACATCCTGCGTGACGAGAAGGGGCGCGACTGGATCCTGCGGATCATGCACGGCGCGGGCCAGACCATTCTCGCGCTCGCGCGTTAGGCAGTCCGATTCGTGAGGAGGCGTCGCGTCGTGAGGCGCGACGCCTCTGGCTTACCAGAGGAGCCAGAGCGCGCCAGCGCCGGTCGCCATGAGGGCCAGCAATCCCGCTGTCGCCAGGCGACGGTATCCCGGCCCGCCCATCGCGAACGCCAGCACCACCTTGAGCGCGCCATTGCCGAGGAGACCGATGGCGATGGCGTGCGCGGCAAGCTGAACGCGGTCCGGCGTCGAGCCGAGCCGGTTCATTGAAAGCGTCAGGGCGTCCATGTCCGTGAGGCCCAACAGGGCAGCCGACGCCAGTACTCCGCCCCGGCCGATATTCGTGCTCACCCAGGAGATGAGCATGAGCGAGACCTGAAGCGCCAGAGCCATCCTGATCGCGGAAACAAGGCGCAATGGAGACTTGATGCTGTCAGCCTTGCGAGCCTCCTGGTCCTCGCCCCAGTGCCTCGCCGCTGCAAACGAAAGGAGCGCCAGTCCCACGATGAACGGTGGAAGCAGGTAGGGGAGCAGGGCACGAGCGACGCTGGCGTTCAGGACCGCGCTGACGACCACGACGCGCGGCAGAAGGACGGTGCTCGCTCCGACCACACCCAGGGCGAGGCCCGCGGCGAGCGATCGGTCTTCCCGGCTCAGTCGCGAGAACTGGAATGTCACGGCGGTGGACGAGACGAGCCCGCCCAACAGGCCGGTCACACCGTAACCGCGCCCGGGCCCGATGGCGCGCCGCGCGAGATAACCGGCAAAGTTGAGCGCCGAGAAGAACAACACCACGATCCACAGGCCTCGCGGATCGATGCCCCCCAGCGGGCCGTAGGCGCCGGAGGGAAGCAACGGAAGCACCACCAGTGCCAGGACGGCGAACTGCAAGCCGGCGCGCAGATCTGCCTCGCCGATCCGCGATACGAATTCGCGCATTCGTTCCTTCTCGCTGAGCGCGAGCACCATGACGGCCGTGGACCCGCTGGCCAGCTCGAGGAATCCCAGTCCGGCCAGGACGCCTAACGCGAGCACCATCAGCGCGGCGACCTCCGTCGTGCCTTCGATGGTGTGCCCCCCGGGGCGCGCCGCCAGGACATAGGCGGCGACCACCAGAGAGCACGCGCCGGCCAGCAGGACCGCCCCGGCCGCGCCCGCGCCTTGGCTGATCAGAGTGCCGGCCACCCCTCCCAGTGCCCCGATCAGGAAGAACGTGCGTAGTCCGGCGAACCTGGCCAGCGGACCGCTCGCGTGTCCCGACCATTCGCGCTCCAGCCCAACCGCCAGTCCAGCGAGAGCAGCCACGAGAAGGCGCGCTACGGTTTCGTCCATCGACTCTTCATGGGCTCAGGGGTGGGGAACCATTGGCCCCAACTGAGACTCCGGCATGGTCAGCGGCAAGCCCGGGATGCCTGACTCAGCCGGAAACGGCGACGAATCAGGTGTCCACGGTACAGGAAACGCGTCACGTAGGGGAATTCCCGACGAATTCATGAGGGTCCGACCGTCATCTCTGGTCCCCAGGAGCCTTTAGGCTCTCTCTCAGGATGACAGGGTCGCAGGCAGCGAGGAGCGTTGTGAAGGAAACCCCCGTGGCGATACTACCGAAAACGCTGACGGGGCGGAGAGAGTCGGCATCGTATCTCCCCGCCTGGATCGTCACGCTGCTGCGCGTGCCCCTGGTCGCGAAAATCGCCGGGGCCAACGCGTTCATCGTCACGGCGGCTCTGCTGGTCGCGCTCCACGGCGGAACCGACGGGCAAGCCACGAGGCTTTGGCTGGTCCTGCTCGCCTCCCTGGGCTTGGGCCTGGTGGTCAACGCGACGCTGGTGGTCATCGCGCTTCGCCCCTTGAACGAACTCGAGCAGACGGCGCGCCGTGTCTGGCAAGGTGAACTCGACGCTCGCGTGCCGTCCTCCTCGGTCGCGGATGCCGGGATCCAGAGAGTCGGCAATACCCTCAACATCCTCCTCGACGGACTGAGCGCGGATCGGTCGAGGCTTCGCGCGCTCGCCAAGCAGGTGATCGAGGCCGGTGATCGTGAGCGCGCGAGCATCGCGAGGGAACTGCACGATTCCACGGCGCAGACTCTGGCGGCGCTCCTTCTCGAGCTCAGCGTACTGGCCGGCGAGAACGCCGATCCGCGTCTCAATGGCCGGATCGCGCGGGTTCGCGCCATCGTCGGCGACGTTCTCGACGAAGTGCGCCTTCTCGCGCACACGGTGCACCCACGCGTTCTGGACGATCTCGGACTGGTTGCCGCGCTCCAGCTGCTGGCCAGGGAGTCGATGGAGCGGGGCAGCAGCCTGGTGGAGTACATCGGCCCGCTGAAAGTCGAACCGCTCGATCCGGCGTGCGCGTCCGCCCTGTACCGCGTGGCTCAGGAAGCTGCTGGAAATGCCATGCGCCACGCCCAGGCGAGGACCATCTCAATCCGACTCAACGTCAGTAACGCGGAAGCGGATCTCGAAATCATTGATGACGGCATCGGGTTCGTTCCCGCCGATGTCGAGCGCCGGCGGCCGGGAATGGGGCTGTTCACGATGCGCGAAAGGGCGGCCCTCGTCGGCGGCCGCCTGACGATTCAAAGCGATGCTGGACGGGGAACACGAGTGGTCGCGACAGTGCCGCTGAGCGCGGCATCGCCTGCGCCTACCGAACGACTCGCGACAATTGGAACCGGAAACTCATGGAAACCGAGGGCAGAGGAATGACTGGAGACCTGATTCGCGTCGTGCTCGCCGACGACCACACCGTGGTGCGCGCGGGCCTCAAGGCGGTGCTGGGAACCGCGAAAGACATCGATGTCGTGGGCGAGGCCAAGAACGGCGAGGAAGCGCTGGCGCTGGTTGAGCGATTTCATCCACACGTGGTCGTGATGGACCTGTCGATGGTCGGGATGGATGGCATCACCGCGACCAAGGAACTCGTGGCCCGCAAGAACGGGACGCGCGTGCTGGTGCTCACCATGCATCCGGAAGAGGACTACCTGGTGCCGCTGCTCGAGGCAGGCGCCGCGGGGTATCTCGTGAAGAGCGCGGCCGATCGGGAGCTCATTGACGCGGTTCGCGCCGTCGCCAAGGGCGACGTGTACGTCCGGCCGGCAGCGGCTCGCGTGCTGGCGAAGGGCCTGACCAAGAAGGATCCTCACCAGCAGGACCGCGAGAAATTCGAGCGCCTCACGGAGCGCGAGCGGGATGTGCTGCGACTGACGGCTCAGGGCTACTCGGCTCCCGAGATCGGCGAGCGCCTGTTCATCAGCCCCAAGACGGTGGATACGTACAAGCAGCGCATCAACGAGAAGCTTGGTCTGTCGCATCGGGCGGACTACGTGCAGCTTGCCCTGCGACTTGGACTGCTCGCTCGCGAGTGACGACGCGGCGCCACGCTCAGCGCGGCGCCACCACACGGAGATCGCATGACGGCGGCACAGGGCATCACTTCCCTGGGGCGTTGGGGACGCGAGCGCGTCGAAGGGATGGGGCGTTCGGGCCGGTTCATTGGTTACACGCTCGTCGGCGCGCGCGACGTGTCAACGTGGTGGCCACAGACGACGCTTCATGCGCGCGAGCTGGGCGTTCGGTCGTTGCCGATCGCCATGTACATCGCCCTGTTCACCGGGATCGTGCTGTCACTGCTGGCCAGTTACTCGTTTACCGGCGCGGTACCGCTCTACTTCGTCGGGACGCTGGTCGAGAAGACGATCACGATGGAGCTCGCGCCGGTGCTCACGGGACTCGCGCTTGCCGGTCGCGTCGGGGCGAACATCGCCGCGGAACTCGGCACCATGCGCGTCACCGAGCAGGTGGATGCCCTCGAGACGCTCGCCTACGATCCGTATGCGTACCTTGTCGTTCCGCGCATACTGTCCGGGACGATCATGTTTCCCGTGGTGGTCGGACTCGCGATGGTCGTGGGCATTCTGGCCGGCTGGATGGCTTCGATCGCCCTGCTCGGCATCTCGTCCGAGGAGTTCCTGAAAGGGCTCCGCCTGTTCTTCACGACGTTCGACGTGCGCTACGGCCTGGTGAAATCAGCGTCGTTCGGGACTGCGGTCACCTGGATCGGCTGCATGCAGGGCCTCTCCGCCCGCGGTGGAGCGCAGGGTGTTGGACAGGCGGCGACGAGCGCAGTGGTCTACTCGGCGGTTATGATCCTGATCCTTGATGCGTTCTGGGCAGTGGTCTGGTTGCTGGGGAGGACCCCGTGAAGCGTGCGAATGACTTCGTGGTCGGTCTGACGATGCTGATCGGAGCGGCGATCATCGTGGCCGCCACGCTCTGGGTGAAGCAGGCGGATTTCGGACGCGATCAGGCCATCGTTACGGCGCGATTCCGCGACGTGGGCGGGGTGCGGATCGGGACGCCGGTGGTCATTCGAGGCGTCCGCGCCGGAAAGATCGAGGCCATGGAGCTGAGCGACAGCGCCTTCGTACTGGCGCGGATGTCCCTCGATCCCGAGGCGGACCTTCCCGTTGATGCGGTCGTGCTCCTGAACGAATCGAGCCTCTTCGGAGAGTGGCAGGCGACGATCATGAGCCGCGATGCCGTCGGCCGGGACCCGGATGTCGTCCGTCAGATATCCGAGACTTCGCGCGGCGGAGACGTCCTCCCCGGCGCCACGTTACCGGACATCGCGCGCCTCACCGCGGTCGCCGGACGAATCGCCGGAGACGTCGCCTCAGTGGCCGAGCGTGTCCAGGTGGCGTTTGACGAACAGGCAGCGCGCGATCTCCGGTTATCGGTGCGCAATTTTTCGGAACTGTCCACGATCCTGGCGCAGACTGTTCGGGAGCAATCGAACAACATGACGACGATGTCAGCCGACGTGCGTGGCGGCGTCCAGTCGCTGGTCCGGTCGGCGGAGCTGCTCAGAGCCGTCGCAGAGCGCGTCGACTCGTCCACCACGCGTGGCGAGGTGCGCCGCATTGTCGACGATGCGGCCGAAGCGGCGCGCCAGTTGCGCGAAACCAGCCGCCGCCTTGTCGGCATCTCCGAACAGCTGGGGCGGTCCCAGGGCAAGCTCGAGTCCTTCCTGGCGACCAGCGATTCGATCGCGCAGAAGATCAACTCCGGGAACGGATCGTTGGGTCTCATGATCAACGATCCGACGCTCTATCGGAATGCGGATTCGGTCCTCCGGCAGCTCAGCGTGCTGCTGGCTGACGTGCAGAAGAATCCGCGGCGCTATATCAGCCTTCGCATCTTCTGACGGCTACCGCTTGAGCGCCCCCGGCGCCTGCGGTTAACGTCGGTTGTGCTCGAGCCCCGCCAGTCCACAGCGAACGAACCTCCCCCCCCGGGTGTCGGGGGGAGAGCGGCCCTGCCCATCGCGGTGGTCGCGGCGCTTGCCCTTGTCGTGCTGGAGACCCTGAGGGCCATGGACGTGGCCGGTCCGTGGCGAAGACCCCTTGGCGTCATCCTGAGTGTCATCGCCGCCCTCGCGGTCATCGGGGCGCTGCGCGTCGTCGCCCGGGATCGTGCTGCCCTCCGCGCGGCCCTCGTAGAGTTGCGCGCATCGGAACAGCAAGCCGCGGGCATCACGTCGATCGCCATCGACGCGATCATCACCATCGACGAACAACAGCGCATCCTCGTCTTCAATCATGGTGCGGAGACCACCTTTGGCTGGATCGCCGATGAGGTGATGGACCAGCCGCTGTCGATTCTCCTTCCGGATCGGCTTCATGAAGTCCACGCCAGGCACATCGCGCGGTTCGGTGCCGGCGCCGAAGTGGCGCGCCGCATGGGTCAGCGCCAGGCAATCGTCGGGCGTCGCCGGGATGGATCCGAGTTCCCGGCCGAGGCGTCGATATCACGACTCGACCTTCCCGGCCGCCCTTTGTACACGGTCGTGCTGCGAGACATCACCGAACGCCATCGTCAGCAGAAGGATGAGCGGTTCCTTGCCGGCGCTGGCGAACCGCTGAGCTCCTCGCTGGATTACGAATCAACCCTCGTCAGCGCAGTGCATCTCGCCGTCCCGCATCTCGCGGACTGCTGCGCGCTCGACCTGTGCGACGAAATCGGCATGACTCGTCGGATCGCGAGCGTCCATGAGGATCATGACCGGACCAAGGCGCTTCGCGCGCTCGAGCACGCGCGGGAGGCACCGTCCGACTGGCCGTTTCCCGTTGCCACGGTCATGGAGGAGCGGAGCACCGTCACCGTGAACGGCGATCCGGGCGCGAGAGAGGGTGCACTTCGTGACAAGCGCGCTGGTATCGTGGCGAGCCTGGGCATCAGGTCTCTCACGAGCCTGCCGCTCGTCGCACGTGGCCGGCTGGTCGGGGTCCTTACGCTCATTTCCACGGACGAGAACCGGCTGCTCGACTCCGAGTGGATCGGTGTTGCCGAGTCGGTCGCGAGGCTCCTCGCGCTCTCGATCGACAACGCTGGACTGTACCAGACGGCCCAGCGGGCGACCGTCGCCCGCGATGAGATCCTCGGTGCGGTGTCGCATGACCTGCGCAACCCGCTCGCGGCGATCAGTCTCTGTGCTCGTGCGTTAAGCAGCGAGACGCCCGGCCAGGACCGGCGCGAGATCGTTGGTGCGATCGTCGAATCGGCCGGGATGATGAACCGAATGATCGAGGACCTGCTTGACGTGGCGACAATCGACTCCGGGCATTTCCAGGTAGACCCGTCGCCACAGGCGGTGGAACCACTCCTCGACCGCGTCATCGAGATGACGAGCGGAGCGGCCAACGAGGGGCACATTGACGTGCGCTGCACGATGCCACCGTCACTCCCTTACCTCAACGTGGATCCGACGCGATTCGTGCAGGTGCTGGCAAACCTGGTCGGCAATGCGGTGAAGTTCACGGACTCGGGTGGAAGCGTCATCGTCTCAGTGCAGTCCAACGGCGATCACGCCGTCATTTCAGTGCGCGACACAGGAGTCGGGATTCCCGAGGAGCACCTGCCACATCTTTTCGACCGGCACTGGCACGCGCGTCGAACGGCCAGGACGGCGGGCACCGGACTCGGCCTGGCGATTGCCCGTGGAATAGTCCATGCCCATGGCGGGCGGATCTGGGTCGACAGTACCGAGGGAGTCGGCAGCACGTTTTCGTTCACTGTCCCCATCGCTCCAGACTCAACGCCCGGACCGTCCTGACGCGATCCTCATGACCTCCTCCACGCCCGTCTTCCGAGACCTCGCCTTCGGGGAGATCGAGGCGATGCTCAAGGAGCACAGCCACGGCCGCCTCGCGTTCACGTTTCGCGACCGCGTTGATATCGAGCCCATCCATTACGTATACGACGATGGGTGGCTCGTGTGTCGCACCGGCCCGGGGACCAAGCTCACCCAGCTTTCGCATCACCCATGGGTCGCGTTCGAGATCGACGAGGTGCGCGCCCTGTTCGAATGGAGAAGTGTGGTGGTGAAGGGCACGGTGTATTTCCCCGAAGCCGACGGGAGCCCCGCGAACGACGAGAAGTGGCAGTCATCCGTTGAAGCCTTGCGACGCCTGGTTCCCACCGCCCTCATGCCCGATGACCCCACCCCGGGCCGTAACGTGGTCTTCCGGATCCACATCGATGAGATGCACGGGCGCGCCGCCGGACCGCGCCAACCCGACGCCTAACGCCGAATGGCGTGATGCAGCGCGATCCCGCCCGACAACCGCAAGCGCGTCGCCGCGACAGTGAACCCCGAGCGCTCGAGTGTCGCGCTGAAATCGCCGGCTGTCGTGAAGTGCGCGATGGAACGCGCGATGTAGCCGTACGCCATCGGCTCCCGGTGCCACCACCATCCAACGGCGTTCCCCGAGACCGACAACCAGCCGAGAAACGTCGCGCGCCACGCCGGGGACGGCGGGAGATAGAAGTCGAGCGTGAACAGGTGGCCGCCCGGCCGGATGACGCGCGCCAGCTCGGCGATTGACGCCCGCCAGTCCGGGGTATTCCGCAGCGCGTACCCGGCGGTGACCGCATCGAGCGAAGCTGCCGCGAAGGGGAGCGCGCTGATGTCTCCCGCGGACACCGTCACCCGCTTGGCCGGTTCGCGCTCGCCGCGACCACGAGCCAGCGCGAGCATCCGCGCGGACACATCGGTGGCCGTGATGTCGAGGTCCGGCCGCGCGTTGTTGAGCGCAAAAGCGAGATCGCCGGTGCCGGTCGCCACGTCCGCGACCGTACCATCGCGTGGAATGGCGCCTCCGGCCATCGCGACCAGGGTGGCCTTCCACCGCCGGTCCATGCCGAAGGAAAAAACCCTGGTGAACGAGTCGTACCGCGGAGCGATCAGGTCGAACATCGGGGTCACGTATGCCTGACGGAGCCCGGGGTCGGCCAGGTGGCGTTCCACGTCGAGCTCTCGCAGTGATCCGGGAGGGTTCATTGCCATCGTGTGACTTTGGCCCCGACGTGATTGGCGATGTGTCGAACGCGTGCGGCGTCGGTAGTTTACTGCTCCACCTCAACGCCTGCTCACGCCTCACCTGATGGTGTCCATTTATTCTGCAACCGCCGCCGCCGGGCCAGCCACGGCGACCGCGGAACAGCCCTCACCGGTCGAAACCACGCCGGTGGATGAGCAGTTGTGGGCCGTCATTCTCGCGGGCGGCATTGGATCGCGCTTCTGGCCCCTCTCGTCGCCCGAGCGCCCCAAGCAGGTGCTCGCTCTGGTGAGCGAGCGGCCGCTGATCGCCGAGGCCGTCGCGCGACTGGAACCACTCGTGCCTTACGAACGGATCCTCGTGGTCACCAGTCGCGATATCGCCGGCCAGATACGGGCGGCGATTCCGATGATCGCGGAAAGGAATGTGCTCGTGGAGCCTCGACCGCTGGGCACCGCGGCATCGCTGGCGTGGGCAGCCGGTGAGATCCGTCATCGGGCGGGACCGGATGCGATCTTCTGCTGCCTGCACGCCGACCTCGCCGTGGCCTTTGTCGACGCGTTCCGTCACGTGCTTCGCGAGGCGGCTCGCGTGGCCGCGACGGCCAACGCGCTTGTTGCGGTCGGCGTTCAAGGCACCCGTGCCGAGACCGGTTTCGGGTATCTCGTCCCCGGTTTGCCGCTGCGCGAGGATCTACCGCTTTCCGAGGGTGGGCCTTGTCATGTGATTGCATTCGAGGAGAAGCCCGCCCGTCCGCGCGCCGAGGCCCTCATTCGTGAAGGCGCACTCTGGAACAGCGGCATTTTCGTCTGGCGCACCCGCGTGATCCTGGAAGCGCTGGCCCAGCACTGCGTGGAGATCGGCGGCTCGATGTCGAGCCTCGAGACGCGTGATCATGACGAGTTCGTCAGCGGCGTGAAATCGGTGTCGATCGAGCGCGGACTGCTCGAACGGTGCAGCGGCCACCTGGTCGTTCTGCCGGGCGAATTCGGCTGGGACGACGTTGGCACCTGGGCGGCACTGCGGCGCGCGCGCGAGCTCGACGACACCGGGAACGGCGCCTCGGGCCGTTCGCATTTCATGGACGCCAGCGGCAACGTGGTGCACGCCGAGGGCGCAGCCGCGGTATTGTACGGCGTGGATGGACTGCTGGTGGTGACCCTGCCCGGACTCACGTTCGTGACGACCGTGGAGCGCGCGGCCGACCTCAAGCCTCTGCTCGACTCGCTGCCGCCCGACCTGCGGCGCCCCGGTCGTCCGCCCGGCCCGTGACGCCTAACGCTGACGCATGAAACGAGTGCGACGGCCGGCCGTAGTGCTATCCTGATGACATCCGTCCTGCCGGCCAGCCCCGGTTCCCGCCAGTCCTACTGGGCCGCGACCCGATCGCCACGGTACAGCCTCACGTTCGCGGTGCCGCTGCTCCTCCTGTACGAAACGCTGGCGGTGGCGCTGAACCAGGGCACCGGGGTGGGCATCCGCAACGGCGCCGATGTGCTTCTCCGGAGCCTCGCGGCCACACTGCTCGGGGACCGCGGCCCCGTGCTCTTCGGCGGACTGGTCGCGCTGCTGCTGATTGTCGTGGCGGTGCGTGACCTCCGGCGCAGTTCGGGCGGCCTTCGCCCCCGGTTGTTCGTCCTCATGCTCGTCGAGTCGGCACTGCTGGCCGTCGTCTTCGGATTCGTCGTGGGCGTGGTGACGGCGCAGCTGGTGAACGCGTTGCCCCTCCTGACCATCGGGCAGGCCCAACCAATGGAGTGGCCCGTCGTGCTGATGGTGTCGTTAGGTGCCGGTGTGTATGAGGAGCTCCTCTTCCGGGTCCTTCTCGTGTCGGGCCTGCTGCTCGCGGCCCGCGCCATCCTCGGCCTGGGAACGGTTGCGGCCTCGATCTTCGCGGTCACCATCGGCGCGCTGATCTTCTCGGCGTTCCACTACATCGGTCCTTACGGCGATCCGCTCGACCTGCCGTCGTTCGTGTTCAGGACCATCGCCGGCCTGGCGTTCAGCGGGCTGTATGTGACGCGTGGTTTCGGCATCACGGCGTGGACGCACGCGCTGTACGACGTCTTTCTCCTGGCGGCGCGCGGCTGACCCACGCTCGGCGCGAGCGGTAACTTCCGGGTCCGCAATCCTCCCCGGACGTGCCGGGGTGAGAACGATCAACTCCTCCCTCGCCATGAATCGCCGTTCCGTCCTTCCTGCCACGTTGCTGTTCGCCGCCTGCGTACGCGCCGGCGCACCGCCGTCCACCCAGCCTGCAGCCGCTGCGTCGTCGGTCGCGACGATCGAGCGCACGCGAATGCTGCTCTCCGCGCTGGCTGACGACTCCATGGAAGGGCGTCGCGTGGCGACGGCCGGCGAGGCGCGGGCGGCACGGTTCATCGCTGCGCGGCTGCGCGAGGCCGGAGTCGAACCCGCCGGCGACAGCGGGTATTTCCAGCGGTTGCCGATGGCCAACACGACCACGCGCACCCGAATGGCCAACGGGCAGGAACGCGTTCGCACCGGTGCGGCGGTCCTGCCGACTTTCGCCGACCTCGACACGGTGCCGGCAGACCGGCGCCTGACGAGCGTCAACGTGCTGGGCGTGTTGCGAGGCTCCGATCCGGCGCTGGCGTCCGAGGTCGTGATCGTCGGCGCTCACTTCGATCATGTCGGCATCCGGCCCGCCGTGAATGGCGACTCGATTGCGAACGGTGCGGATGACGATGCCTCAGGGACGGTCGCGGTCATCGAGGCCGCGCGCATCATCGCCGCCGGCCCCCGCCCCAGACGCACGATCGTCTTCGCGGCGTTCACCGGCGAGGAGGCCGGGACACTGGGCGTGCGCTGGTATTCCCAGCATCCGATCATGCCGTTGGATCAGCACGTCGCCGACGTGCAGGTGGAGATGATCGGTCGTCCTGATACCGCCGCCGGGGGCCCGGGCAAGGCATGGCTCACCGGATTCGAGCGATCGACCATGGGAGCCACCCTCGCCGGCGCGGGTTTGCCAGTCGTTGCCGATCCGCGGCCCACGCAACGGTTTTTCGAACGGAGCGACAACATCGTCTTTGCCCGGCTTGGCATTGTTGCCCACACCCTGTCGTCGTTCAACCTGCACGCCGAGTACCACACCGTGAATGACGAAGTGGAGCTGGTGGACTTCGCGCACATGTCCGCGATGGTCAACCTGACGGCGCGCGCGGTGCGATTGATTGCCGACGGCCCTCGACTGCAGTGGAATCCGGGCGGTAAGCCGTGAGCTGATGAGCGCGGGTTTTCCATCTCGAATCCCCCATCTCCCATCTCCCCTCTGCAGCATGCGCTTCGAAACCCTCTGCGTTCACGCAGGCACCGGACCTGACCCGGTGACCGGCGCCATCACGCTGCCCATCCATCTGTCGACGACCTACGAGCGCGACGCGGACGGTGAATTCCGCCGGGGCTTCAAGTACGCGCGCGACCTCAACCCGACTCGTCAGGCGCTCGAACGGGCCATGGCGATCGTGGAGGGAGGAGCCGCCGCCCTCGCCTTCGCGTCCGGACAAGCGGCCACCGCGGCGGTTTTCCAGGCGCTGCAGCCCGGCGACCACGTGGTCCTGCCGGACTCGGTCTACTACGGCACACCCAGGCTCGTGAACGAGATGTTCGTGCCCTGGGGGTTGCGCGCCACCACGGTTTCAATGAGCGACCTGTCCGAGGTACGCTCCGCGGTGCGCGACGGCACTCGACTGATCTGGGTGGAAACGCCGTCCAACCCGCTGCTCACCATCACCGACATCGCTGGCGTCGTCGCGATCGCCCGCCAGGCCGGCGCGATGGTGGTGGTCGATAACACGTGGGCCACACCGGTGGGACAGCGTCCCCTGGAACTCGGCGCCGACATGGCCATGCATGCAAGCACCAAGTATCTCGGCGGCCATTCCGATGTGATGGGGGGCGTGCTGGTGGCGCGCGAGGACAACGAGTTCTTCGCTCGCGTCCGCTCCGTGCAGCATACCGCGGGCGGAATCGCCGCGCCGTTCGATTCCTGGCTTGTGCACCGTGGCATAAAGACCCTTGCCTGGCGCGTGCGCGCGCAAACCGCGAACGCGACCGCCGTCACAACCTTCCTTGCCGCTCATCCCGCGGTGGAAGTCGTGCACTATCCCGGACTCGGCTCGCATCCCGGCCACGACGTGGCGGCTCGACAGATGCGCTTGTTCGGGGGGATGGCCTCGTTCCAGGTTCGTGGCGGACGCGCCGAGGCGTTGGCCGTTGCCGGGAAGTGCAAGGTATTTACCCGGGCTACGAGCCTGGGCGGTGTGGAAAGCCTCATCGAGCACCGCGCGTCCGTGGAGGGAGCCGCAACGCGCGCCCCGGAGAGTCTTCTCCGGCTGTCCATCGGGCTCGAAAACGCCGATGACCTGATCGATGACCTTGGCCGTGCCCTCGCGTAGACGCATTCGATACCGTTGGGAACGCGGATCCGGGGCACGGGTACACGGGCCCGCAGGCCGATACGTTGGGCCTGTCTGCCGCGTCGCTAGTGCCGTTCCAACCATCCCGCCAAGTTGGTTCCAAGCCGGCTCGTGTCTCTGAGCCTTTGGCGAAACAAGTTGGAACGGCACTAGATATCAGGACCGTCCGGGCCCGCGGCGGCCCGGGTGTCTGCTGTTACCGAGCAGCTCTATCTGAACCGACGTCCAAGGGAACCTCGTGAAGCGATTCATACTGTTGGCGCCGATCATTGCACTCGGCGCCTGCAAGGACTCTCCGACACAGCCGCTGACTCAGACCCCGGCGGTGGTGGCGATCACCACGCCGCAGACCATCCTGGTCGTTGGCAGCACCGTCACCTTGACCGCGACGGCCTTCGATCAGAACGGCAGGAAGATCAACAACGCCACCATGGAATGGAGCAGCCTGACGCCAACGGTCGCCTCGGTCTCGGCGTCCGGTGTGGTCACCGGGGTGGCGACTGGCCAGGCGACCATCGAGGCCGAATCCTCAGGGCGAACCGGCTCAGTGACGCTCACCGTCGATCCTGATCCGTGCACGAATCCGATTGCGCTTTCCGCCGGTCAGGTTCGAGTGCTGCCCGGACCAGGCGCCGTCGCTTGCGTGACACTTGCGCCCACGACCAGCTCGTCGGACTTCCTGTTCATCACCGCGAACGCCGAACAGGCTCAGGACAACACCGGATTCTATTCCGTCGTGCTTGCCAGGGGCGACGTGGCTTCAATGGCTGCCGCGGTCCGGGCGATGGTCTTCGACCCGCAGGCATTTCTCGAGTTGCAGGCGATACAGCAAGTCGACGTCACGGAGGAGAGGGTTCGAAGTCAGGAGAGAGCGCTCTTCCGGCAGGTTCGTCCGGCGGTTCGTGATGCGATTCGCCGCGAACCGCAGGCCGCGCTTTCCGTGTCGAGTGCCGCCGTCGTGGAGGGTGACACGATTGCGATTCGCGTCCCGGACCTGAACAGCTCCAACCTCTGCACGACCGGGTACAAGGAGATTCGCGCCGCGGTGAAGAAAACCACGGCCCACGCAACCATCGTTGAGGATGTCGCGGCGCCCAGCCCGGGCTTCTCGCCCGCCGACTATACCGAGATCGGCGCCGAATTCGAATCGCTGGTCTATCCGAGCGACACGCTCTACTTCGGCCGCGAGACCGATCGCAACGCCGACGGGCGCGTGACCATTCTGTACACCCCCGAGGTGAACCGCGCCACGCCGACTGGCGCGCAGGGCTTCGTGGCCGGGTTCTTCTGGGGCGGCGACCTGGTGAAGAAGTCGGAGTACGCCGAACTCGGGATCCCGTGCCCCCAGACGAACGAGCAGGAAATCTTCTACATGCTCGTCCCCGATCCCGCCGGGACGATCAATGGGAACCCGCGTTCGGTGTCCGTCGTCAGGCAGAACACGCGTGGCACGATCGCGCACGAGTTCCAGCACATGATCAATCAGGGACGCCGCCTGCTGAACACCGCGGTGGACAGCTCCGAGACGACCTGGCTCAACGAAGGGCTGTCGCACTTTGCCGAGGAAGTCGTGGGACGGGCCAAGCGCGGCTTCACGGACTTCCAGAAGCTTTCATTCAACGACGTCAACCCGACGCCAGCGTCGGCTGACGACTACAACGCGTTCTTCCGGCAGAACCTCGCGCGGTACCGAAGCTGGATGCAGCGGCCCGATACCTCGTCGCCGACGTCGAATACCTCACGCAATCAGCTCGCGCCACGCGGCGCGGCCTGGATGTTCCTCCGCTATGCGGCCGACTTTCACAGCGGCGGGAATCTGAGGTCGTTCCTGCGTGGCATCGTGAGCGGTCCGGACATCGGACTGCGAAACCTCCTTCAGCACTCGAACGGGGCACAGTTCGACGATCTGCTGAGCGGCTGGCTGATCAGCCAGTTCACCGATGGGCTGAACATCCCCGGGCTCCCGGCCCGGTATCAGATGCTCAGCTGGGCGGTGCGAGACAACATGGCCGCGGTGAACAGCAATGTCTTCCCGCTGCTCGTGACGCCTCTGCCGGCGACCGTCGAAACCAAGTCGATTTCCGGCTCCGGGAACTACTTCCGCCTGACGCGTGTGGGTCCGTCGCCCGAGACCACGTTCCGCATGATGGCGCCCAGTGGTTCGATGGTGGGGTTTGCCGGGGCCAGGGTGTACGTGGTGAGGATCAGCTAAGAGGCAGCGATGAGCAATGAGCGACAAGCGATCAGCGACAAGCGATCAGGCATGACGTCCACACGGACGCTGTTTTAGTCCCTGTTCGCTGATCGCTGATCGCTAGCTCTCCCTCAGTGCCGCCATCGGCGTCTCCCTGAAAACGTCGCGGCCGGCCAGGAGGCCGATCGAGACCGTCAGGAGCAATAGCAGTCCGGCAATGGCGCCCGCTTCGAGGAACGCCGGCTCGAATGGCCGTTCGAACACATAGCGCAGCAGCAACCAGGCGCCTCCGAACGACAGCACCATTCCGGCCAGGCTGCCCAGGATGCCGAGCAGCGCGTATTCGCTGAACAGGATGCGGGTGATCTGGCGCCGTGTGGCGCCAAGGGTCTTGAGCAGCACGCCCTCGCGCACGCGATCCCTCCGCGTCGCCGACACCGCCGAGAACAGCACCGGTACCGCCATTGCCAGGCTGAAGATCGCCAGGAAGCGGATCGCCGTCGTGGCCCGGTTGGAAATCTCCGCGACGGTCCGCCTGACGAGCGACAAGTCGAGACTGGCGACGTTGGGATAGCGTCGCACGATATCGCGCTGGAGCGCCGCCACCGCCGAATCGTCAGGCGCCATCACGAGTGCCGCGAAGGTCTTTGGCGCCCGCTCCAGTGCCGCCGGTTCGAACACCGCGAAGAAGTTCAGCTCGAAACGCTGCCAGTTGACCTCGCGCAGGCTCGTCACGACGGTCGGCACCTCGAGTCCCTGTACGTTCCACGTGATCGTGTCGCCCAGTTCCGCCCCCATCGCGTCGGCGACTTCTTTCTCCATGGATACCTGTGGCACGCCGCCTGGCGCCGTGGGTTGGTCACCGAACCACTTTCCGGCGAGCACCTTCTCGGTTTCGCTGACCTCGCTCCGGTACGTCGATCGATACTCGCGACGAAGCGCCCACGGACTCTCGCGCCGGGTCGTATCGGCCATGATGTCGGTTACTGATCGTCCGTTGATGGCCGCCACGCGCATGGTCACGATCGGCACGCGTGCCGCGTACTCGCGCCCCTGCGCTGCGACCACGGAGTCCACACCCTTCACCTGGTCATCCTGGATGTCGAAGAAGACCAGGTTGCCCCGGGCGTTGAACTCGGCCTGCCGGAACGTGGCCAGCAGGTTCGACTGCACCAGGTAGAGTGTGGAGACGAGGAAAGCGCCGAAGCCGAGCGACAGGACCACGCTTCGCGTCTGGTTCCCCGGCCGGTACAGGTTTGCGACACCCTGCCTGACGACGTACGGCCACCCGGTCCGGAGCGCGCGGCGCGCCGCCAATGAGAGGACCGCGGCGCTGGCCGCCAGGACCATCAGCGCTCCGGCAATCCCGCTGCTGAAGGCGAAGACCTCCTTCAGGTCTTCGGCGCGGGTCGCGGAAAGTCCCACCACGGACAGGGCCACGAGCAGGTTCACGATCATGCGGGGCGGGTCACGCCACCAGCGGCGGGCCGGCGATCCGTCGTCGGTGCGGCGCAGCGCCTGGAGCGGCGAGACGCGCCGCAGGGCGATCAGGGGCCGGAGGGCGAACGCCAGCGCGATCCACAGGCCCAGCAGCATCCCCATCCCGATGGCCCGTGGCTCGAGGCGCACGGCGACGTCAACCGGCAGGACGTCGTTGAGGACGCCCGGCAGCAGGAACTGGATCAGGACGCCTAACGCGGCGCCGATGGCCGCCCCGAGGAACCCCATCACCAGCGCCTGGGTGATGTAGATCGTCATCACCTGGCGCGTCGTGGCGCCAAGGCAACGCAGGATCGCCACGGTGTCGATCTTTCGCATGACCCATGCATTCACGCCGCTGGCCACGCCGACGCCCCCCAGCAGCAATGCGATGATGCCGACCAGCCCGAGAAAGTTGGAGAGTTCCGTAATGCCTTCGGTGATGTTCGACTCCTGCTGGCGGATCGTGCGCGCGCGGAGCTGCGCTGAATCGAGCCTGGCATCGAGAGATTTCACCATCGCATCCGGATCGCCCGACGCGAGTCTCGCATACGCGTCGTACTCGCCACGGCTCCCGGTGATCAGCAGGCGTGTGGCGGCCATGTGCTGGTCCGACATGAACAGGCGAGGCGCCATGGCGCCGGCAATGCCCGGATCACCAGGAACCTGGTCAAGCGCTCCGATGATCTCGAAGGTCTGGTAACCAAGCGAGATGGTATCGCCGACTCTCGCGTCGAGCCCGATCATGAGCGCGGGATCGAGGAGCACGTGCCGGCCATCGTGCAGCCGTTCCCACTGGCCGGGCGGCCGCGTGGTGATTCTGCCGTAGAGCGGGTACGCCGTCCCGACCGCGCGCACCTGAGCCAGCCTGGTGGCGTTCGTTCGCGGCGCGTAGGCCATCGAGGCGAACGAGGTCTGCTTCGTTATCGTGGCGCCGCGCGCGGCGAACTCGTCGAGCACGGAATCCGTGGCCGGCGTCCAGCCGCTTCTCACCGAAAAGACGATATCGCCGCCGATCAGGGCGCGTGACTGCTCGCGGACGGACCGCGTGATGTTCCCGGCGAAGGAGTCGATCGCCACCAGGGCCGCGACGCCGAGCGAGATCGATGACATGTACAGCAGCAGCCTGCGCCGCGTGCTTCGTGATTCGCGCCAGGCGAGACCGAACAGCACGATTCGTGATCCGGAATTCGTGACTCGTGACTCGGTGGTGCGTCCGTCGGCGCTCATGCGTTGCCACCCGCGACAGAATGTGCGCCTGCGCTCTCGCCCGCCGCCCGGCCCCCGTCGCCCGTCCCGTCGGTATCCTCGACGACCACGCCGTCAGCAAGCTGGATCAGTCTCTGGGCGCGACGGGCCAGCGTCAGGTCATGCGTTACGAGTACGATGGTCGTGCGCGACTCGCGATTCAGTTCCTCGAGCAGTTCGAAGATGCGACCACCGGTTGCGCCATCGAGGTTCCCCGTGGGTTCGTCGGCGAACAGGATGGCGGGACGGTTGGAGAACGCCCGCGCTATCGCCACGCGCTGCTGTTCCCCCCCGGAGAGCTGCGTCGGCAGGTGATCGAGCCGGTCGCCCAGTCCCACGCGCTGGAGCAGCTCGGTAGCGCGGCGAGAGGCTCCCGAATCACCGCGCAGCTCGAGCGGTACTTGTACATTCTCGAGCGCATTCAGGGTGGGGATCAGTTGAAAGCTCTGAAACACGAACCCAACTTTCTGTCCGCGCAGCCGCGCGCGCTCGTCCTCGGTCATGGCGGTGAGGTCGGCGTCGTCGAGCAGCACGCGTCCCCGCGTCGGCGTATCGAGCCCAGCCAGGAGGCCGAGGAGGGTCGTCTTCCCGCTTCCTGACGGACCGACGATGGCGACAAACGTTCCCTGTGGAATCGAAAACGACACGTCTCGAAGCACCGTAAGGTGGTGCGAGCCGCTGTCGAATTCCTTGGTGAGGCCCTGAGCGACGAGCATGCGAATCGGATTGATGTCGTTGGCTGTGCGGTGTTGTATCGCGACCTTGTCCCTTTCGGGATGTGGGGCCGAATCGGGGAAAGATACGCCGGTGGATACAGCGGCCGTTGGATCTTCGGCGGCGCCGGTCAATGCCTCATCGGCAGGAGTCGATCGCCGGCCGGCATTGCTGCTTGTCGGCACGTCGCTGACCGCTGGCCTTGGCCTCGATGCGGACAGCGCCTATCCGGCGATTCTGCAGCGCAAGCTGGATTCCGCCGGCGTCGCCTATCGAGTGGTGAATGGCGGGTTCAGTGGGGAAACGTCGGCAGGCGCGCTTCGTCGCATTGAATGGCTGCTCCGGGACTCGGCCAGTGTGGTGATGATCGAGACCGG
>DATCIJ010000181.1:0-3565 GCA_036507855.1 Gemmatimonadaceae bacterium | reverse complement strand
GAGTCCGGAAACCCGGAGCTAACGTGAGCGACCTGCGCCCCAGCCTGGTAATCCTGGCCGGCCCGAACGGCGCCGGCAAATCGACAGTCGCGCCCAGGCTGCTCCATGGAGCTCTCGCGGTCAGCGAGTTCGTTGATGCTGACGTGATCGCTCGCGGTCTCCGAGCGTTCGATCCTGAGAGCGTAGCGATTGCGGCCGGACGCGTCATGATCTTGCGCCTGCGAGAGCTCGCAGCGCAGCGGGTCAGCTTCGCCTTTGAGACAACACTGGCAAGTCGCACGTTGGCGCCCTGGCTTCGGGATCTCAAAGCTTCCGGATTCGCCGTTCACTTCTTCTTCCTCTGGTTACCATCCGCCGATTTCGCCGTCGAACGGGTGGCCGAACGAGTGCGGGCCGGAGGCCACAACGTTCCGGCTGAAACCGTTCGCCGTCGCTATCGAGCAGGCCTGCGCAACTTCTTCAGTGTGTATGAACCGCTCGCCTCGACATGGAGGATGTATGACGGTTCGGGGCCGAAGCCCCGGTTGGTGGCAAAGCGCTTGGAATCACAGGCGCCGAGGGTCTACGATGAAGGTATCTGGGCGGCGGTGAAGCGTCAAGGAACCGCATGAAAACTGACACGCGCAAGGACACAAACCGCATCCTGGTCGAAGACGGCCGCATCATCGACGAGGCTCTTGAGGAAGGCGTCCGCGACGCGATGCTCCGCCACAAGAGAGACGGGTTGCCCGTGGTCATTTACCGCGACGGCAAGACCGTTTGGGTGAAGCCCGAAGACCTCGGCTACTAGCGCCCGACGAGGAACCGGAAGTGAGCCCCTGAACGTACACGTCACGGGCTTGGCGCCTTGAGGGTTCCCTTCCCGCCAGCAATGCTGTGTCTTCGGCTCCTGGTTTTGCGGCGACTCCCGCCGACCGTTGTGACCTCTCGTACGATCTGAACGAATTCAGCGACGATCGGCGACGGGTCTTCTCGTCGCCACGCGATTCCCGTTTGCAGAACATTGGAGGCCGGCCGGAGGGACCGGAGCACAACACCGTGAGGTCTGGCGTTCCGCACGGAGGCCGGCTGCGCCGCGTTCCTGAGGAAGCCCTGCCCACCGACCGAGGTGGTCGCCGTCATCACGAGAGTCCTTCGCGAGCGGCAGGCCGTCTGACGCATCCACAAGACACACATCGCTGGGAGCAAGATCGTTCCATGCCTGATCGGTCCTCATGACGACCGCGGAAACGCTGCGACCGGCGCTCCGGCGAGTGCTGGCTCAGGATGCTGGAACGAGCGCCGACGCACACGCGATCGCCGCCGCGGCCCTTCGCGCGTACGAGCGCCTGGCTGAGGTGCTGACGCCCCTGTTCGGAGAGGCCGTCATCAATGCAGTGTGCGCGCGCAGCGTGCACCTGGCGCAGCGAGAATTGTCCTGGCTGGCGCCGGCCGGCTCCGCCGAGCCACACGATGCGCCGATCACGCACGTGCGAGTATCCCTGGAGCGACAGGATCCCGCCGTGGCCACCGACGCCGCCGTCGCCGTGCTCGCCACGTTCGGTGAGTTGTTGGCATTGTTCATCGGCGATAGCTTGACCACGGGTCTTTTGCGTGACGCATGGCCCGACGCCTTTTCCGACGACACCACGCGGGAGACCACGACATGACCGAGAGGGTCCTCATCCGTCGCCTGCCCACCGGCGTGCCCGGGCTCGATGACGTCCTGGGCGGCGGTCTGCCCGAGTTCTCGTTCAACCTGATCGCCGGTGCGCCGGGAAGCGGTAAGACCACCCTCGTGCACCAGATCATGTTCGCCCTGGCGCGTCCCGATCGCCCCGCGCTGGTCTTCACCGTGCTCGGCGAACCGCCGCTCAAGATGCTGCGGTACCAGCAGCAGTTCACCTTCTTCGACGTGGCGAAGGTGAATGCATCGGTGCGCTTTATCAACCTGGGGCAGGAAGCCCTCAATGCCGGGCTCGGCGAGGTGCTGAAGCGCATCAGCGAGGAGGTGGAAGCGACGTCTCCCGGCGTCGTCATCGTCGACTCCTTCCGATCGGTCGGACGAGTGGCAAAACGGCAGAACGGGCCGCTCGACCTGCAGCGCTTCGTGCAGGAGCTGGCCATGCGCCTGACGGGATGGCAAGCGACGACGTTTCTCGTCGGCGAGTACCAGCTGTCGGAAAGCGAGGACAATCCGGTCTTCACCGTGGCGGACGGCCTGCTCTGGCTGTATCAAAGCATCGATCGCAATTCGATGGTGCGCAAGATGCAAGTCATGAAGCTGCGCGGCCAGGCGCCGATCCCCGGCCTGCACACGTTTCGCATCACGGACAACGGCGTACAAGTCTTCCCGCGACTCATCATCGGCCCGGAGGGGACGCGGGCGCCGGGCGCGGCTGGCAAGACGAAGCGACACCTGCCACGTCTCTCCATCGGGGTGAAGGGTGTCGACGACATGCTCGGTGGCGGGATTCCGTCCGGGCACTCCGTCCTCGTTGCGGGCCCGTCGGGATCGGGCAAGACCGTCCTGGCCACGCAGTTCATCAGCGAGGGCGCGCGTCACGGCGAACCGGGCGTCATCGCGGTGTTCGAAAAGCGTCCGAGCGAATACGCCCAGACGAGCAGCAGCGCGTTCGACCAGTTGGTGCGTAACGGGCAGGTGGGCATCATCCACACACGCCCGCTCGATCTCTCGATCGATGAGACGTTGCACGACCTGACCCGCGCGATTCAGCGGCTGAAGGCCCGGCGCGTCGTCATCGATTCGCTGTCAGGCTTCGAGCTGGCGCTCGCCCCCACGTTCCGCGAGGACTTCCGCGAGTCGCTCTACCGCCTGGTCGCGGTCTTGACCGGCATGGGCATCACGATGTTGATGACGACCGAATTGGAGAACAGTTATATCGATCTCCGGTTCAGTCCGCACGGGACGGCGTTTCTGACCGATGCGATCATTTTGCAGCGGTACGTCGAGTTGCAGGGGCAGTTGACGCGCGTGATGGCGGTGGTGAAGGTCCGCGCGAGCGCCCACAGCAAAGAGCTGCGCAGGTTCGAGATCGGCGACCGCGGCATCGTCGTCGGTGAACGAGTCGACAACTATGAGGGACTCCTGACGGGAAGCCCTCAACTGATCCGGAGCGCGAGCCCGCTGCCGCGCCCTCCCGATAAACGGCGGCCGAAATCGTGAGCCATGGAATCATCCGAACCGCCGGATTCGACCGGGGACTAATATCGAGGCGGTGACGCCTCTCACGATCGTACGCGGCACGATGATCCTGGCGACGGTCGCCTGGGCGCTCGGCGAAGCGCTGATGCGGCGATCGCCCAGGTCCGATCGATGGGCGCGCGCGAGCTGGACGATCGGCATCGCACTCGCCCTGATCCACGTGGTGCTGGCGTTCCACCTGGTCTACGGGTGGAACCATGAAGCGGCTGTTGCAGCGACCGCTCGGCAGGCAGCCGATCGTTTTGGGTGGGGCTGGCGGGGTGGAATTTACGTGAACTATGTGTTCCTGGCCCTCTGGCTGGCCGACGTGGGTTGGTGGTGGCTCGCGCCCGTGTCCCGCGCATCGCGCCCGCGCCCGAT
>DATCIJ010000180.1:0-6974 GCA_036507855.1 Gemmatimonadaceae bacterium | reverse complement strand
GTCCTTGCGACCCTTGCCCTGCCGTACCGTGACGATCATGCGCGCGCTGTCGATGTCGCTCACCTTCAGCGCCAGGGCTTCGGACACCCGCAGCCCGGCGGCGTAGATCGTGATCAGCACCGCGCGGTGCTTCGCATTGCGAACCGCGCGCAGCAGCCGCGCCACTTCCTGCGCGCTCAGGACGGTGGGCAGCTTCTTCGACGTGCGCGGAAACGGGATGTGAGGTACGACCTCGCCCTGACCCAGCGTCACCAGGTAGAAGAACCTCAACGCGCACGCCGCCTGATTGAACAGACTCCAGGACACGTGCTCCGTATCGACCAGGTGAACGAGGTACGTCCGGATGTCTTCGGTGCTGAGCTGGTCGGACGACCTGCCGAAGTGATTGGCGAATCGTGCGACGTGGTGAATGTAGATCTGCTGGGTCTTGGCCGAGTAGTTGCGGACGCGAAGGTCCTCGAGCATCCGCTTGCGCAGGCGTGTCATGACGGCTCCTTGCGAGAGGGTGAATACCTCTCGCATGGTACCGCCGACTCCCCATCCCGCCATGCAAGGACGAGAAGCTTTGGCCTACACCACCTCTACCGCGAAGCGGTTTCGTTCAACTCCATGTAGGCTGCGAAATATGTGCGTGCAAGATGCCCTCGTGGATCTTAGCACGTCAAGGTTCGCGTAAACGTCCGTCGAAGGGCCGAATCCGGGACTGGTCTTCTTCCGGGCCCATTTCTGCTAACAGGTTGCTGAAAAAGGTCGAGAGAATGATGGTCTTCGGGGTCGGGGATGGTTATCATGATGTGACCTCGACCAGGGAGCGGAACCGTGCGTGGGACCGACGATCGGCAGCCGGCCATGTTCAGCTACATCAGTGCCGAAGACAGAGTGCCGGCGAATCACCCGCTGCGAGCGCTCCGCGTACTGGTGGAGCCGGTTCTGAAGGAGCTGTCGCCGCGCTTCGATGAGATGTACGCGAAGGGCGGCCGGCCGTCGATCCCTCCGGAGCGGCTGCTGCGTGCCTCGCTGCTGCAGGTGCTCTATACGATCCGCAGCGAGCGGCAGCTCATGGAGCACCTGGACTACAACATTCTGTTCCGGTGGTTTGTGGGCCTGAACCTGGACGATGCGGTCTGGGTGCCGACAGTTTTCAGCCATAATCGGGATCGCCTGCTGGAGAGCGACGTCGCGCAGGCGTTTCTGGCTGGTGTGTTGCGACAGGCGCATGAGCGCGGCCTGCTTTCTCACGAGCACTTCACGGTGGATGGCACGCTCCTGGAAGCCTGGGCCAGCCACAAGAGCTTCGTTGCGAAGGACGAGCCCGGCTCTTCTCCCAGCGACGATGATCCCGGCAACCCGACGGTGGATTTCCGTGGTGAGCGACGTTCGAACGCGACCCACGAGTCGCGCACGGATCCCGATGCTCGTCTGGCCCGCAAGAGCGACGGTACCACATCGAAGCTGTCGTATCTGGGCAGCATTCTGGTGGACAACCGTTTCGGTCTGCCGGTCGCGGCGCACGTGACGCAGCCCGGATATGAGGCCGAAGGCGATGCGGCGCTGGAAATGCTCATGGGACTCGACCCGAGTCCTCGCCGGCGCACGATCGGTGCGGACAGGGGTTACGATCGCGGCAATTTCGTGCAGGACGTCCGCCGGCTGGGCTTTACGCCGCACGTTGCACCCAACCTGCACGGCCGGCGCTTCCACAGCCATGTGGACGGCCGCACGACTCGACATCCCGGCTACGCCGTGAGCCAGCGCAAGCGAAAACAGGCGGAAGAGTTCTTCGGTTGGAGCAAGGTCTATGGCCTCCTCCGCAAGCTTCGTCACCGCGGGCGTGAGCGCGTCGAATGGATCTTCACCTTCACGGTCGCCGTGTATGGCCTAGTCCGAATGCGTGGCTTGATCGCGGCAGGAGTGGGCGCGTGAACCGCCAATACGGTCCCGTTCCAACGCTCCGGCTGGCCGCAGCCGGACGCGGGACGCCTGTCCATTGCTCAGATCATGCGTAAACTCATGCATATGCCCGAGTAGTATTCCGATTCGCACAGAATTTCAGCAACCTGTTAGACTCGTGAGCGAGGGTTGGGCCTTTTCGAGAACCTTCTTGTAAGCGGCGACTTTTTCATCAGTCATGCGATATCCTGTCCCGAAACTCATATCACCGATCGCCTTGGTCCTGGCCTTTTTCAGATCCTTATCGAACTTCTCCGACGTTGCAACCGCCGCTTTGACCTCCTTGTCAGTCGCTGGGTCCTTCTTGACCACCAGATGACCGTGGGCGAAATCCAACGCGTTGACACCCTCGGTGGCCGGCGGCGAGATCTTCGTGGCCTTGCAGAAGCTCATGGCCGGGGTATTCCAAAGTGGCGTGGCCGGCACCGGGACCGTCGGGCCGAGGACGAAAGCCAGGGTCTTCAAGAGATTCTCCTGAAGCTTGGCGGGAAACCAGCCACTGTCGGGTGCCATCGTGAGGTCTTTTTTGGCGCCTTTCAACTTCGCATAATCCTCGGGCGTGAAGTTCCAACCGGGGATTTGTGTGCGAACGGTTCCCGCCGGCGCGAGGCCATCGAGAACACCGTCGATCTTGTCGAGAACGCGTTTGCCCTCGGCCAGAATCGGGTCGAAGACAGCGTGGTCTTTGGGGTCCGTCAGCGCAGACTGCTGGCCGGTTTGGAAGGCCTGTTTGCAGCCGCGCTCGACGCGCTCCTGAGTGATGTCCGTGATCGCCTGCTCGCGCTCGGGGGCGGTGAGCCCGCTGACGTCGTCCACAATGCTCGCGACCGGCCGAGTATGCTTGAGAGCTCCTTCGAGCAAGCCCCACGCGTATTTGCCGCCGGTAAATTCCTCGAACATCGTCTTGCACGCGATTCCGACAGCGCTGCTGCCGGCGACCATGACTGGCGCGACGCGCGACGCCTGGTTCGCGGCGTGGTCGGCCGCCGCTTCAAGGCTGGGGTCTTGCGCGCCGGATGCGGATGGTCCGCGGCTCTGCTGGACGACATGCGCCAGCTCGTGTCCGAGCAGATGGCGGCCGGTTGATGTTCCGGGCGCATATTCTCCGCGCCCAAACACAACATGGTGGCCGATCGCGTAGGCGCGGGCCGAGAGGGACGCGGCCGATGCCGCGGCTCGGTCATCCGAATGCACTCGCACGGACGAAAAGTCGTGGCCAAAGCTGGTTTGAAAGTCACTGAGGGCGGCTTTGTCGAGTGGATGGCCGGGTTCATTGAGGACGCTCCGGACATCACGCGGTGGGGCAGCACGAGCAAAGAGCGGAGGCGTCCGGAGTTCCGACTCGGTCTGTGGGGACTCGCTCCCCCGGTCAGATGGGAGTCGGAGTGCGGTCAGTGGCGAACTCGTGTGAGGTTGTATTGCCCGGTCAGGCGGAAATATTGGGATGATGCTAAAAGCCCATGAGACGCCGCGAGGCGCCTGCCGGGCCGTCGTGTTTCCGTCGCTGGTCGCTTGCTCCTGGACACTGCCGCTTAGCGTCGGCTCGACTGGATCGTGGCCAGGTCGATGCGCCACCGACGACGAGCGGTGTGGCGCCAGCGTGCTTGTCGACCCTTCACCTGTCTTCGTCTGCGGCTTGGCGACCTTCGGAGCAAACACGGCAGTTCCTCCCAGATTACAGGACACGAAGCGCCGGAGCGACTGCGGCCCGCGGCGTCATGCCCGCGTGGCCCTCCTTCCCGCGAATGTCCCCTGCCACCCAACGTGCGTTCCGCCCACGACTCCCACCGGGTGTGACAGCCACGTCCCGCACGCTCTTCTGTGTCCGCGGACCCTGCCGCCCTGTCTGCATCATTGCCGAGACTTGGCGGAAGCACGCACAGAGGCTTTCACACCGCCCGCTTTTCCAGCCGAACGCCATGCCGCTCAGCCGCGAGCGGCGGCGCACAATGCCGCGAATCAAGGTAGAAGCAGCTGCGCCGCTCGGCCGGCTGCAGCGGCCCGTTATCGTGCTCAAGGACGGCACAGGATCATCTCACCAGCCCTTCAGCGGCCAGGCGAACACCGTCGCCGGCGGCCAGGCGAATCCCGCCTCGGCCAGGCGGGCTTTCAGATTGGGCGTGGCATCGAGATTGAAGGGAGCGCCGCAATAACAGGACAGCACGACGCCCAGAAGAGCGAACGGCCCCGACTCGCGCTCATCGATGCGTGCGGCAACGGCGTTGGCGGACCCGGCATCGCCCACCCATGCGGCGAAGATCAAGTCGACCTGGTCATGCGGGCCGTTACGATCGAGCCGGGCCGCGGCCGCTTCGCGGGCCGCCCCGGCATTGCCGCGGGCGGCATACAGGGCCACCTGATTATCCATCCGCTCGCCCTCGCTCAAATCGGGCGAACGAAGCGCGTTCCCGGCGGCATCGAATTGCTTCAGCGCGATATGCGCGAATACCTTCTGCGACATCAGGTACTCGCCTCCCACTTCCAGACGACGTCGCGCCTCGTCCGCGACCTCGAGCGCCTTCCCCGGCGAGCTCTGGAGTAGAGACTCGACGTATGTGTACCAGGAGTCCTGATCCAGCGGATCGCAGCGCACATTCCGCTCAGCCAGGCGTTGCACGGCTCCCACCCGATCGAAGGGAATCAGCCGGTCCAGGTAGAACGCCGGGAGGCAGCGCCCGGAGGAGAGGATCTTCCCGACCGCCTCCGCGAGGCCCGTCCAGTTGTCCGCGATCAGGATGCGGTGCATGTCGGCGACCGCCCGCTGTTCAGGCGCGGGCGCATGGCGGCTGGCCGCAGCCAGATCGTTTGCCGCGCGCTCGCGCGCCAACGCCAGGTTGCCGGCGTCAGGATCGTCAACCCGCCGGCCGTAGACGAGGTCCAGGAGGCGATGCAGCTGCAGGTCGCTGTGCAGCAGGTGGGCGAGCCACAGGTTGGGGGCGCGATCGATCGCGCGCTCGAAGTGGACGTTGGCGCCGACCAGCATGGAGTCGAATCGCGAAACCCCGTGCGCGGCATCGTAAAGCGCACGGCCCTTCTGGAACTCGATGAAGGCCTCGACATCGCGGACGCCCGCGTCGGCCATGCGCGCACGCGCGGTTTCGTCCAGCACCACGTCGAGCGCTTCGGCGACATTCTGCGCGATCTCGAGCTGCACCGCGAACACGTCGGCCCGATTACGATCGTAGCTGTGCGACCACACGTGGAAGCCGTCCGAGCCGCGAATCAGTTGCGCGGTGATGCGCAACCGTTCGCCGTCGCGCCGTACCGAGCCCTCGACCACGTGCGCCACGCCCAGCGTGCGCGCGACTTCCGGCACCGGCACGTCGCGGCCCTTGAAGTGGAACGAGGAGGTTCGCGCGGTGACCAGCAGGTCCGGCAGAGCCGCCAGCGCGTTGATCAGCTCCTCGGTCAGCCCATCGGCGAAGTAATCGTCGTCCTCGCCGCGGCTCAGCGCGACCAACGGCACCACCGCCACCGAGCGCGCGTCTGCTGGCGCCGGGTCGGTTGCCGCTTGCGCCGGCGCATCGCCTTCGCCCGGCGACGATGGCGACCGGTAGCCCCGAACCAGGGTCAGTACCACCACGAGCGCGAGTCCCGCCAGGATCGCCCACTCCAGGCCTCGCCCACGGGCGGGCAGGTGCGCCGGGTCGACATCCGTGGTCCGCCTGACGCCCTCCGGCGTGAGCTCGTAGAGCCAGGACAGGGCCAGCGCCACGGGGAAGCCGAGCATCAGCAACGCGATGACGAAGGTCACCGTCCAGTCGGGCAGCCCCAGGCGCGGGAACACGGTGTCGCTGACCTCGATCAACAGCCAGGCGACCGCGGCGTAAGCGGCCGCGACGCGGATCACGTTCCGGCGCCTGAGCTCGGTGAAGAAGCTCATCGCTCACAGCTCAGCTGTCGTTCAAAGGAGCTCGACGATCCGGTCGAGCGTTGCGAGCAGCTCTTTCCCGGTCGACTGCCGCGAATTGAACGTAGAATCTCCGCAGGGCAAACGCACCCCCGGCAGGTGAACGAACGCAGCGGCGTCGTGCACGAGCGCGACGCGTACGACGCGACGTCGCTTGACTCGTACAGCAACGACCCACGGCGGACGCCGTGCATCACGCAGGCGCCGCCGGCGTCCGACATCTCGTCCGCCAGCCCTCACCCGGGCGACGTCACGGCTGGGGGAGGCTATCGCCGGGCGATACCCAGCCTCTCCTCGAGCACCCGCTGCCAGTTCGTGACCACGATCAGTCGGGGAGCGACCAGGGAGGCGCTGGTGTCATCGAGGCTCAGCACGAATCCGAACAGGCGCCGTCCGTCCGGATGCATTTTCCTGGTGTACCCGGGCGCCCCCCGATGAATGACACGGGTATCGGTCACGCGGGAGGATTCGCCACGACCATCCACGTCGGCGGCCAGGAACTCGCCCAAAGCGTAGCAGTAGAGGGTGCGGCTGTCGAGCGACCAGACCGGGTAGCTGTCGAAGCTGACGCGCTCGGAGACGCGGACTTTCCCGGTAATGGATTGCCATTGCCGCACGTACACCGCCTCGGTCCCATCCTCGCCGGAGACATAGGCCAGCCAGCGGCCGTCCGGCGAGACGCGGGGCCAGGTCTCGTTCCAGTCGGCGCCGAGGACCAGGGTGGGCTCGGCCGCGCCATCCGCCGGGATGCGATACACGTCGAGGTTGGGCAGCATAGTGACGAAGAGGATGGTGCCGTCGTCGAGCCACTGGGCCGGGTACGCGCTGACCGTGGGCAGACCGCCCACACGGCGGGCGGCCGCGCCGGCGCTGTCGGCAATCACCCAGATGGCGGCGCGCGTGTCCTCGGCGGTGTGGGCGCTGAACACCACATGCCGTCCATCGGACGACCAGACGGGATTGTGATGCCCCCGGGTGGCGAGCGGGAGCTCGCGGTGCGTCCCTAGATCGAGGTCGTAGATCCAGAGCCCGTCGTTGCGGGTGTACACGGCGCGACGGCCTTCGGGGGAGAGGTCGCCGTCCGAATGGTCGGTCCGCGGGAGGGGGAGCTGTC
>DATCIJ010000179.1:0-2260 GCA_036507855.1 Gemmatimonadaceae bacterium | reverse complement strand
CGTCGACGCCGTCGAGCGCCGGGATCCACGAGGTCGTCAAGTAGGCCCGGTATCCGGTCCGGAAGAACCATTCCGTTCCCGAGAACAGGCACGGGTGGTGGTCGCCCCAGCTGAGCGCCCCGTTGCCCCGGAACGCTGCCGCCACCTTCTGCATGTCCATGAACATCGATCCGAACGCGTTCATCGCGCGGGCCACTAACACCGGCGAGGCATCGTCGGAGAGAGCCAGCGCAGCCTCGGGGCTCAGCTCGTACATGTCGGCGCTGGGGTCGTATGCCACCAGGCCCCCGGCGGCCTGGCCGTCGAGCCACTCGCGAACCAAGCGTGCGTTGCACCCGGTCTTCGCGGCCACCGAGTCCGCCGTGCGCGGGCCCGAACCCGCCAACTCACGGTAGAGACCGAGCTCGTCGCCCAGCCAGATGCTGTAGCAGACCGTGCTTCCCGTCATGTGGCCGATCATCTTTCCCATGAATGCTTCGAGCTTTCCCTGGTCGACGTTCATAGATTCCCTTCACGTTCGAGCTCGTGAGTTCGTTAGACACCTCGCGCATACCCGGTAGATCTGGCTTGAGGGGGATGTCCCAGTAGCTGTTGAAAATTGAAAGCGGCGGCTCCTCACTGCTCGTGATACACGAGTGGTGACTAAGCCCGAGGCCGAAGCCTCACAGAAGGAGCCGCCATGAAAATGAAGTCTCGCATAGCCCCAGGCGTTCCCCAAGCCGAATCGCCCCTACGCCACTTGCCCCTGGTGGATCTACTCATCGATACCAAGACGGAGCTGTTGGAATTAGCGCTGCGGTCGGGGTTGCGGGTGTTCACCACTATGCTCGAGGAGGATCGGACCGCGATCTGCGGGCCACGCTACGCGCACGAACCCGATCGGGCCGCGAGCCGGGCGGGCACGACGCCGAGTGAAGTGGTGTTGGGTGGACGGAAGGTCACCATCCAGCGTCCGCGCGTACGAACCGCCGCTGGCGAGGTGGCGTTGCCGACGTTTCAGACGATGGCCGCGACCGATCCTCTTGACCGCCGCGTCGTCGAACAGATGCTGGTGGGTGTGGCCACACGCCAATACGCGCGGAGCTTGGAGCCGCTCGGCCCGGAGGTGGAGAGCCGCGGGACCAGCAAGAGCGCGGTCAGCCGGCGCTTCGTCGCGAAAACGATGGCGCAGCTCGCTGCCTGGCAGAGTACGCCGTTGGACGCCTTCGACGTGGTCGCCCTGCTGATCGACGGCGTGCACGTCGGCGACCACTGCCTCATCGTCGCTCTGGGGATTGCCGCCGATGGACAGAAACACGCGCTCGGGCTGTGGGACGGCTCGACCGAGAACGCCACCGTGTGCCAGGGCCTGCTCGCCAATCTCCAGAGTCGGGGCCTCCGCACGGACCGCAGTCTGCTCGTCATCCTCGACGGCTCGAAGGCGCTGCGGAAGGCGATCCGCGCCACGTTCGGAGACGCGGCCCTCGTGCAGCGGTGCCAAGTCCATAAGACCCGCAACATCCTCGAGTACCTCAATGACCGGCAGCGGCCATGGGCGCAAGCGATCCTGCGACGGGCGTATCAAAGCGCCGACGTGAAGACCGCGACCCGGCTGCTCACCGATCTCGCCCGCCGCCTAGAGACGGAGCATCCCAGTGCCGCCGAGAGCGTGCGCGAAGGGTTGGACGAGACCCTCACCGTCCTCACGCTGAACCTGTCCGCCCGACTGCGGCGATCCTTGGCGACGACCAACGCCGCCGAGAGTCTGCTCAGCCGCACGCGTCACGTGAAGCGGAACGTCAAGCGCTGGCGCGGCGGACAGATGATGCTGCGCTGGGTGGCTGCCGGCGTCTTGGAAGCTGTGAAGGGCTTCCGTCGGCTGAAGGGGTATGCTGACATGCCGACGCTCGTCGCCGCGCTTCGTGCGCGCGATCGGCAACTGGGCCTCGTCGCTGCTCAGAACGAGCGACAGATCGCGTAGTCGTCAACCGAGCCGCCGCCGAATTTCAACAGCCGGAGGGACATCCCCACATTCAGTATTCGGCCGTCTGGAGGGGAAGCGCTGGTCTGCAGCTGGAACGAGGCGCCCACCTGCCCGGTTGGTGGGTGCCAGATGTCCCACTCACCGAACGAAGACGCGCTTTTGCGGAACTCCCACGCCGCGCCGCGGATGAACTGCTGAAGTGCAGACGGGCCGCGTTGCCCAATAACAAGACACGCGATCGCAACCGCCAGCGGCCGAACGTAATACCTTAGAGTGACCAGAAAGCACCTCACGATT
>DATCIJ010000178.1:0-3116 GCA_036507855.1 Gemmatimonadaceae bacterium | reverse complement strand
AGTCCGCCGACCAGGCCCTCGATTCCCTGGGCGCTGACAAGCAGCGCTGGTCGCTCTGGGTGCCGGGTCGCATCGAAGTCCTGGGCAAGCACACCGACTACGCTGGGGGCCGAAGCCTGGTGTGCGCGCTGGAGCGCGGGTTCTGCGTGCAGGTCGCGCCACGGCGCGACTCCATCGTTCGCGCCTGCTCGCTCGACAGGCGCGCGACGTTCGAGACGAGCCTCGTGTCGCCGATCGGGGGGGAGCGCGGTTCGTGGACGCAATACGTCGCGACGGTCGTCAAAAGGCTCGCCGCGAACTTCGAGCGCGTGTATCGAGGCGCTGACATCGCCTTTGCCTCGGACCTCCCGGCCGATGCGGGCATGAGCAGTTCGAGCGCGCTGGTGGTTGGCACCTTCATCGCCCTGTCCAAGGCCAACGACCTTCGCAGCAACACGGTCTTCCGGAGCGTGATCTCGTCAGGCGAGGAGCTGGCCGCCTACCTGGGCGCCGTGGAAAACGGCCGTCCGTTCCGCCACCTGGTCGGCGATGCCGGCGTCGGGACGTTCGGCGGAAACCAGGACCAGACGGCCATCCTGTGCAGCGAGCCTGGCCAGCTCGCTCGTTATGCTTGGGACCCCGTCCGGCGTGAGGCGCTCCTGCAGATCCCGGCCGGCTTCGTGTTCGCCCTGGGCTCGTCAGGCGTGCACGCGCCAAAATCGGGAGCCGCGCTCGCGAAGTACAATCGAGTGTCGCTGGCCGCGCGGCGCCTGGTCGAACTCTGGAATCGCGACACGGGCCGCGACGACCCGATGCTGGGCTCGGCCATCAGCCAGGTCCCCGGCGCCGTCGAAAGAATCCGTTCGCTGGCAGGCCGGGCGCGCGGGGGCGGGTTCACCGCGTCGTATCTCAAGGGCCGGCTGGAGCAGTTCGTAACCGAGACGTACGAGATCATCCCGGCGGCGTCCGATGCGCTGCAACGGGAATCTCTGACGGAGTTTGGAGTGGTCGTGGATCACTCCCAGCGGCTGGCCGAGGCCCATCTGGGCAACCAGGTGCCGGAGACCGTGACCTTGCAGCGTTCCGCTCGTGAACTGGGAGCAGTGGCCGCGTCGGCCTTCGGGGCGGGATTCGGGGGGAGTGTGTGGGCGCTGGTTCCAGAGTCTGAAGCTGAGGCGTTTCTGGAGCGGTGGCCTGAGGCGTACCGGAAGAAGCATCGGAAGGCCGGGAAGGAGTCGGTCTTCTTCCTCTCGAGAGCGGGACCGCACGCGTATCAATTCTGAGGTCCGAGGTCCGAGGTCCGAGGTCAGAGGTCAGAGGTCCGAGGTCCGAGGTCAGAGGTCCGAGGTCAGAGGTCCGAGGCAGTGCCGAGTCACGAATCACGATTCACGAATCACGATTCCGATGTTGCCTCTGAGAAGCGCGATCAGATCGCTCCGGCGCAGCCCGGGCTTTGCGACCGTCTCCATCCTGTCGCTGGCGCTTTCGTTAGGCCTGGTCGCGGCGGTCTTCGGGCTGATTGACGGCATCCGGAATCCCCGCACGGTGACGCGCGATCCGGAGCAGCTCTTCCGCGTCTTCATGAAGGGCGCCGGCGCGTCGGGTACCGTGACCATGGCGGACCACGTCGACGTCCTCAGTCAATTCGTACGCTCGGTGGATCAGATCGCGTATGAGTCGTTCGGAGTCGGTGATGTCCTCATGGACCGCGACATCCGCATTCCCGGCAGAGGCAGTCGCGTGAGCGCCAACTGGTTCGCGGTTCGCGGAGTGCGTCCTATTGCCGGTCGCGCCTTCAGCGACGCCACCGCCGATGAGGACGCAGTGGCAAGCGTCATCATCTCCGAGCGCATCTGGAAAACCGTCTTCGACGCTGAGCCGTATCTGGAAAAACTGGCCGTGAGCATCGAGGGTCCCACCGAGACAAGGCGTGTGCAGGTGGTCGGGGTCATGCCGATCGAGCTGGCGGCCGAGTCGGGCGAGGACTACTGGCTATCGCTCCCGCGGGACATCCATGCGTTTGCGGCAACACAATGGTATCTGACAGCGTTAGTGCGGCTCCGACCCGGCGCGACGATCGACACGCTGAACGCCGAGTTCAAGCTCACGACGGAGCACATGACCCGAGTCCACGGATCGGGCCGGATCGCGTTCGTGCATACCGCGCGCCCCATTACGAGGGATCCGTTGCGCATCAGCGATTTCGAGTGGCTGCTGGTGGGGGCCGCGCTCGCGGTGCTGGTGATCGCCTGTTCGAACCTGGCGAACCTCGTGCTGGCACGCGGGGTCGCGCGGCAGCACGACATGGCGGTGCGGCTGTCACTTGGTGCCCGGCGGAGCGATATCGTGAAGGGCGTGCTGGCCGAGTGCCTGGTGATCGCGCTCGCCGGAGCGGCGGTGGGGATCCTGACGGCGGCGTGGGGGTTTGCGCTGTTGCGCGCCAACATGCCTGAGCGACTGCCAACCGGCGCGCTGGTGATCGGGATGAGCTGGCGCGTGGTTGCGCTCTCGTCAGGCGCCGCGGCGTTGTCCGCGCTGCTCTTCGGACTCCTGCCGGCACTTCGCCTGTCGGACGTGCAGCTCTCCGACTACATCAAGGAGAACTCCGGCACGACCACCAGCCGTCGTCGTGGTCGGTTCCCCGCCCTGGTCATTGGCCAGGTGGCCCTGTCGCTGGCGATGCTGACGTGCGTTTCGCTGTTGTTGCGCGCCTCGCAGGAAGTGCGGAAGTTCGACTACGGGTTCGATCCGGCGCGCCTGTTGTCGGTCAGTGTATCCTCGCGGTCGCGCGCCGACACCGCCGAGAGCGTGCGACTCGCCCTGTGGGCTGCCGCGGAAACACGCCTGCGCGAATACCCTGACGTTGACACCGTGGCGTGGCGCAGCGGCGTCAGCCTGACTCGCTCGCCTGCGCTCACCGGCGAACGCTCCGGCGGAGCGTTCCGGTCGCGCTATTTGCAGGGTTATTCCTACGTCAGCCCGAACTACCTTCGCACCATCGGCATCGAGATCGTCAGGGGACGCGACTTTGCGGACCACGACGCGCTCAGCGAGGGAGCAGTGATCGTGGATTCGGTGACCGCGCTGAAGATCTGGGGGAGCGAGGATCCCATAGGCAAGCTGGTGAAGTTCGCGCC
>DATCIJ010000177.1:0-23212 GCA_036507855.1 Gemmatimonadaceae bacterium | reverse complement strand
AGCTTGCCGATCTGGAGTGCCTCACCAATGACATCGCGGCCACCGAACTCGCTCTGCCAGAAGCCGTGGCTCAGCACGACGACCGGGGCGCCGACCGGTGTCGTGTCCTCGTCGGGCGTGAAGAACCGACCCAGTGCGGGGCGAGCGTCGAAGTAGTCGAAGTAGGTGGCGCTGACGGCCGCGATATCGCGCTCGCGTGCCGCCATTCCGCGGCCGATGGCGACGGTGGTCGGGAAGAACGCCGCGAACTTCGTGAAGGACTTCGTCCACCGCTGGAAGTCCAGGTAGCGGGCGTACTCGAAACTGTTCGAAGTGCGCAGAGTTTCCCTTTCATTCCATCGCAGGTAAACCCGGTGCACCGTCGCTGGATCGCGCAGCATCGGGTACGGCCGGAACATCAGGCGGTCGACGACGCCGAACATCGCGGCGTTGGCGCCGATGCCTAACGCCAGGGTGGTGATGACGCCGAACGCGAATCCGGGCGAGCGCCGGAGTCCGCGCAGCGCGTAGCGGATGTCCTGCTGGAGGTGATCCAGCCACGGAAGCGACCACCGATCGCGCGCGTCCTCGATGGCGCGGGTCGTGTTTCCGAGCCGACGCCGGGCGGTGACGGGATCCTCGGTGGGATGCGCATCGCGGTCGAGCGAGGTGTGGTGGAACCGCAGTTCGTCGCGCAGCTCCGCTTCGAGCCGGTCGCGGCGGAACCAGTCAAGAATACGGGTCAGGAATTCACGCATTCGATCACCAAGGCATCGGGCATCAGGCAACAGGTATCAGCGAGGCCGAGTCACGAGTCACGAATCACGCCTTTCCCATCACGCGACCAATCGCCGCCAGCAGTTCCGCGAACCCGGCCTCCTCGGCGCCGAGTCGCTTGCGGCCCGCAGCCGTAATGGTGTAGTAACGCGCGCGCTGGTTGTTCGGCGTCTGGCGCCACGCGGCATTGATCCATCCCTTTTGTCGCATACGCTGGAGGGCGGGGTAGAGCGATCCCTCTTCAATGCGGAGCACGTCGTCCGACACGCGCTCGATCTGGCGTGCGATCGCGTAGCCGTGCATGGGCTGCACGCTCAGCGTCTTGAGCACGAGCATGTCGAGGGTTCCTGGAAGGAGGTCGCGTCGAGAAGCCATGGCCATGGTTGGTCTATGGGATAGACAAACTATGCCCTGAACCCGTTGCTACAAGGCAGGCACCTGCCGCCCGGAGGGTCGACTCGACGCGGCTCGGGAAGCGATTCTACTGCGCCCCCGCGCCTGACTACCCGAAGCCAGCCGCTGGCGAGCTGCCGCCGTCGGCGTCCCTGAGGATCAGGTGTGGCCGCGACGTCCACTCACCGCCGGCACCGGATTGCGGGCGAGCGCCGTGATGCGCCAATGGTTGTTCATGAGCGACGCGTCGCTGCCGGCGGAGGTCTTCCAGGAACGTCCGGGCTCGGCCGGATGGAACGGACACATCGCGAGTCGCTGGCGCGACTCAGCGAACTCGGCTACTCCGCTGTTACGGGGCCGAGTTTGCGGCTGCCACTACGGCGTCTACCGTGATTCCGTACTCCGTGTACAGGCGCTGATACGGAGCGGACGCCCCAAAGTGATCGATGCCGATCATCACGTCACCCGGCCGCATGAACCGCTGCCACGACATCGGGTGCGCCGCTTCGATCGCGATACGCCGCACGCGCTCAGGTAGCACCGATGCCTGATACTCGGCCGGCTGCTTCAGGAAGAACTCGTGGCTCGGCATGCTGACCACGCGAACCGGACGGCCGCTTTCCTCGATCCTTCGCTGTGCCTCCAACGCCAGCCCCACCTCCGATCCGCTGGCTATCAGCACCACTTCCGGTGAAGCGGGCTTCGATCCGGCGTCCAGTACGTAGCCGCCCTTCGCCAACCCGGACGCGGCGCCGCGCGTTGACCGGTCGATGAGCGCTACCTTCTGGCGCGTGAGCACGAGCGCCACCGGCCCGGTCCTGTGCAACAACGCCGCGCGCCACGCCTCCGCCACCTCGCCCGCATCGCCCGGACGAATCACGGTCACGTTGGGAATCGTTCGCAGCGCCGTGAGATGCTCAACCGGCTGGTGCGTGGGTCCGTCCTCGCCCAAGCCGATCGAGTCGTGCGTGAATACGTAGATCACCCGCTGGTGCATCAACGCCGCCAGGCGAATCGCGGGGCGCATGTAATCGGAAAACACCAGGAACGTGCCGCCGTACGGAATCACGCCGCCGTGCAGCGCCATGCCGTTCATGATCCCGGCCATCCCGTGCTCGCGTACGCCGAAATGGATGTTGCGGCCGGCGTGGTTCGCGGCGCTGAACGTCGGCGAGTCCTTGATGATCGTCAGGTTCGATCCGCTCAGATCCGCCGACCCGCCGATGAGCTCCGGTACCTTCGCCGCGAGCGCGTTCAACACCACACCCGACGACGCCCGCGTGGCGACGCTTCCGTTCTCCGCCGAGAATGTCGGGATCGCCTGTTGCCAGCCTCCGGGCAGCTCCCGTTGAAGCCGGCGGCCCAGTTCCTTCGCTTCTGTTGGATAGGCCCTGGCGTACGCGATCAATGCTCGACGCCACGCATCATTCGCGAACGCCAGCGCCTCGTTTCCCCTGCGCCAGTGCGCCACGGCCTCGGCGGGCACGGTGAACGGCTCGGTCGCGGTCCAGCCGAGTCGCTCCTTTGAGCGCGCCACCTCCTCGACGCCTAACGCTTCACCATGCGCCTTGGCCGTGCCGGCGCGATTTGGCGATCCGTATCCGATCACGGTCCGCACGATGATCAGCGACGGACGCGAGGTCTCCGCGCGTGCTTCGGCGATCGCCGACTCCAGCGCGTCCAGGTCGTTCATGTCAGCGACCCGCTGGACGTGCCAGCCATATCCCTCGAAACGGCGGGCGCTGTCGTCGCTGAAGGTCAGGTCGGTCGCCCCGTCGATCGTGATCCGGTTGTCGTCGTAGAACCCGATCAGTTTCCCTAACCCGAAGTGCCCGGCAAAACTCGCCACTTCGTGCGAGATCCCTTCCATCAGGTCACCGTCACCGCAGATGAACCACGTGTGGTGATCGATGATCGGGTGCCCCTCTCTATTGAATACCGCCGCCAGATGCGCCTCGGCTGCCGCCATGCCCACCGCGTTCGCGAAGCCCTGGCCGAGCGGACCAGTGGTTGTTTCGATGCCGGGTGTGAGTCCGTGCTCGGGATGGCCGGGGGTCAGGCTTCCCCACTGCCGGAAGTTGCGAATCTCATCGAGGGAAAGCGCATAGCCCGACAGGTGCAGCGACGCGTACAACAGCATGGACGCATGCCCGTTGCTGAGCACGAGCCGGTCGCGGTCCGGCCAGTCGGGATCGGCGGGGTTGTGCTTGAGGTGGCGGGTGTACAGCAGGTACGCCAGCGGAGCGAGCGCCATCGGCGCGCCGGGGTGTCCACTCTCGGCCTTTTGCACCGCGTCCATCGCCAGTGCACGGACGGTGTTGATGCAGAGATCATCGAGGGAAGTTGACACCGTCGAAGCGTGGCTGGCTGGTGATTGCTGCATGCGGTTGCGAGCGAGTGTGCAAGTATCGACCGCGAGAACGTCCTACAATGGGGCGGCGCGCAGTAAACTTAGCGACGACAGACGTCTGGCGCCCTCATGTTTGGCAACGCCGCTCCCACCTGAGGGTAAGGAACCGTCACATCGAACGGAGGATTCAGTGCGCGCTTCAATCCTCGCCGCATTTGCATCGATTCTCACTGCCAGTTGTGCTGCCGCCCAAACAGGTGCGTCGCGCGACATTACGCCAACCATTACAGCCTCTGGCGAAGGGCGCCGTGAGATGGCTCCGGACAAGGCCACCATCGTCCTTGGTATCGAGACTCGGTCTCGGACACCCGCGGCGGCCGCCGCGGCCAACGCTGATCGCATGACCGCGATCCGTGCCGCCCTCACCCGAGCCGGCGTCGCCGCTGGCGATATCGCGACGGCCCGCTATTCGCTCCATCTCGAAATCGGGCGCACACCGGCCGACACGCAGTACGTCGCGACCAACATGGTCACGGTCACCACGCGCCAGCTCGACCAGGTCGGCCGGCTCATCGACACCGGTCTCGGCGCCGGCGCGAACAACATCAATTCCCTCCAGTACGACCTCAGCGATCGAACGGCGGCGCAGGCAGGAGCACTTGCCGACGCAGTCACCAACGCGAAACGGCAAGCCGAGGTGATGGCGGAGGCAGCAGGTGGACGGCTCGGAGAACTCTTCGAACTGGGAACTCAGCCCGGCGAGTACCGGCCGTTCTATGCCGCGGATGTCGCGATGCGGATGCAGGCAGGCGCCGCGCCGACCCCGGTCTCGCCTGGTGCGGTGACGGTGAGCGCATCCGTGAACGGTCGATGGCGTTTCGTCCCCGGGCGATAAGTCGGAATGTGGCTTGACCTCGAGTAGAATCGTCTAATGCGACCACGCATATCGCCGGTCGCGGTGAGACAAATGGTCGGCCCACCGGTTCACTTTTCAGTCTGTGGAGGAATGCATGACCTCCGGTTCAAAGCGGCGCCTGGCCGCGATCACGGGCGTCGCGCTCGCTCTCGTCAGTTCCACGGCTCCCGCGCGAGGCCAGTCGGGCCTCGAGTCGGCGATTCAGCAGTACAGCGGCACGTCAATCCGGGGTTACATCCAGCCACTGGCCGATGCGCTGGTCGCGAACCTCTCGCTCGGCTACATCAACAGCAGCGCGCCGCCGGGCAGGTTCTCGCTCAGCCTCGAGGCCGTCGTCATGACGGCCGCGATCGACGAGTCGATGCGGCTCTACACCGCCAGCACGCCGCCCGGATTTCAGCCAGCCACCGTGCAGTCGCCGACGATCTTCGGCGGCACAGCGCCGACCGTGAATCACAGCACGATCCCGGGACTGTCTTACCGTGGGTCCGACGGCCTCGTGGACGCCGAGTACTTCCCGACCGCCGGCCCGCAGCTGCGGCTTGGTGGGATACTCGGAACTGAGCTGGTCGTGCGCTACGCGTCCTCCTCGATGGTCCCCTTCCTGGACGAGGAGGACTTCCCCGAATTGAAGATCTTCGGGTTCGGCCTGCAGCACAGCCTGACGCGGTACTTCAAGGGGCTGCCGGTGGACCTTTCGATCGGCGGCTCGTTCAACTCGCTCACGTTCGGCGACGTCGTGGACCTGAGCTCGAATTCCTTCGGAGTGAACGTCGGCAAGTCGTTCGGCCTGGTCGGTGTTTCGGGCGGGCTCACGTCCGAATCCGGAACGATGACCCTGTCCTACACGTCGACGGACCCTGACGCGCCGGGCAGCGTCGATGTCGACCTGGACGTGAAGCGGGCGCTTCGATTTCGCGCCGGCGCGTCCCTGAGCCTCAGTTTCTTCCGCGTATTTGGAGACGCGGCCTTCGGCGACGTCACCAGCTATGCCGGCGGCATCCGCTTCGGTTTCTGACGCTCCCCGTCACCCATCCCGTTCAGCTCAACGCACCACGTCGATCAGTCGCCCCTCCGCGTCCCGCCGCACTGTGTACAGCCGGCCGTTCGACATCACGTAGACGGTCCGGCTCGAATTCCGGATATCGGCCAGCGGATTCGCGCTGAGCAGCACCAGATCCGCGATCTTGCCCGTCTCTATCGTGCCGAGTGAGTCGAGCATGCCGAAGAAACGCGCCGGTTCCAGGGTTGCCGCGCGGAGCACTTCGAAAGGGGAGAGCCCGGCGCGCGTGAGCAGCAGCAGTTCTTCGTGGAGTCCGAAACCGGGTGGGCTGTTGCGGAGTGGCGCGTCGGTGCCAGGCATGATCGTGACGCCCGCCCGGTGCAGCACGCCGGTGATGGCGACGCGCTTGCCGAACAGTTTCAGCCCGGTGACGTCGGCGTCGGGCGGCACGCTGTCCACCATCGGGAAGATTCCGGCCACGTATTGCCGCAGTGAATCCGGGAGGTAGCGCGCGACGGAATCACCGGGGAGGTCGCGTTTTGGCCATCGCGCCACTTCGAGCTGCGCGACCAGTGTGGGAACGACGCGAGTGCCATTGCGCCTGAGACGGGCGTAGAGCGGGGCCTGGTCGGTGGTGTCGCAACGGCCTAACGCCGCCTGCACCGGGAATCGCGGCGCAAGCTCAGTGACCTCCGCCGCGGAACACGAGTTGGGGATCGCGAGCAGGTGCTCGATGCTCGCCTGGCCCGAATCGGAAGCATCGGCGGCACCGACGACGCGGGAGACGTGTCCGGCGAATGGAATGCCACGGGCGCGGGCAGCGCGTGCGATCGCGAAGTACGACTCGCGCGTCAGCTGGCCGTGCACCTTGATGAAGTCGACGCCGAGTTTGATGAGTGAATCGACGGCCGGGGCGGCGTCGGCCGGCGTTTTCACGAGGAGATGCGGGATCGGCTGGTCGCCGCCCTCGAGATATGGCCCCGATGTCATGATCCGCGGTCCGATCACAGAGCCCGCGGCGATATCCCTCCGCCACGCGGTGAGCGTGGGCCAGTCGCCGGCCATGTCGCGCACGCTGGTGACGCCGTTGGTGATGTAGAGCGGCAACACGTCGCGTCCGCCCGGCATGGCGAGATGCACGTGCATGTCCCACAGGCCGGGAACGAGGAACTTGCCGCGCCCGTCGATTACCCGCGCGCCTGATGGGATGGCGACGGACGCTGACGGTCCTTCTGCGACGATACGATTGCCGCGAATGGCAACGGTGCGATCGAGCCGCGGCGCGGGACCCCTCCCATCAATGGCGGTAACGCGAGTGAATACGGTGACTCCGTCAGGCGATTGGGCAAAGCCTGAAGTGCATGGGAGGGCCCAAGCGAACAGAAAGCTTCGCAAAAAGCCTTTAACCACGGAGGGCACCGAGGTCACGGAGGAGTCATGAAGAAGAACAGGCTGTTTCCTCGGCTTGACTTCAAGGAAGCCGACCTCCGTGTGCTCCGTGACCTCCGTGCTTCAATGTTTTCACATTTACACACCGCTGGCCAGGAGACGCTTTGTCGCGGCCACCAGCCGTTCCATCTCGTCCATGGTGTTGTAGAGATGCGGCGACACGCGGAGTCCGGGCCGATCCTGCCCGGCACGCACGGTCGCGACCACACCGTCCTTCTCTCCAAGCGCCGTCGCGAATCGACGCGGATCCAGTGAGCCCGGCTTGAACACCACCAGGTTCGCCGAACGATCGGGCGCGGGATCCGTGTAGACCTGCACGCCGTCCAGCTTCCTCAGCTCCGCGATCAGGTACCCGGAGAGTTGCCGGATCCGCTCCTCGATCACCTTGCGCCCGATCGCCTCACGAAACCGCAACGACTCGGCGAACGCGACAAGCCGCGCGTCATCGCGCTGCCCCATCCCCTCGAGCTTCTGCGAGATGCCCACCGCGCCCTGGTACACACCGATCACGCTGGGCCAGATGCGATCGTGCACATCCTTGTTGACGAACAGCACGCCGCATTCCTTGGGACCGCATGGCCACTTGTGCGACGAGCCCGTATAGAAATCCGGCTTGATGTCGCCGAGGTTGACGTCGAGCGCACCAAAGGTCTGTGCGCCGTCGAGCAGCGTGAGCACGCCGCGCGACCGCGCCATCGCGCAGATCTCCTTCGCCGGGAAGAGGTCGCCCGAGTTGCTCGTCAGGTGCGTGAAGCCGATCAGGCCGGTCCTGGGCGTAATGGCTTTCGAGAACAGGTCGATGTAGTACTGCGGACCCGGATGCGGCACCACGTGCTGCACCGTGGTCACGATGAACCCGAACCGCTTCGCCTTCTCACGCCACGCGGTCAGGTTCGTGGGATGATTGTCCGAGAAGACGATCACTTCATCGTCGGGCCCGAGCGCGAGGCCGTTCGAGACCCAATTGTTCCCCTCGCTCGTGTTCCTGGTGATCACGATTTCTTCCCTGGTCACGCCGAGCATGTCCGCCAGGAGCTGGCGCGCCGTTTCCTTTCCGTCGCGCATGAGGCCCGAGCGCACGGTGGGGCTCGGATTGGTTTCGTATCCCCTTGTCGTCTGGTACAGCGACTCCACGACCGGCAACGGCGACGGGCAGAGGTTGGCCGCGTTCACGAAGGTGACGTCGCGGGGCAGGAGGTATCGGGATCGCACGTCCTGCCAGTATTTCTCGTCAGGCAACATTGGCCGCGGCGGCAGTGGCGCCGCGGTGATGTCGAAGTCGTCGAGGGCCCAGGCGCGCGAGGGAAGGAGCGCGGCGGATCCTGACAGTGCGAAGACACGGGCGAAGTCGCGGCGAGTCAGCATGGATGGCGGATCCCGGAAGTCGGATGTCGGGCAACTGCATGAGGATCCCTTCGGATTTCGTTGGATCCTCTTCCTGCTCTCAACTTCTCAGTGCGTGGCCCTTTCCACCAGAAGGCTAGCCATCGCCATGATCGTCCACTGCGGGTTCACCCCGGGTGCCGTCGGCAGCAGCGAGCCATCCATGACGTACAGCCCGCGTACGCCGTGACGCTCCCCGGTCGGAGAACAGCCCGATGTCGCCGGGTTTACGCCCAGGCGACACGTCCCGTTCACGTGCGCACTGAAAAGCGCGACACGATTGGGCGACACGGATGCCATTCGCATGGCGGCCAGCCCGATTTCATTCGTCGCGCGCAGGATCGGCGAGTGCAACGACACCGCCTCGAGTGCGCCAGCGGCAAGCTGCAATCGCGCCGCAGCTTCGATGCCATGACGCAGGTTCTCCCGGTCGGCTGGCGTGAGTCGGTGCGTGACTCGAACGTGGCCACGACGATCCACCGATACCGAACCCATCGAGGCGTCAGTCCCCGATCCGTCGCGCACCAGCACGATGAACGGGACGGTGTTCTTCAGCAGCTGCATGAACTGGCGGTGCTGGGTCCCAAACCCCGGCAGGGCGGCTGCCGCCAGCGCCGGCTGAAGGGGAGCGCACTCGATCCAGAATCCGTAGCCGCTTCCGTCGTGGTTGATGAACTCGTCGCAGAGCGCAGTCTGCGGAATACCGGCAAGCGGATAGGTCTCGCGGTCGAAGTGTCCCATCACGGCCGTCGTGGGATGGAGGCGCAGGTACCGCCCTACGCCGCTACCGCCCAGGCCCGAGCGCTGGAGAATCACCGGGGTTCCTACCGCGCCCGCCGCGAGCACAACGACGGGGGCGTCGATCGTGAGCCGGGCGCGCCCTTCGCCCGACCGCGGGTCGCGGATGGTCGCGATGACGCGCTTCCGTGGGGGGGCGCCGGTTCCGGACAGACGATGGCGCTCGAGAATTTCGATTCGATCGACCGAGGTTCCCGAATAGAGCCGTGCCTGCGCGGCGAATGCGCGCGGCAGGTACGTCAACAGCCCTCCCTGCTTGGCGTCGTAACGGCAGCCGAGTGAACAGGTGCCGGCCCGGACGCAGCCCTTGGCGTTGATCATCCCCGTCTTCGCACTCCAATGGAGCGCCCGCGCACCGTGAAGGATCGCGAGGTTGGATGGCGAGTGCGCGTCAGCGGGTGCGGTGCGAGCGTGGACCTCGCGTTCGACCTGATCGAGATGCGGCGCCAGGTCCCTCATCGAAAAGCCCGGGATTCCAAGTCTGCCGGACCATTCGTCGAGCACGTATTCGGGAGGACGAAGCATCATCATCCAGTTGACGGTTGTGCCGCCGCCAACCGCACCTCCCTGCAACAATGTCACCGACGCATCAGTCGTCGCGCGCATCGCCTGGTCGGCGAACAGGCGCGGCATCATCTCGCCCTCGTCCTCGTTGAAGTCGGGTGCGTGGAGGTACTCTCCCTCCTCGAGAATCACGACTTCACGCCCTGACTCGGCGAATCGCGCTGCGGCAACGGCGCCGCCTGCTCCGCTGCCAATGACGACGACGTCGGCGCTCAAGGTGATGTCGCCGGAAAGTGAATCCGGCGTCGTGACTGCCATTGGTATCGGTCTGCCCAGTGGAACGGCCGGGCTCCGCATCGGCTCCCGCGCGACGGGGTCGTTGTCATCGACGCGGTCGCCCTGAAGCGGTCCTTCCCATGCGACAATCGGGGCTCGCGTGTGAAGCGGCGGATACACACCGAGTTCGGTTCGTCCGGCGTCCGTTGCGTACCAGGTGGAGAGGATCAGCCTCCGAAGCGCCTGGTGCACCGTGCGCGCCAGTGGCATCGCGGAATTGCCCCAAGCGTCGAAGACGCGGTTCTGCACCAATTCCTGATGGCTGGCAAAGCGCACAGGACGCCCGGTGACAACGAGCCCACCGATTCCACTGCCAATGAGGTCAAGGGCGGTGGTCAGGTCTTTCGTCACATGGTGCGGTGCTCGCCGAAGGCGATCCTCCACCAGGAGGGCGACACCAGCAACGTCGCTACCAGTCTCAACAAGGTGCGGCAGAACCGTGTGGATGAGCGCGAGTAGCGTCGAACGCTGCGCGTCACTCAGGTGAACACCGTCTGTGGGTCCTTTGGCCATGTGACGGAGATACGTTGGCAACGGCTTGGCGTCCATGACGGTTCTCGGCAAGCCGATGCCGAGTAACGATTTTCGAGATAATCAAGTCTTGACCACGAGCCCTTTTGGTGGGACCCTCACTCCGCCGATGTCAGACACCGAACCCAACAGGAAGAAGATGGATCGCCGGAGCATCCGGTCGCTTGACGACCCGGAGACGATGAGGCTGCTCATCCGTTCCATTGGCGAAGGCATCTACATCACGGACAGTCAGGGACGATTTCTCGACGCCAACCCCGCATTCCTCGAGATCTTTGGCGTCGCTTCTCTGCAGGAGCTGCAGCGGTACGAAGTTCCGCAGCTCCTGGCGGACCCCGGGCGCAGGAAGGAGGAGCTCGACCTTGTCGCCAGCGCAGGGAGCGTCCGCGAGTTCGAGCTGGAGATCGTTCGTCCCGACGGCCTGCGGCGCACGGTCCTGGACACGACATACCAGGTGCAGGATGTGGAGACCGGCGAGGTCGCCTACCACGGGGTCCTGTTCGACATAACGCGCCGGAAGGAGCTGGAGGATCGGCTTCGCGAACAACTGATCCGCGACGCCCTCACCGGCTGCTACAATCGGCGCTTCCTGTTCGACCTCGAGGAGGAGTTTCGCGCCGGCGGCGAAAGTCGTTGGGGGTGCATCTTCATCGACATCGACCACTTCAAGCTCTACAACGACCGTCATGGCCACGCCAGCGGCGACCAGGTGCTGCAGCGCATGGCCCGCTTTCTCATGCGCGAAGTGCGTTCCGACGAGCCGGTCATCCGGCTGGGTGGCGACGAATTCCTGATCGTCCTGGCCGGGGAGAATTCGATGCGAACCCCCGCGATTGCCGAGCGGCTGCGACAGGCGGCGGCGCGGTCGGCGCCGGCCGCGTTCTCGTTAGGCTACGCCACGCGGGAAGGCGACGAGACGTTCGAGCAGACCATCGAGCGCGCGGACCACGTATTGATCAACGTGCGAGTCCTGTCCCGGTCGGGCGACTACGTCACGCTGCCCAACAGCCTGGAGCGGCGGAAGAGGTAGTTCGGATGGCGGAGGGCGGATGGCGGATGGGAGAAGACACGTCCGTCCGGAACCACGCCACGCACAGAGAGTACTGCTCATTCCATGCGAGGCGCTCCACTCCTCCTGATCGTCGCCGCAACGGTGATCGCGTGCGAGCCGACAGGCGTCGGGGAAGTCGAGACGGTTGAACTCACGCTTCGAATGCGGCTCGCGGGTGGGCGTGACGTGGGAGCCACGCCCGGACGCGTCCACGTGTACACGGACTCGCAGCCCCTCCCGCGGGCCGCCGCGTTTCCGGAGAATGGCGAAGTCTGCGTCCTTTCAACGACGCCGATCACGATCTGCAGGCTGATGGTGCCGCGACGCGGTCCGGTTTCCCTCGTCGTTGCCGAACCCGATCCAGCCGTCTTCGTCCGGTTCGGCGCGCAGTCACCGCAGGACACGGTTCGTGACGCCAGATACGTCGAATTCACTGGCTGGACCGACTGCCCGGACCTCACGGAACGCGGGCTGTGCATCGTGCGTCCGTCGAACGACGCGACGATCGAGGCGAACTTCCAGCTCATGCAGCAGGTGACGGTCTACCAGACCGGCGCCGCGCGAATGGACTACGTGACGATCGCGGCGGTACCAACGCTCAAGGTGCCGGCTCAGGGCTACAACATCCTCGATCTGGCCGGCTGCCGTCGCGTGCTGAATCCTCCGGCGGCGCCGTGCGACTCGGTGAGAATGGTCGGTGATTCTCCATTTCATCGATTCACGGCGTACGTCCCGCGGCAGACCATCGTCGGAATGTTCCCGGCGAGCGGCGCCGAGACCGAGTTTGTCCGCTGGGATGGCTCGTGCATCCTGAGTGGACTTTATGGAGGCGGTGTCTGCTCGTTGATCTCGCCCGACACGTCCGGTGCGCCGATTCTACTTACGGTGCGATACACGTGGTGGGAGTGTGCGGTGGGGCCGGGTGATCGTGACACTGGTGGATGCGTCCTGAGGGGCAGCGCAGAGCGCAAAGCGCAAAGTGAGGGCGAAGGGCCGGGCACCATTGGCTAAGTCATTATCGTTCTTCGCTTTGCGCTCTGCGCTCACCCCATGTGCAAGTCCCGCCCGCAGCGGCGTCTCCTCAGCGTACCCACTTCAGGACGTCCGTATGCGAACCCTCTACGCAGCACTCCTCACAGTCGTCGTCTCGGCCTCAGCCGGCGCCCAGGGGCGCCTGATCCCGAGGCCATGTCCCCAACCCGTTCCGCCGCCGTGCCGCGAGGAACGATGCCCCGACCTGCCGGTCAGGACGTGCATCGCCACCAACGCGATCATCCGCACCTCCAGTCAGGTACGCGTGGAGATGGTGAACCGGGTTTTGCGCTACGAAGTGAACGAGACGTTCGTGAACACGGGCCGGGGACTCGGCGAGGCTGACTATCTCTTTCCGCTCCCTGCCGGCTCCGCGTTCGAGGATCTCAAGCTGTCGATCAACGGAGAGCTTGTCTCGGGCGAAACGATGAACGCGACCGACGCCCGGCGCATCTACGAGGACATCGTCAGGCGCCAGCGTGATCCGGCGCTCGTCGAGTGGATGGGCGCGGGACTGTTGCGCGCGAGAATCTTCCCGATCAATCCTGGTGAGGAGAAGCGCGTGGTGGTCCGCTTCCAGAGCATTGCGCAGCGTGAAGGGGATGCGCTTCGCATCGACTACGTGCGCGGCACGGAGCCGGCGCGGAGACCTGTCACGCTGCCGGCCACACGGGACCAGTGGAATGGCGGCGATGACGACATCGAGACCGCGAACGCCTTCAGCCTCACCTACGACAACACGCGTGACTACGGCGCGCCGTACTCGCCAACCCACCGCCTCATGGTGCGCGAACGTGGAGGCCGCCGCCTGGTGACGGCCGCCGGCGACAGTCGCGAAGTGACCATCCTTCTGCCCCTTCGCCGAGCCTCGACGGCCGCGGTTTCGGTGCTGACGCACCGGCCGGACTCCGATCCGGGTTTCGCGCTCATCACCATAACGCCGCCGGTGTCATCGGGCCGCGCGACCCTGCGCGACGTCACGTTCGTCCTCGATGTATCCGGCTCCATGCGTGGCCAGAAGCTCGAACAAGCCAAGGCAGCCGGCCATGCGCTCCTGGCATCGCTCTCGCGCGGTGATCGGTTCCGCCTGATCGACTTCTCCACTGAGGTCAACAGCTTCCGTGAAGGCTTCGTCACCGCGACGCCAGAGAACATCAGGGACGCGCGCCGTTATCTCGACGGTCTCCGTGCCGACGGATCCACTAACATCTCCGGCGCGCTGGAAGCGGCGCTGGATGTGCGGTACGACAGCAACCGCTTGCCGTTGATCGTGTTCCTCACCGACGGCGAGCCCACGGTTGGAGAGCGCAATCCCGATGCGATCGCCGCGATCGCGGCCCGCCGTCGCGGCGAGGCGCGGTTATTCACGGTCGGCGTAAGCGCCGACGTGAATTCCGCGTTGATCGAGCGGCTCGCGGTCGAGGGCCGGGGCACCGCCCACTTCGTGCGCGCCGGCGAGGACGTCGAACGTCCGGTGTCGCTGCTGGCTTCCCGCCTGACGAATCCGGTGCTGACCAGCGTCCGGGTGCGCGTCGACGGGGTCCGCCTGTCGCAGGTCCTGCCCTCAGGGTCGATAGACATCTTCGCCGGACAGGATCTGGTCCTCCTGGCGCGTTATGAGGGCGACGGGGACGCCACGGTCCGTATCGAGGGTCAGTCGGCGGGCGGTCGCACGTCCTGGAGCAGCAGGGCGCAGTTCAGCCGGCGCACGACGGGCAACGGCTTCGTGCCGCGGCTCTGGGCGGCCCAGCGCATCGGCTGGCTGGCGGCCGAGAAGCGTCGCAGCGGCGGCAGCACCGAGATGGACGCCGAGATCAAGTCGTTAGGCGAACGGTATGGTATCCCGACCGAGTTCTCGAGTTACCTCGTGGTGGAGCCGGGGATGAATGTCGCGACGGCGAACCGGGGCGCCGACATCGCCGGCGTGGGCGCGCGCCTGGGCCCGGTGGTTACGACGGGCGTTGGCGCAGGGGCGCCAGCGGCGGTTCCCGCGCCTTCGCTGAACGAGGCCCGCTTCGAGCAGAGCCGTCAGGCGGCAGTCCAGCGCGAAGCAAAGTCGCTGGCCGTGCTCGATTCCATGGCCGTGGCGGGAGGTAACCTGCGTCAGGTGGGCGCCCGCCAGTTCATCCAGCAGGGGACCGTGTGGACCGACCAGCGTTACGTTGCGACGCAACGCACGGTGCAGGTGAAGGCGTATTCGCCCCTCTACTTTGAACTGCTGAACCGGCTCGATGGGCTGAAGGACGCGCTGGCGCTCGGCGATGAAGTCCTGGTGGCGGGCAAGGGTGTTGCCATCCAGGTCGGTGCGTCCGGGCTGGAGCGGATGACGGCACAGCAACTCTCCGATCTCGTGAAGGTCTGGTAACTGATGAAGGACGACGAACTGGAGCGGCTCTTCCGGTTGTATCACGCGCCGCTGGTGCGGTATCTGACGCGGCGGCTGGGGGATCGCGACTGGGCCGAGGAGGTCGCGCAGGAGGTGTTCCTGCGCGCCCTCCGCCAGGATTCGCTGAAGAACGAACGCTCATGGCTCTTTGCGGTGGCGACCAACCTCGTGCGCGACGAAGCGCGTCGAACGGCGAGGCAGCGCCGGCACCTGCTGGTGCTGGCAGAGCAGGAGCGGGACACGGTGGTCGAGCAGCCACCTACGACGGCCGAGCGCGCGCATGAAGCGGCGCTGGCTCGTCAGGCGCTCGAGAGCCTCGTCGAGAAGGACCGGCTGGCGTTGTTGATGCGCGAGGAAGGGCTCAATTACGAGGAGATCGCCGCGGCGCTGGAGCTCTCGGTGGGTTCGGTCGGAACGACTCTGGCGCGCGCGCGACGAAGGCTGGCGGAGACGTACGAATCCCTGCAGGCAGGGGAAGGGCGGCGTGCCGCCGGTGGAGACGACCATGACTGATATGAACCAGCACCTGGACGAAGGAAGGATTCACGCCTGGCTCGATGGCGCGCTGCCGCCTGACGAGTCGGCGCGTGTGGAGGCGCACGCCGGCTCCTGTGCCGACTGTGCCGCGCTGGTGGCTGAAGCGCGCGGCCTGGTGGCGGCGTCGTCGCGTATCCTGTCGTCGCTGGACGACGTTCCCGGTGGCGTGATTCCGGGCAGCGCTGCGGGCACGGATCAACTGGCCGTTCTTCGCGCCAGGCGCAGCGCGGCGACACGGCGGTGGTGGCGCGACCGGAGGATCGTCGCGGCGGCGTCATTGCTGTTCGTGGCTGGCGTAACGAGCGTGATGCTGCGCTCATCGGCAGACCAGTCGACGGCGTTACGCACGGAGCAGACCGTCCAGGCTCCACCCGCGCTTCCGGAGTCGGTGACTCCCGCCTCGAGTGGGCAGGGCGCGACTCCGGCTGCCGCGCGTGAGTCGCCAGCTCGCGAGGCAAAGGTGCAAGCGGGGGCGCCGTCGCCCGCCCCGTCGCCTGTTCGCGTTGCCGCGACTGAGGCCCGTGACTCGACAGCGGAGCAGAAGGCCGCGGCGGCGAGCACGTCGTTCGCGCGTGGCTCGGCGCTTGCAGCCAATGAGACCCGACGCACCGATTCCAGCTCGATCGGGCGCGACCGCCAGGTGCTCGACTCCCTGAGTGAGGCGTCGCGTGTTGCTCAAGGCGCCAGTCTCCAGAATCAGGTTCGTCAGCAAGGCGCAGCGCCGCAGCGCCAGACGTTCGAGCAGGCTCGCGCCGATGCGGCGCGACCAGCAGTACCGCCGGCCGCTTTCGGCGCCGGGGCGAGCCTGGGTCCGGTCGTCACCACGGGCGTTGGTGCGTCGATGGCTGACGCGCTGTCGATCGCGGGCGCCTGCTATCAGCTGCAGATGGTCCTGGAAAATGGCCGAGCGTCGGCCGCTGCCGACACCGTGCAGTTGCTCGACGAAATAGTCCCGCAGCGGAGCGATCCCCAGTGGCGGCGCGCGCAGAGGATCAACGCGTCGTTGACACCCGCCGTGCTGACGTGGCGTGAGCTCGATTCGGCCATGGTGGAACTCCGGATCGTCAGCGCGATGGATTCGACCATCGTGCGGTTCGGATCGGCGAACATCGTCGTGACCGGCCGCCGGGGGGAAGTCATTGTCCGTCCAGCGGAGCGCCCGGACGTCCGCAGGGTGCCGGGTATCCACGCGGCGTTTGCGCTGAGGATCGACTGTCCGAGGTAGTGAGGAGTGAGGAGTGAGGAGGAACAGCGCTCTCCTCACTCCTCACTCTTCGCTCTTCACTCTTTCAGCGCCCTCATCACCGTTCGCCCGGCCGCAAAGGCGCCCAGCAGCACGTAGATGTAGTACGAGTAGAAGCGCCACCAGATGAGCGATGCCGCGAGGACATCACCTGGAAGGATGCCATCCATGATCGCGCCGAAGCCGAACTCCATGGCTCCGCCACCGGCCGGCGCGGGGATCAGCGCCCCGCCGTAGAGCAGCACCAGCGGCCACAGGATCAGCGAGGTCAGGTTCAGGTCGGCGCCTAACGACGCAATGATGATCGGCAGCGTCATCAGCCGGCCGCTGATGTGAGCGATGGAGCAGGCCAGCGACGCCGCCATCATCGAAAACCGCGCGTGGCGCAGCGCGTCGACGCTTCCCCGGAGATTGCGCAGCCCGAGTTGGACGGCCCGCCAGAATCCGGCGCCAATGCCGATGGCGCGAGCCCAGCGAGGCGGCGGGCCATGCGCGCGCCGCCGCGAAAGCACCCAGCCGCCAAACCCCAGCCCGAGCACGATGGTGGCGTATCCGCCGACCATCGCCGCGACCCCCTTCAGCGCGCCGCTGGCCGGAAGAAACGCCAGCAGCAGGCCGGCAAGGATCACGAGCGACAACAGCTCGATGAAGAGCTCGAGAAAGAGCACCAGCAGCGCCCGCGCCGCCGGCACACCGGCTTCCCGCAGCACGAGAAACCGCGCCGGCTCGGCGCCCACCCTGGCCGGCGTGATGGCCGTGGCAAAGTCGCCGCCCAGCGTGGCGCGCGCCGCGGTGCCGAACTGCAGCGGGATGCCGCAGGCCCGCGCCGAGAGGGCGATCTTGGCGCTGCGGAGCGTCAGCTCGAACGTCACCGCGCCTAACGCGAGCAGGTGGGCCCACCACGACAGCCCGAGCGGGGCGCCACCCTCCGGCCAGTGCGAGCTGATGACCCACAACGCGACCCCGGCGGCCGCGGCGAACGAAACAAGGACCAGCAGCCAGCGAAATGGGGTCAACGGGATGGGAGATGGGAGATGGAGAACTGAGATAAAACTGCCTTCTGATCACTGCAGATTCGGTCGGTAGTTTACCCTGCTGCGCATCCCGACAGATTCCGCACCGATCGAGGTTGTGCAGTTTATCTCACGTCTCCCATCGCACATCTCGTCAGTTCCGGCCGATCCGCAGTCCCACCGTCATCGTTCGTCCAGCCGTCACCTGGAGATTGTCACGCTCGTAGCGCTGGACGTTGGTGAGGTTGTCGACGCGGCCGAACCACTCCACGTCTCGATTCATGATGTGGCTCACGGAGAGATACGGCCGGACGATGCCAGGGTAGTCGCGCCAGTAATCGCGAAGGGTGTTGATCTCGTCGGTCTCCTGCGCCTCGTCGCCGACGTACCGGCTCCAGTCGTAGCCGGTCCATGACCCGATGTAGACACTTCCCATCGTCAGCGTCGTCCGACCGACATCCCAGCTCAAGGAGACACTGCCGGAAGACGCCGGAACCTCGGGCACCCGATCGCCGACGGCGAGGTCGCCTGAATACGTTCTCGCCAGAGCGCGCACGCGACTGTCGGTGAGGCTCAGCGTCCCATTGGCGCGGAGGTTTCCCTGCCGGGCCTGGGCCTCGATCTCCGCACCACGATTCGCGATCTGCCCCACGTTCTGGTACTGGATGGTGCGCCGGTCCTGGATCACCTGCTGAATCAGCCCCTTTGCCGTCTGGCTGTAGCCGGTGACCGAGAGCGTCGCCCGGTCGCCGGCGAACCACTCGAACCCACCTTCGAAGCCCGACTGCGTCTCTGGCTCGATTCCCGGGTTTCCGACCTGACGGAACTTGAGGGTGGCGATCGACTGGCGCGCGCTGGGCGGCGGCGGACGAATCCCCTTTCCATACGCGCCGCGCAGTTTGATGGTCCCGAAGCTGGCGTCGCGCGTGACGGCCACGCCGAGCATGGGCGACCACGCCGCGCCGATGCTTTCGCCGAACGTGCTGTTCCAGTCCCCGCGAATACCCGCGGTGAGGAAGAACGAGCGTGACAGGTCCACCTTCAGCTGGCCGAACACTCCCTGATTCGAGATGTCGTCCTGATACAGGGCCGCGAGCGTGTTGCTGGAGTCACCGCCGACCTCGGAGCTGACGCCCAGCCGTTCGCGCGTCAGATCGGTGTGGTCGGTGCCCATCGTGAGCGTCGCCCCTCCGATCGGGCCCTCGAAGACGCGAAGCGCGGTGCTGAAACGGATCGACGTCTTTTCGGCGCGTTCGCGTGTCGCGCCGAGCAGCGCGTCAGCGACGGTGGCCGGTTCACGTTGCAGCGGGATGGCTCCGTCGTTCCGGTCGATGCCGATCACCAGCGTGTGGCGCATGCCCTCCACGGGATTGGCGTCCAGGGTGAGACCATACGTTTCGTTCTCGATCCGCTGATCGCGCAGCACCGATCGCACCTGCGACAGGAGCGTATCGGCGCGCAGCAGCGGATTCTCCGGCGCGGTGAATCGCACGTCGGCGTACCGCATGGTGCCTTCGATGCGCAGGAAGCCCGCCAGGTGGCGGAAGGCGCCATACGTGGCCCGGTATCCGGACTCCCCGCCCGGCACGATGCCGCCGGTCTCCGACCAGGTGCCGCCGATGCCTAACGAGCTCCGCCCGCCACCGCTGGACACCATGGCCGAGTGCCGCTGTGAGGCGATGGCGCCGTCGACGTACCGGCTGCTCACCAGTCCGCCCGACAGCTGGGCGTCAACCTGCGGACGCCATTCCGCCGATGGCGATCCCCGGCGCGTGACCACGTGCACCACGCCGCTGATGGCGTCAGAGCCGTACAGGGCCGAGCCCTGCGGCCCGCGGATGATCTCGATCCGCTCGATGCTGTACGGGTCCACGGCGAACAGCAGGTACGGGCTCGCCAACTCGACCCCGTCCACGTACGTCTTGAGGTAGTTGGACGTGAAGGAGCTGGAACCCCGCACCGAACCGATCTGCGCGAATGGCCCCGAGATGCCCAGGTCCCAGGCCACGATGCCGGGGATGCCCGCACGCAGCAGGTCCTGCATGGACGACGGACCGTACGCCGCGATGTGGCTCGCGGTGAGCACCGTGACCGCGGAAGGCAACTCGCGTTCAGGCGCGCCGGCGGCCGGCGTGCCCATGATGAGCACGCGATCCATCACCTGGGCGCGAATCGGCGTCCTCTCGAGCGGCAACATGTCCGGGACGGAGGGGGCGCCGGGCGCGATCAGCGATGCCTGCGGGTTCCGCACGAGAACGACATAACCCGAGGGCGTGACGACCGGGTCGACATTGGTGCTGGCCAGCGCGTCGCGCAGGACATCGCCCACCGGCGCGCGCTGCCGCGACACCGAGACCCTGCGCGCCACCGGAACGACGTCGCTGCTGTACGACAGGCGGAGGTTTCCCTCCTGCGCGATCAGGTGCAGCGCGAGACCGAGTGGCAGGTCGTCGAAGTGGACCGTGACCAGCCGCGCCAGAACGCCCTCGCGACTCTCTGGACGCGGCGCGCTATCGACCGCAGCGACAACACGGGAAGTTTGAGCGCGCGCTGCCCAAGCCGACCCGGAGCTCAACACCAGCGTCGTGAGCAGCGCGCGAATCACAAAGAAGGGCGCGGTGAGCCCCCGTGCCCGTCTGCGGCACGCCACAGTGCGGAGTGCCGCACCGCGGCGCGCCGCCGGTGGCCAGTTCACGCACCCGCCTCCACCCGGCCGCGCGTCGCCGGCGGATTAGCGGCCGGCGTCGGGGGCCCGCTGCGGAAGGTCACCACACTTCCACTGCGCTCGGCGCGCACACCGCGGGATGACAGCGCCAGCTCGACGACATTCAGAATCTCATCGAGCGAGTCGCCGATCCGCAGCGTTGTCGTGAGGTGCAAGGCGCCCAGCGCAACGTCGTCGATCCGGACCTGGACGTCGTACCACCGCTCCAGGTCGCGCGCGACCTCGCTCAACGGCGTGTCATCGAAAACCAGCTCGCCGCGCGTCCACCCGAGCAGCCGTTCGACATTCTGTTGGCGACGGATCACGGTCGCTCCTGCTTCAGGCAATTCGGCCACATCTCCGGGCTGCAGCACCGCGCTGTCCGGCATTCCGGTGTCCCGGTGCACTTCGACCATTCCCTCGGTCACCGCCACGCGAACCCCTTCGTTCGGGTAGGCCCGTACTTCAAAGGCCGTACCCATGTCAGTGGCCCGCGTTCCTCCCGCGTTCACCACGAACGGGCGCGTGGAATCGTGCCTTACGCGAAGGAACGCCTGTCCCTCCAGGAAGACTTCGCGGGTCGCCTCACCGAAACCAGCGGCCATCTGCAGCCTGCTCGTGGCTCCAAGTATTACCTGTGAACCATCGGCAAGGTCGATCGTTCGCTGCTCGCCGATCCCGGTGCGCATCTCCGGACTGGTGAGCGCCATCGTTGTGCCGGCGGGCGCGCTGTCCACGGTCCTCATCCGGACCGCTACCGCTACCAGCAGGACCGCGGCCGCGGCCACGAGACCAACGCGAGCGGGCCCGATCCACGACGGCCGGGCGGCACGTCGGGTGTCGAGATCGATCACTCCGGGTTCGACCTTCACGTCCCGCAGGCGCGGAGCGAGTCTCGACCACGCGGCATCGACGTTCCACGGAGTCCCGTCGCTGGTGGCGTTCCACCGCCGCCTGAGGGATTCGAGCATCGCCCGATTGGCGTCGCTACCAGCGGCCCAGCGCTCTATATCCGCGCGCTCGGTCGCCCCCGATTCACCGGAGACGTAACGTGCCAGGCGATCCCAGTCCAAGTGGTCAGTCATTGCGGCAACATGGCTCCAGACAAGTATTTCCGCTCACGTGACGACAGACACCCGCCGACCACACCTCCCCCTACTCGGCCGCGACCCCCTACGTTGATGGACTGTGTGATCAACCGGTAGGCCGTTGAGGGGATGGTCGTGCGGGCGTGTCCCATTGGGACAGTCCGACTCGTCCGTCACCCCGACCCTTCCGGTGCCAAGCCACAGAGCCCGACTGGAATTCCGATTCCCTGATCCCGCCCCTGCACGAATGGACGAAACAGCCGCGATGCCGGCAGGTGACTCCGAGCTGGTTCGCAGGATCAGGGCGGGCGACGAGCGCGCACTGGAGGCGGTTTTCAAGGCGCACTACTCCGGGATGGCTTCGTTCGTCCAGCGCTTCGTGCGTTCGCCGGACCTGGCGGAGGAACTCGTTCAGGACGTCTTCCTGAAGCTGTGGGCCAAGCGGGAACAGCTCGCCGAAATCGAGACGTTTCGCACGTACCTGTTCCGCGCCGCACGCAACACCGCGTTGAACTATCTCCGGCGGGCGAAACTCGAGCGGCGCTGGCGCGAAGAGCAGGGCACGGACGACGATCCGCCCACGACGTTCGCGGCCGATGAGGAAACGGTGGAGCAGGAGGTGGCGGCCGCTGTGAAGGAGGCAATCAACAAGCTGCCGCCACGCTGTCGCGAAATCTTCCTGTTGAGCCGCGATGGCGGGCTGACGTACGCGGAGATCGCGCGCTCCCTGGAGATCTCGGTGAAGACGGTTGAGACGCAGATGGGCCGGGCGCTGAAGTCGCTCCGGTCGTCACTGAAGCGCTACAGGGAATAGGTGTGCCAGGTCACGTCAGCCCGCAGCACCCAGCACAGAGCGGCGGTAGGGGAAGGAGGGGAGGCTCCGTGTCAGCTCCACGTGGGGATGGGTGGTGGTTGGGGGCGACGGGGCCGGTCCGCTGCGCACAAGCGGCTGGCCCCGTTGCCGCCTGAGCAGGCAGGATGTCGCGGAGGCGCAGGATGCATTCGATCTCAGTGAAAGCCACAATCAAGGCGCTCATGCTCGCCGGGCTGGTCGCGGCGTGTGTGGACGCGCCCAGCGCGCCGCTGGCGGCCAGTGATCAGAACCCGCTGGCGACGAGCCTCGAGATGCTCGCCGAGGAGCAGCTGGTTGCCAACGACGTCGAGCGGAGCGAGGAATTCCGCTGGGCGGCGCTGGCGCTTCGCGCCGGGGTCACCCCCACGGTGGTTGAAATGACGAATGACGGGACGCGGCAGGTGTACGACGGATTCGTGCACGCGGTCACCTGGGTGTCGCTGGCGCAGGCGCTTCGTCCGCCGCTGCACCGGTCACTGATCGCCTGGCGTCGCAGCGGCGACGTGCTGCAGGTGCTGCTGGTTGGCATGTTCACCGATTCGGCGCCCGTGGTGCACCCGTACTCGATGCGCCCGTCGGCGACGGCGCAATCACCGGTCGCGGGAGCGACGGCGGCGTACTTCGAGCGCGGGCCGGCGAACACGTCGTGGGTCGGGGTTGGCGGCATAGCGAAGGTCGCCGAGCATCCGCAGCCGGCGCTCTGCCCATCGCCTAACGATTCGAGCCGGCCGCAGGGCGTGACCTGTCAGCTGACGCGGTTCGGGATCGGGCTCAACGTGTTGTTTGCCAGGACGCGGAACCGGGACTCACGCGAAGTCGATGCGACCGCGCCCACGCGCCGCCTGATCGCGCCAGACCAGACGGTGGCGGGCGTGAAGCTGGTGTT
>DATCIJ010000176.1:0-5173 GCA_036507855.1 Gemmatimonadaceae bacterium | reverse complement strand
ACCGATCGCGACATCACCATTCGCTGCGTTGCGCGAAAGCATGGCGGCAACTGCCGGGTTGCCGATCACATGACGTCCACACCCATACACGCGGTGGTGACGAGCGATGACGCGGCGCGCGTGATGCAGAAGATGGAGGCGGCGCGCATACGCCGCGTTCCTGTCCTTTCGACCGACGGCTCTCTGACCGGCATCATCAGCCAGGGCGATGTGCTGCGGCACCTCGGGCATCGGGACCCGGTCGCCTTTGAAAGGGCAATGGAGCATGTGTACGCCGGCTCGACCTTCGTGAGATAGGCTCGAGGTTCGAGCCCTTGGGTCACATTCTCGAGCCTCGAGCCTCGACCCTCGACCCTGGCAAGAAAACAAGGGCCCGGAGCTTTCGCCCGGGCCCTTGTTTCTGCGAACCCTCCCGAAGGAGGCCCCACGAAAAGTTACGGCTGGATGCTGGAGATCACGCGGCCGTTGGCCGTCGACTCCACGATGAACACGACGCGACGGTTCGTCTGCGCGCCAGGCTCGTCACGCTCGGCACCCTTCACCACCTGCCGATCCTCACCCATGCCAACCGGACGAAGCTCCACTCCAGTCAAGCCAGCCGTTGTCAGGTACATTGCGACCGACTCGGCACGATGCTGAGACAGCGTCTTGTTAAAAGCCCGCGACCCTGCCGGGTCCGCATGTCCTTCAACCGTCACAACGGTGCCGCTGTAGTGCTTGCCAACGACCTGCGCGAAACGATCCAGGCTCGCGCGGTCCTCGTCACGAATTGCCGCATCGTTGAATGCAAACGTCACCGGGAACGCGAACTTCATCCCGTTCTCCATCGCGGTGATCTTCGCGCCGAACTCATCGCGCAGCGCCGTCAGGTCGCGGCGGAGGGCCGCTACGTCGGTCTGCAGCGTCGCAACTTCCGACTTGACCGAGTTGAGGTCCGTGCCTAGCGTCGTCACCTTGCCGTTCAAGTCGGTATCGGCTGCCTCACGAGCGCTACGCTCGGAAGCAATGCCCGTCTCGACCTGGTTGCGAACGTATCCCTTCGTAGCGCATGCGCTGAGGGCCGTTGACGCCAGGGCGAGCAATGCGATGTTGCGGATCATGGATATCTCCCCCACTTCCTAAAAGTTGATTCCTGAGTTGTTGGGGCCTTGGCGCCGTTCGTTCCCCGGCGGGCCGCAATCGTCACAATGGACGCAAGAGGAACGTAGCCGTAACACCGGAAAAACCTCTGTGACCGGCATCACAACGCGTTGGTATTATTCGACTTGTAGCGCCAGAGTCAGCTTGCGCCGCAATGGTGGCTCAAAATGGGTCGCGAGACACTCTGACAACGTGATTTAATCGGCTGACAAGACTCCACTTCCAAAGCCGTCACAACCCTGACATGGCAACAGCATCCACGGCCTCCAGCTGGCAGGCGCTGAACCCTTCGATCGCCAGGGATCTCAAAGACGCTCGCCTGCAGCTTCACTATGCCACCCAGTTCGCAACCGCGATGGGGATCTCGTATCTCACCCCCCGAGCGGACGACAGTCATACGAACCTTGGATGGGACCCGAAGCACGAGGCCCTTCGCTCACGGGAAGTGCGCGCCCTTTCCCATGCGGTGAAAGTCGCGGTGCGACCCCGGGACCTGACCCTCATCGTCGTGGTCGATGGCTCAATCGGTCAGAGGATCCCCTTCCATGGGTCAACCACCGGTCAGGTGGAGACCGCCCTGAGGGCGTCGCTCGCTGCCGCCGGACTGGACGGCCGTCGTCTCACGCTCCGCAGGCACTATGATCTGCCGCCCCATCCCGTGGCGAAAGGCGATGGGTTCGACTCCAGCCGAGCGGCCGACTTTGCGGAGCTCGCAAACTGGTATGGAAACGCTGCCGCGCTCCTGGGCGAGCTTAAAGGTCGGATTAACGGCTCCGAGGTGCGTTGCTGGCCTCACCACTTCGACATCGCGACCCTCGCCAACATTGCTCCCGGTCGCACGAGCGGTGCTGGAATGCTACCCGGAGACGAGATGTACCCGGAGCCTTACTTCTACGTGAACGCATATCCGGCCCCGCGGCCGGAACGAACCAAGCCGCCGCTCGAGGGCGGCGGCACGTGGAATACCGACGGCTGGACTGGCGCCGTGCTTGCCGGCTCCCGCCTGGCCTCCGATGCGTCGGCCCAGCCAACCCAGGTGCGCGCCTTCCTGGACTCGGCTGTCCAGGCGTGCACGGCCCTCCTCACGGATTAGCGACAGCCTCGCCGGTCCCCGCGTCGTTCCCGAGTTCTTCGAGCACAAGCCGATGCGCCTTGCGGCCGCCTCGTTCCGTCGTGTGAGGCGCCTGCTCGTGATCCAGCAGGAGCTGCGCATGATCGATGGCGCGCGCGGCAAGGCTCCGTGCTCCGTCGCGCAGTTCCTTGCTCTGCTTCACCACCTCGACGTTTCGCTCCATGTCTTCGGCGGTCCACCCGCGTGAGTGGGCCACGTACGGGAACTGGGGGAAGTGGCATCCTATTTCGGCGAAGAAGCCGAGCATCTGGCCCGCGACCGCCTGCACGTTGTCCTGGCCTCCGGTGATGATGAACCCGGCGACCTTGTTCCGGAGCAGCACGCGGTTGGCAATGGTCACCTGGTTCTGGACGCAGTTCATCCGCTCGACCATCCGGTAGTAGAGGGAACTCGCGTTGCCCCACCGGATCGGCGTGGCGACCAGAATGACGTCGCCCCAATGGACTATCCCCTCGTAGACCCGCTCCATCTGGTCATCGGGATCCATCTGCGTGATGGAACAGGGCCAGGTGCAGGCGTGGGCACTCTTGGAGTAGTAGCCCTCGCACGGCCGGAACCTGAGCTCGGCCAGCCGGATGGTCCTGGTCTCGGCGCCTAACGACGACGCCTGCAGCATCGCCTCGGCCAGCAGGGCATCGCTCGTGGAATAGCGCGGGTTGGCCACGTCCATGTTCGTGGCCGAGATCCCGAGCACGCGGACCGGCCCGGGTGCCCGTTCCACCTTTCGGGCCACCGGGTGCGGAGGATGCGGACGATGCGTTCGTTTCGAAACGGGCTGGGCTGACACGAGCAGCCTGCCGTCCACAACCCGGACATCGTACCGCGGCACGGCGTCGTCCTCAAAGCCCGGCTCGCCCAGTCCCGTCCGCCAGTGGTATTTCCAGTTGTGCCAGGGACAGACCAGGTACTCACCATCCAGCCGGCCTTCGGCGAGTGGCCCACCGGCATGGTTGCATACGCCAGACAGCGCGCCGAACTCGCCGTTCAGGTGGGTGATCACCACGCGAGTGGTCCCTATTTTCGCCGCGGTCAGCGGGCCCCTGGTAAAGCGCTCTAGTGGCCCAAGGTCGCACCAGTCTGGGTTGGGTGCCATGATACGGTTCGCTGTGGGGGGACCAATCGTTGGAACCGTTTGGGGGTTCCGCGAGTTTGATTGCGACGCTTCAAATAACAACCGCAGGCGGTTCTGGCATGGCCCTATCAGCTGCCCTTCCGGTGCAAGGTCGACCGGAAAAACGACTCATTGACCGGTTCCAGTCTGTTCGCGAGCAGACGGTGAATCTGTGCGCGCCCTTGCAGGTCGAGGACTTCGTGGTCAGCACCATGACCGACGTGAGTCCAACGAAATGGCACCTCGCGCACACGAGCTGGTTCTTCGAGACATTCGTACTGGCCGATCATCTGCCGGACTATGTGAGTCCCAATCCCCGCTACGCCTTCCTCTTCAACTCATACTACGTGCAGGCGGGCGAACGACATTGCCGGGCGCAGCGCGGACTGGTCACGCGGCCCTCGGTGAGTGAAGTCTTCGAGTACCGGGATCGTGTCGACGACGCCATGCGCCGACTCTGCGAGCGGATCGCGGACGACCAGGACCATCCCGCCTGGAAGATCATCGAATTGGGAATCCACCACGAGCAACAGCACCAGGAGCTCCTGCTGACGGACATCAAGCACGTCTTCTGGATGAACCCGTTGCGGCCGACGTACAGACTCGAGAAGGGAGATGGGAGGGGGGAAATACGTGCCACCGTGCTCACATGGCGCGACTTCGCTGCCGGCGTCCGGCACCTCGGCCACACCGGGACCGGCTTCGCGTTCGATAACGAGGGGCCGTCACACCGCGTCTTCATCGAGCCGTTTCGCATTGCCTCACGACTGGTGACCAACGCCGAGTATCTCGCCTTCATGGAAGACGGCGGGTACCGGCGTCCGGAGTTCTGGCTATCGAACGGCTGGGCGACAGTGCGCGAGCATGGATGGACGGCTCCGCTCTACTGGGAGCGCGCCGGCGACGGCTGGAACGAGTTCACGCTCGCCGGAGAGGGCAAGCTCGACCGGTCGCTTCCCGTCTGCCACCTGAGCTACTACGAGGCGGACGCGTACGCCCGCTGGTCAGGGCACCGGCTGCCGACGGAAGCCGAGTGGGAAACGGTTGGGGCGCACCAGCCGATTGAGGGGACGTTCGTGGACAGCGGCCGATTCCATCCCGACGCTGATCGTGGTTCGGGACAATGGTACGGTGACGCGTGGCAATGGACGCAAAGCGCGTATGTGGCGTATCCGGGATTCCAGCCGTCGGCGGGAGCCATCGGTGAGTACAACGGCAAATGGATGTGCGATCAGTGGGTGCTTCGGGGCGCGTCCTGCGCGACGCCACAGTCTCACGCACGACTGACGTACCGCAACTTCTTCCCCAGTGAAGCCCGCTGGCAGTTCAGCGGAATTCGCCTGGCAAGCGGCGCATGACGATACGAATTGGAAACACGGCCGGCCTTCGCGTAGGCCAGTACCAGGCGACGGACAACATCCGTGCCGAGGTGCTCCGCGGATTGCTCGGTGATCCCAAGGCTCTTCCGCCGAAGCTCTTTTACGACCATGCCGGCGCGCGGCTGTTCGAGGCGATTTGCGAACTGCCGGAGTACTACCTCACTCGCACCGAGCTGGGAATCCTCCGTCATCGCGCCGAGGACATCGCGGCACGATGCGGCGAACACGCGGCGCTGATCGAGTACGGCAGTGGTGCCGGGGTAAAGGTCCGAATCCTGCTGGACCATCTTCGCCATCCATCGGCGTATGTGCCCGTCGACATCTCGATGGAGCAGCTCACCGCGGTGGCTGCCGAACGGGCGCGCCAGTATCCGCACTTGCGTGTAGCGCCGGTGTGCGCGGACTACACGA
>DATCIJ010000175.1:0-31108 GCA_036507855.1 Gemmatimonadaceae bacterium | reverse complement strand
CGCTCAGCTCCTCGTCCTTGAGGCGATGGAGCGTGAACGCGCCCAGAATGCTCGTGTGAAACCGAGCGGGTTGGCCGAGACGCGCGAGCACCGCTCGCTGATAGTTCTCGTCGGCGATGCCGAACCCGCGTTCGAGTCCTTCGTGATGACCATGCTGCCGAAGCAGTTCGGCGCAGAAGGCGTGGATGGTACCACGCTTCACCAGGTGCGCGGACGCGCCGAGGTCATCCAGTCGCGATCCAATTTCCTCAGCGGCCTTGTTGGTGAACGTGAAGGCGCAGATTCGCGACGGGTCCATCCCGACGCGTTCGATGAGAAATCGGATCCGCTCGATAAGGCAGAACGTTTTCCCCGCGCCCGGTCCCGCGAGTACGAGCGCGGGACCGAGTGACGCCTCGATCGCCGCGCGCTGCGACGGTGTTGGCGTGAACGCGGCCATTCAGCGCGGCGACCCGACCGCAGCGGGATCGATGACGACGTGCTTGATCTTCTCGCGGCGCCAGGTGTACGTGATATGGACGAGCCCGTCGCGCGATTGAATCACGGCCGGATACGAGTACTCGCCGCGGTCGATCTCCAGCAGGTAGGTCTGCCACAACTTCCCGTCCGGCGAGATCGACACGTTGAGCGGAGTGCGTCCTCGCTCCGTGTCGTTATGCACCAGGAGGTGCCGGCCGTCGCGCAGCGTGATGGCGTCGGTGCCCGCGTTGGGATTGCGCAGGGCGCGGCTGAGCGTGACGGGACCCCACGTGCGCCCCGCGTCTTCCGACCACGTTTCGAACACACGCCCCTGCCGCGTGCGGCCGATCGCCTGAAGTCTGGTGCGTGAATGCATGAGAATAGACGGCTGGATCGCGTCGACTTCGACGTCGGCCGCGGCGGGTCGCACGACGCGCCAGGTGCGGCCGTTGTCTTCACTCAGTTCGAAATGAACACGCCACTCGCTGTTCGATTCGTGTGATTCGGTGCTGCTGCCACTGATGATCGTGCCATTGGCAAGGCGCACCGGCTTGTTCTTGATCGGACCCAGTACGCCCTCCGGCAGACGCGTCGCGGCTGACCACGTCCGACCACCATCACGCGACGATTTCACCATTCCCCACCACAGTTGCGGTTCGGGGCCAACCTTGTAGTACAGCGTCAGCAAGGTGTCAGACACTGCAAAGAGCACCGGATTCCAGCACCCATAGCGGGTTCCATCAGGCTGGACGCCATTCGCGATTTCCACCGGAGCGCTCCACGCCCTGCCGGTGAATCGTGAGGCCCAGATGACGACGTCGCGATTCCCCTCGTTCGTCCCGCCAAACCAGGCGGCAATGAGTCCATCCTTCGTCTCGGAAATCGTTGACGCGTGGACGCTTGGCACCGGTCCCGGCGAGTAGATGTACTCCGATTTCACCAGTCCCGGCACGGCCTGCTGGCCCCGCAGTGACAGGATGAGCATCGCGGGCAGAACGGACGGGAACCGTTGGCGCATTGCATGTCTTGGTTTGTCGTGACCGAATCGAGGACAACGAAAGGTATCCCCGGCGAAAGAGCTGTCATGACGCTTGCGCTAGGCGACACCGCGCCCGATTTGTACGGGATGCTTCCCGCGGCGGTGTCGGGTGATCCGCTGGTGCGCACCGCGGCCGACAACCAGACGGTTCGCAACGTCTTCGTGATTGGACCGGACAAGAAGATCAAGCTTGTCCTGGTCTATCCCATGACCACGGGTCGCAACTTCGATGAAGTAATCCGCGTGATCGATTCGCTGCAGCTTACCGCGAAGCACAAGGTCTCGACGCCCGTGAACTGGAAGCAGGGTGAGGAGGTCATTATCGCGGGCTCGGTGTCGGACGATGATGCGAAGAAGACGTACCCGGACGGTTGGAAGTCGCCGAAGCCGTACATCCGGATCGTGCCGCAGCCGCGCGCCTGAGGGCGCCGTCGCGAGGATTACCGCGTGCGAGGTCGAGTTGCCTTCCAGCGGCGTTCGGCCTCGCGCCGCACAGCGATGGCGCGAAGCAGCTCTCTCGTCGTCATTCCGCTGGGCACGAAGCAGCCACCATCGATCACGTACCGGTGGTGGATCCAGTTCTTCGGGCACATCCCGTTCGTGGCGTCGCCCATCGTCTGGTCGCTCAAACCGGCACGCCGTTGAGCCGGAAGGCGCCAACATGCCTAACGTTGGCAGCGCCCGGTCGCAACCCTCATGATTTTGTTGCGCTCTTTACCGGCAACCGGATGACCGTCTTCAGCTTTTCCGGTTTCACCCGTCGTGGGTCGCTGATGTAGATCTCGTGGTGCTTGCCGTTCACGGTGAGCCCGTGCGCCGCGATGTACTCGTGGAGCTGCGCAATGGTCGGTTCCTCCTTGTCCCAGGGACCGACGTGGAGAACCTGCACCGAGCGCCCTTCATTGACGGTCGTCAGCGTGGCGGAGTCGTAAGGAATGGCTGGATGCTTCGCCTGCGCCGCTGACCGCGCCTGGTCAACCAGCTTCCTGTTCACAAACGCGGGGGACATGAGATACGCCTGCCAGCGCAGGGTCTTCGGATTGCTGATGTCGAGCAGGCTCTCCGTTGACCACCACAGGGACTCGAGCGCTCCAACGCGGAAGTCGAAGTACCCCTTCGGTCGCGGCAGCTTCCCGAATTTCAGACCCATCTTGAGGCCGTAGGCAATGCCGTAAAGAACGGCGATGGCGTTCTGGTACTGTTTCGACGCCGGCGGTTCATTGCCCGATACTGCGATCACCTGAACTGAGGGGATGCGAATCTCCTCGACCTGTCGCTTGACGCCCGTGGACAGCGCCTTCTGGAATTCGTCCCACTGTTTGGTGTTGCGGATCGACCTGGGGCTCGGAAGGACTTTCATCGGTTTGGACCGCCTCCAAACGGACTACTTCATGGTGGCGCCGCGCTCGCGGAGCAACTCGCGAAGCACGGATCGGTGACAACGGGTTTCGTCGTCGCAGTAACAACCGATCGAGAAGTTTGCATCATGCGACATGGCGGCGAGCAGGTTGAGCGTCGCGCTGGGATCGGGCGCCGCCATCTCCGTGCGAAATCTCCGGATGAACGTCGCCCACTCGCGGTCCGTCTTCGCGCCGAGTCCCTGTTTCACCGTTGCCGGTGTTGGCGAGAGTATCGGGAGCCAGACGTCGTAGAAGTTGCGGGTCGCGAAATCCTTCTTCGGTACACCGCGGGGCGGGCGCCGGACGGTCCCGATACGCAGACCTTCCTCGGGGAACCGTTCCGATCCGAGACGGACGACTCGAATGGCCACGAGATCAGTGCTCCTCCAGGGCGCGATCTTCTGTCGCCCGGTCCAGGATCGCGCGAATGGCGGCGATCAGTGGCGGACCCGACGTGTGTTCGCGTCCATAGCCAAGGTTGAAGCGGTAATCGAAGGCGGGAGGATTCCTCCCCTGCGTATGCTGGAGGATCGTCTCGAGCTTGTCGATCGCCTTGGCCAGCTTTGCTTCGGCTGATTGGGCCACCTCGTATTCGTCCCAGAGGCTCGTGATGTCATCGCGAAGCGCCTGAGGGAGTGGGCCGAGGAGGGTGATCAGATCGCGTCGCTCAGCGGCCGACTTGCCCTCGTTTACGCCCTCGGCTCGGCGCCGAGCCTGCTCGGGGGCGGGAATGTCGCCCCCGATCGCTTCGCCGAGGTCGTGGACCAGGCACATCCGGACCAGGCGAGCCGCATCGACGTCAGGGAATTGCGGAGCGAGCAGGGTGGCCATGAGTGCGACACGCCACGTGTGCTCGGCGACGCTTTCCGGGTTGCCATCGGAGGTGAAGCCGCTGCGCGTGACGGTCTTCAGGCGTTCGGCGTCGCGCAGGAATTCAATGAGGCCAGCGATTTCGGTCTCAGTCATTCGGTAGAATATGGCCTCTCTGCCGGGTCTTCATGCTGCCCTCTCGCGCCGACTTTCAACCATGGCTATCCTCGAACTGTCCAGCTTCGCAGGTATCGCGCGTCCCCGCCCCGACCGACCAATCATGCGACCGTCGCTCCGTACCCCGCTGATCCTCATCGCCGTGCTTCCCTCGCTCGCCACCGCCCAGGGCGCCGCTCGAGGCACCACGGCACCTCAGCCGCCCGAGCGCGCCATCCGTCGCGACATCCCGATCACGAACGCGATCCGTCGTGCCTACGAGAACGCGACGCGCGACTCCACCGGCCGGCCCGGCCGCAATTACTGGCAACTCCGCACCGACTACACCATCCAGGCACGCCTCGATCCGGGCACGCAGACCATCACCGGCCGCGAGACGATCGCCCTGCATAACGAGAGTCCCGAACCGCTGACCGAGATCCGGCTCCGTCTCGATCACAACATCTATCGGCCCACGGTGCCGCAGGGGTTTTCGGTTCCGGCAGAGACCACCGAAGGCATGGTGATCACGAAGCTCGCCGTGAATGGCGAGGTGGTTGATCTCAACGCGCCACCACCACCGCAGGGTCGCGGCGGCCGAGGCGGCAGCGCGCCGGCAACGCTGCGCGCCGCAGACCTCCATCTGACGAACGGTCGGATCTTCCTGGCCTCCCCGATCGCCTCGAAAGCGGTTGCAAACCTGGAAATCGAGTGGCGGACCAAGCTTCCGGGCGGGCCTAACGGCTCGGGCCATCGCATGACGCAGCGCTGGGCCGATACGCTTTTCCAGCCCACGCAGTGGTTCCCGCGCGTCGCGAAGTACGATGACCTTCGTGGATGGGACACCAACATCTACCTCGGCCCCGCCGAGTTCTACAACAATTTCGGCCGCTTCGACGTGAGCATCACCGTGCCCAGCGGCTGGATCGTGAGCGGCACGGGTGTGCTGCAGAACCCCAATGACGTGCTCACGGCCACGGCTCGTGAACGGCTCTCGAAAGTGCTCGGATCCGATTCGATCACGACAATAGTCGGGGAGAGTGAAGTCGGACCGGGCGTCGCGACCGCGGCCGGCGACTGGCTCACCTGGCACTTCGTCGCCGAGCAGGTCAATGATTTCGCCTGGGCAACCGCGAAGAAGTTTGTGTGGACCGCGACCCGCGCAACGATTCCGACCAAGGGTCCGGTGCCCATCCACATGGTCTACCTCCCGGGACGCGCGAACCTCTTCCGGGACGCGGGGCAGATCACCCGGCACGCGCTGGAGTTCTACTCGAAGCTGTGGGCGCCGTACCCATTCCCGCAGCTCACGCTGCAGGATGGTCCCAGCGCCGGGATGGAGTACCCGATGGTGATCAATTCCAACCGGGGCGCTGCGGATCACGAGGCAGGACACCAGTGGTGGCCGATGATGGTCGGCAACAACGAGACCTGGTACGGCTGGATGGACGAGGGCTTCAACCAGTACATGAACATTCTGTCTGGCGCGGACGCCGCGGGTCAAAAGCCGGTGCTGGACAAGCTGGGCCAGAGTTACGGCCGCGTCAGCGGAGACGAGTGGGAAGCCACGATGATGTGGAACGCCAACTGGGCCGGCCCGATGTACGGCTTCCAGACGTACTCCAAGACACCGCTCATGCTTTCCATGCTCGGTGGCATCGTAGGCGACAGCGCGGTCCAGCACGCCCACAGCGCCTACACGCACGAGTGGGCGTTCAAGCATCCGTCGCCGTGGGACTACATGTTCTTCATGAGCAACCACTTCAAGCAGGACCTTGGCTGGTTCTGGTACTATTGGCTATTCACGACCGAGCGGGTGGACGGCCGGATCCAGTCGGTGACTACCAGTGGGTCGAAGACGACCGTGACCGTCAGGCAGGACGGCCAGATGCCCTCACCGGTGCTGCTGAAGGTGGAGTTCGAGCCGACCGGCGCGCCGATCCGGATGATGCCTAACGCTAAGGCCGACGGTGATGCCACCGCGATCGTCACCTGGCCGGTCAACGTCTGGTTCGGCGGGAGCCGCACGTTCGCGGCAACGCTGGACTTCGGCGGCCGCGCGATCCGCAAGATCACGCTCGATCCGTTCGGGCGATTCCCCGACAAGGATCCGGCCGACAACGTCTGGCCGCGTTGAGGGTGGAGGGTGGAGGGTAGATGATGAGGTGTGACAGGTAGAGGGTTGAGGGTTAACGGATACCTCTGACGTCACCTCAGCGACCCTACCCAAGAGCCAGTTACACACACGCTCCCGTCCCGCGGTTCGGGTCGCCGCAGGCGGCCGCTCACCCACATGGTGCGCTCTTCAACCATCGCACACCGTGAGGGAAGTTCACATGCGCAGCGCCACCACACTGGCCGTACTTCTCCTCGGCCTCGCATCCTGCGAAGGGTCAGACGGACCCGCAGGACCGCAGGGCCGCCCGGAAACGCCAACGTATCATCAGGCACGTCCAGCATCACTCCAAACAAGTCCACCAACGGCTTCTGGTACTGTCCGACTCCTCAACGCAGATTAAAGCCCCGCAGTACCACCTCTCTTCTGCGGCGTGCTTGGGGGAAGCACCGTGAACGGTGCCACGGATACACGGTGGTGGCTCGCCTGACAGCAGGTCCACCAAGGCATGGGTACGTTGCCGCCAGTGCCACTCCAGGCGGCGACCTCGAGGTAGACCACATTCCGGGAAGGCGCTTGCCGGCGCGGGTTCGCGGCTGGCGCTTGGGTGAGATGCGGGGAGGCACCGATGAGACCGGTCACTGTGACTCAGGACCACCATGTCGGCGAAGTTGTGGGAGTGCGCGGCACCGTCGTGGACGCCCGTTTCCCTCACGGACTGCCCGACCTGGGAAACAAGCTTGTCGTCGAGGGCGGCAAGTACCTCGTCGAGGTGCGAGCCCATCTGGATCAGTGGACCGTTCGAGGGATCGCCCTGTCCATGACCGAGGGGCTGGGACGCGGCGCCCGAATCGCCGACGAGGGGGAACCATTCCGCGTTCCCGTGGGCGACGCCCTTCTCGGGCGCGTGGTCAACCTCCACGGTGAACCGCTCGACGACCTGGGCGACATTGCCGCCACCGAGTGGCGGGCCATCTTTACGCCGGTTGCCATCTTCCGGCAGACCACCAGCGACGAGATCCTCGAGACCGGACTGAAGGCGATCGACCTGCTGTCGCCACTCGAGCGAGGCGGAAAAGCCGGCCTCCTCGGCGGCGCCGGGGTGGGCAAGACCGTGCTCATCATGGAGTTGATCAGGAACATGATCAGCCGCCATCAAGGCGTGAGCATGTTCTGCGGCATCGGCGAACGGAATCGCGAAGCCGAGGAACTCTACCGTCAGGTCCGCGAGGCCGGCGTCATGGAGAACACGGTGCTTGTCTTCGGACAGATGGACCAGCCGCCGGGCGTCCGGTTCCGTGTGGGACACGCGGCTCTCACCATAGCGGAATACTTCCGCGAGGACCGCCAGCAGGACGTCCTCCTTCTGATCGACAACATCTTCCGGTTTGTGCAGGCCGGCATGGAGGTGTCCGGACTGCTGGGCCGCCTGCCGTCGCGGCTCGGCTACCAGCCCACTTTGGCCACCGACCTCGCCGAACTCGAGGAGCGCATCGCCAGCACGGAGAACGGCGCCGAGCACGCCTCGCTCGACTACTGCATCCTCGTGGTAGCTAGTGGCGACGATCCGCCCGGCATACAGTACGTGGCGCCGTACGCGGCCATGACGATGGGCGAGTACTTCATGGAGAAGGGGCGTGACGTGCTGGTCGTCTTCGATGACCTCACCCGCCACGCCCGCGCCTATCGCGAGCTCTCGCTGCTCCTTCGCCGCCCGCCGGGACGCGAGGCCTACCCGGGCGACATCTATCGCGCCTGTGCCGAGTCGATGGCGAGCGAGAATGCCAGCCGCCTTTCGGCGATGCTGGCGGCCGAATCGCGGATCGACGAGCGGCTCTCGGAGCTGCAGCGGCGGGTGAACCAGTCCCGCCAGCAGTCGCTCACGCAGGAACTCCTCGAGGTCATCGCCGGCTTCGAGGTGCTGTCAACGGAGGCAGGACGAGCGCAATCATGGACGCGTTCATTCGGACTTCCCGTGCCAAGCATGCAATGGGATGAACTGTCATGACTGACCGCAATGGAAGGAGGCTGGACGACTCCACTCGCGCCGGACAGGGCACCGCGATCTTCGGCCGTCGCTACCGCGTGGGATCGATACTCGGCTTCGAGCTGGCCATCGACTCCAGCTGGATCTTCATCGCCCTGCTGATCACGTGGTCCCTCGCGGTAGGGTATTTCCCATCGGAGTACGGGAACCTGGACCCGGCCCTGTACTGGGTGATGGGTGTGGCCGGCGCCGCCGGGTTGTTCGGGTCGATCATCCTGCACGAGCTGTCGCACTCGCTGGTCGGGCGCAGGTACGGGGTGGAGATCCGCGGCATCACGCTGTTCATCTTCGGTGGCGTGGCGCAGATGGGCGACGAGCCGCCGACGCCGCAGGCCGAGTTGCGAATGGCAATCGCGGGCCCGATCGCCAGCGTCGTGATCGGCGCGAGCCTCCTGGGGCTCGGCCGCCTCACCGCCGGCCTCGCCGTGCCGGTCACCGCCGTGCTCTCCTTCCTGGGATACCTGAACTTCGTCCTGGCCGGCTTCAACCTGCTCCCCGCCTATCCCCTCGATGGCGGACGGGTGCTGCGCGCCATCCTCTGGCGCTCCCGCAACGACCTGCGTTCCGCGACCCGGACCTCGTCCCAGGTCGGGGCCGCGTTCGGCTTCGTCATGATCATGCTGGGCGTGCTCGCCGTCTTCGCTGGGGACCTCGTCGGCGGCATGTGGTGGGCGCTCATCGGCATGTTCCTTCGCGGGGCGGCGCGGGGGTCGTACCAGCAAGTTGTCGTGAAGGAGTTGCTGAAGCGAGAGCCGGTGCGCCGGTTCATGCGGACCGACCCGCGCACGGTGTCGACTGACACGACGCTCGATGCCCTGGTCAATGACTACTTCTACCGTGACTACCACAAGATGTACCCCGTGGTCGATGGTGGCCGCCTGGCGGGGTGCGTGACTATCGACCGGGTGAGGGCCGTCCCGCGCGAGGCATGGGGCGCGCGGACGGTCGGCGACGTTGCCGTCCCCTGCACGGAGCAGAACAGCCTGCAAGCTGATAGCGATGCGATCGCGGCCCTGTCCCTCATGCGGCGCACCGGCATATCCCGCCTGGTCGTGCTGGACGGGGACCGCCTGGCCGGCGTGCTCACGCTCAAGGACTTGCTGCAGTTCCTCACCGCGAAGATCGAGCTCGAGGGCGCGTGACCGCATTCAGCCGGTCGACAGCGCCCCCGCCATTCCCACCTCCCCTCAACTCCGACCTCGCAATTACGATCTCGGGTCGAGAATCCGATCCGCCCGATCCACGATGTCCTGCCAGTGTGCCCGTGCCAGCGAACCTGCGACAGCAGCGGAGGCGGCGGCACGGGCCTGATCGCGGAGCGCGCGCACCTGTGAGCGCGCCAGCGCCGGGAAGTCACTCCGCAGCACGTTAGGCGCTGCGAGGAACGGTCGCGCTGGCGCGGCCGGTCCGGCCGGCGCGGCTCCCGGTGGCGTCGCGGGCGGCGCTGGTGGCGAAATCAGCGCCTCCAGCCGCTCGAGATACACCCGGTGCATTGTGCGGCGCCCCGCGTCCAGCTCGACCGGGGCCGCCCCGCTCCCCCACACCGCGCGCTTCACGTCCGCCATGTATTCGGCGACCGTGTACGCTCCTGCACCCGCCAGCGCTTCGCTGTCGGCGAGCCGGCCGAGCCGTCCCGCATTCAGCAGCGCCGTGACCACGGTTGCCTGACGATTGGCGAGTGAGGTGCCACCAACGCCCGGCCCCAGCCGGCTGGTGATCGACGCCGGGGCCAGCCAGTCCGGCGACTTCAGCACGTTTTCCGTGAGGAACTCGAGCGCCGCCTTCTGCTGCGCCTTGGGCACGGGTCGATATACCGCCCCGGACTGTTCGGCCGTCTTGTTGTCGACGTACACCCCGCCGATCAGCGTCGTCACGTGGCCCATGTATTGTCCCCACATGCCAACGGTCTCGCCGTACAGCTCCGTCAACTCCTCGAAGTTCTCCCCGCTCTTCGTGGTCCACGTGACGAGGTTGGGCACCACGCGCTTCAGGTTGGCGACCGCGTACGTGCTGGACTTGATGGGATCGTCGCCAAGATCCTCGGTCTGCGCGCGCGGATCGACACCCGAGTAGTTCTGCGTGACGTACCGGTACGGCATTGGCCCCGATTGCTCGGTGAGCCACTTGTTCAGCGTCGCCCGCTCGGCTTCGGGTGTTACCGCGTTCGGTAGAACGCGGTAACCCCATTGGATGATGAAGTCGTCGAACGGACCAAGACGCCGGATGTAATCTCTCGGTTCCAGGCCATCGCCGGGCTGCGCGACATAGTTCTGCCGCGCGTAATCCATGATCGTCGCCGAGACGCCGTAGCGACGCGTGAACGACGGTTTGCGGAGCGAATCAGTCGGAAACGAGTTCGATGCCACCATGTTGTGCGGCAGGCCTAACGCGTGGCCCACTTCATGAGTGACTACCTTGCGCATCGTCTCGCCCATCAACTCCTCGGGAGTGTCGAGCGTTCGTGCTGCCGGGTTGGACGCGCCGGTCTCGATGAGAAGCCGGTTGCGATAGGACCGCATGTGATTGTGATACCAGGTGATGTCGCTTTCGATGATCTCACCGCTGCGCGGGTCCGACGTGCTGGGGCCGACCGCGTTGCGAACCAGGCTCGCCGCCCAGCGCACGACGGAGTAGCGGATGTCCTCCGGATCCCACTCCGGGTCCTCCTCTGGAGTGGGGGCATCCTTCGCGATGATGGCGTTCTTGAAGCCCGCCTTCTCGAACGCGCGCTGCCAGTCTTCGATGCCCTGCCGCATGTAGGGCCGCCATCTGGCCGGCGTGGCCGGATCGAGGTAGTACACGATCGGCTTCACGGGTTCAACCAGCTCACCGCGTGCGTACGCCGCGGGGTCCTTTGGCTCCAGTCGCCAGCGCCGGATGAAGGTCTCGGACTGCGCCTTCAGCACGTCGAGCCCGTAGTTCACGCGAGCGACGGTGGAGAACCCGGCGCGCGCGTCGGCGAGCCGCGGGCGCATTGGAACCCTGGGCAATTGCACCAGTGACTGCCGCATCTCCAGCGACAGCGCGCCGCTCCGCTGATCACCCGGCGGCTCGGCGGCATCGAACGTCTGCGTGTGCCGCACCTCGACGTTGAGCGGGAAGGAACGCACCGCCGTGACGAAGCTTCGGGCGGGATCCAGGCGACGAACCTGGTAGGTCCGCCGCTGCGCCGCGCTCAGTCCGCTCAGCGTTGGCGTGTCGCCGCCAAAGAATTCCGTGACATCGATGACGTACGTGGCGCTGTCGAGCGCGCCGGCGCGACCGTATGCCTGGACGGGAAACGTCGTCAGTATCGCGCCGACATTGTTGCTCGCCACGGAGAGCGCGATCGGCAGGGAATCGTCGGCCACTGCGCCGACGCTGATGCTGCGGAGTGAAACGCGATCCCCACTCCGTTCCCATCGCACGAGCCGCTCACCGACAGAGCTGCCGGCGGAAATGAAGCCGCCGATGTTGGCGGGAACGCCGGCGATGCGGCTTACCAGCAGGAAATCTCGTCCAACGAGCGAGTCGGGAACCTCGAAGAGGAACCGGTCCTCGACTTTGTGCACCGTGATCCCGCCTTCGTCCGAGACGGCCCGCTCCGTGACAACCTGGGCGTACGGTCGGGGTCGAACGGGTCCCCCGCGACCTGCACCCTGAGTGGGCGTTTGCGTGCCAGGTGGGGGCGCGGCGCCTGTTGGCTGTTGCGCTGAAACCTGTCCGATCGCAATGACCGTTAGTGTTGCCGCGAGGCGGATGATGGAGAGACGCATAGGTCGTGACTGGTGACTGGTGACTCGTGACTCGTGACTCGGCATTGAGGCGTGAAGGCTGAAGTCCTGACTTGGCGGCGCTTTGCGCTTTGCGCTGAGAGGGTTGAGGATGCCCCTCGATGCGTGCTTTGGCCAGTCCGCTCACCGGACCAGACTCCCCTCCCATCTCCCGTCTCCAACCTGCCATCTTCCCTCAGCCCTCAGCCCTCAGCCCTCTGCCCGCTGCCCGCTGCCCACTGCCCTCTGCCCTCTGCCCTGCATTGACTCCCTTCGTCCGCATCCTGCTCTTCGCCAACATCGGCGTCTTCTTCCTCCAGACCACCGTGGGGTGGGTGACGGCGGCGATGATCTTCGTGCCGCGCCTTATCCTGGTGCGCCCGTGGACGATCGTCACCTACATGTTCCTGCACGCGGGCGTCATGCACCTCGCCTTCAACATGCTCGCGCTGTTCTTCTTCGGGCCGCGGGTCGAAGAGAGACTCGGCTCGCGCAACTTCCTCACCCTCTACCTCATCAGCGGCATCTCGGGCGCGTTGCTGTCGCTCATCATGGGGCCTTCGGCGGCGGTGCTTGGCGCGTCCGCGGCAGTCTTCGGTGTCATGCTCGCCTTTGCCTGGTTCTGGCCCGACGCGCCAATCCACATCTGGGGGATCATCCCCGTTCCGGCGCGGATGCTGGTGATCATCACCACCGTGCTCTCACTGTGGAGCGGACTGGGGGGTGGGGGAGGCAACGTAGCGCATTTTGCGCATCTGGGCGGTTATGCGGGTGCCTTCGTCTACCTCAAATGGCTCGATCGCAAACGACTGGAGTTCCGGAAGCGGGCCACCACTTCCCCGCCCGTCCGTGAGTTGAAGTTCACCAAGCGTCCCGAGGTCGACCTGGGCAAGGTCCACGAAGTAAACCGCGAAGAAGTCAACCGGATCCTGGACAAGATCAGCGCGCATGGCATGTCCGCGCTGACGGCGCAGGAGCGCCTGTTCCTTTCCAACTTCGCGCCACCTGAGGACAAGACGCCGCCGGTGAGTTAGGGCACAGCGCTGAGCGCAAAGCTCAAAGCGCAAAGTGGCTGACCTTATCGCCCCGGCCCAGTTCCCGCACGCCCTGACACCGTTCGACTTGTTCTCGAAACCGGGCAGGCACAGCTTCCGGGGCCCGACGACGGCTCCTCCCTGAAGGTCTGCTCGTTGACCAACCGTCTGACTCCCGTCTCCTGTCTCCTGTCTCCTCATGCAACGCATCGCGCTCGCCCTCCTGACCTTCGCCGCAACATCGCTCGGTGCGCAACAGGCGCCGTCGGCTACGCCCACGGTTCCCGCGAAGTGGGACGTGTCCGCTCGCCGCGCCACGGCGAAAGACCTCACGTTCGAGACTTCCACCGGCACGTTCATGTCGCTCGACGTCTCGCCTGACGGCCGCTCGATCGTCTTCGACCTCCTGGGCGACATCTATACAATGCCGATTACGGGTGGCTCCGCCACGCTCGTAATCGGTGGCCCCGCTTGGGAGATGCAGCCGAGGTTCTCGCCGGATGGACGGCGAATTGCGATCGCATCCGACCGGGACGGCTTGATGAACCTCTGGACCATGGACCTCCACGGCAGCGACCTGCGCCAGGTCACGCGCGAACGCGAACGCGAGGTCTCGAATCCGGCGTGGACTCCCGATGGCCAGTACATCGTTGGACGGAAGCACTTTCGTAACACGCGCTCGGTTGGCGCCGGCGAGATGTGGCTCTATCACACCGCGGGCGGCAATGGACTGAAGCTCACGGACCGCCGCAACTGGGAGCAGAACGCCACCGAGCCGACGGTCTCCCCCGATGGCCGATACGTCTTCTTCAGCGAAGACGTCTCACCCGGCGGCGGATTCCAGTACAATCGCGATCCGTACGGCGTCGTGTATGTCGTCCAGCGGCTCGATCGGCAGACGGGTCAGCGGCGCACGTGGTTGAGCGGGGCCGGCGGATCTCTGCGCCCGCAGGTCTCGCCCGATGGCAGCACCATCGCGTTCGTCAGACGCGTCGACGGCAAGAGTGTCCTGATGCTGAGCGACATGGAAAGCGGCCGCGAGCGGATCCTGTGGGACGGGCTCGATCGCGATCAGCAGGAAGCCTGGGCGATCTACGGCACATACCCCGGCTACGCGTGGACGACTGACGGCCAGCGCATCGTGATCTCGGCCCAGGGCAAGTTCTGGAGCGTCGAACTCGAAGGCGGCCGCGCCACGCCGATTCCCTTCACCGCCCGCGTGACGCAGGTGATCACGGACGCGGTGCGCTTCCCGCAGCAGGTAGCACCCGACTCGTTCGACGTGAAGATGTTGCGCTGGGCCAGTGTGTCACCCGACCAGCGTCGCGTGTTGTACAACGCGGTGGGGCATCTCTGGGTGAAGGAGCTCTCATCGGGAACCCCCAGACGCCTGACGAGTGCGACGCACTCCGAGTTGTTCCCGTCGTGGTCGCCGGATGGTGCGTCCATCGTCTACGCCACCTGGAGCGATGATTCGCTGGGCGCCATCCGGATTGTCGCCGCCGACGGAAGCAGCTCGCGCGTCCTGACGCGCGTCCCCGGCCATTACATCGAACCCCGGTTTTCAACTGACGGCCGGCAGGTCGTGTATCGCCGCATCGGCGGCGACGGCTTGCGCGGAAATCTCTACAACCGGAACACGGGTGTGTACGTGGTGCCCGCCGCCGGCGGTGATGCGCGACTGGTCACGGAGGAAGGCGCAGATCCGCGATTCAATCGCGACGGCACGCGCCTCTTCCTCGCGTCCGGACAGAATGCGCGCGCCGCGCTGATCTCCGTGAACCTCACCGGTGGCGATCGCCGGGTGCACCTCACGGCGGAGAATGCCACGCAATTCGTGCCTTCGCCTGACGAGAAATACGTGGCGTGGGTGGAGCGCTTCAATGCCTACGTCGCGCCGTTGCCACTGACGGGCGCCGGCGTCGACATCGGCCCGTCGACTTCCGACTATCCCGTCCGCCGGATCTCGCGTGACGCCGGGCTGTATCTGCATTGGGCGCCGGACTCGAAGCGAGTGTACTGGGCGCTGGGCCCGGACCTCTTCCAGCGTGATCTCTCGGCCACGTTCGCGTTCGAGACCGCGGATACGACGACTGTCCGTCGTGAGCCCGAGGCAACGGGCACTCCAATCGGCCTGAAACGCGGCTTCGCCAAGCCGAGTGGCAAGTTGGCGCTCACCGGCGGCACCGTGATCACGATGAATGGCAACGAGGTGATTCAGAATGCCACGGTGGTTGTGGATGGGAATCGCATCGTTGCGGTGGGACCGTCGGGCCGCGTGACCATTCCCGCCGACGCGCGCCGCATCGACGCGCGCGGGAAGTTCATCATACCCGGATTCGTCGACGCGCATGCGCACATCGGCACCGGGTCGAACGGCATCGCCCCGAAGACGAATTGGGCGTTCCTGGCCAACCTGGCGTTCGGCGTCACTACCATGCACGACCCGTCGAACAACACAGAGATGGTTTTCAGCACGTCGGAGATTATCAAGGACGGCGAGATTCTCGGGCCACGACTCTTCTCGACCGGAACCATTCTGTATGGCGCGGAAGGCGGGGCCAAAGCGATAACTACGTCATACGAGGACGCGTTGAGCCACCTGCGCCGCATGAAAGCAGTAGGCGCATTCAGCGTGAAGAGCTACAACCAGCCGCGTCGTGACGCCCGCCAGCAGATCATCGAGGCCGCGCGCGAACTGCAGATGATGGTGGTGCCGGAAGGCGGCAGCAACTACGCCAACAACATGACCATGGTGCTGGACGGACACACCGGGATTGAACACAACGTTCCGGTGGCGCCGTTGTATGACGATGCGCTCACGCTGATGGCGTCGAGCAAGAGTGGGTACACGCCGACGCTGATCGTGAATTACGGCGGTCTCAACGGCGAGTTCTGGTGGTACCAGCACGACGAGGTCTGGAAAAACGAGCGCCTGCGTCGCTTCACGCCCGACGCGGTGCTCGATTCACGAGCGCGTCGACGCGCAATGGCGGCCGACGAGGACTATCAATATCTCGACGTCTCGAGGGCCGTGAAGGCATACGCAGACAAGGGTGGCAAGGTGCAGTCAGGCGCGCACGGGCAGCTCCACGGACAGGGCGCGCACTGGGAACTGTGGATGCTCCAGCAGGGCGGGATGAGCAATCACGAAGCGTTGAAGGCGGCCACCGTAAACGGCGCGCAGTACCTCGGATTGGATGGCGATATTGGGTCGATCGCCTCTGGCAAGTTCGCCGACCTGCTCGTGCTCGACCGGAATCCCCTGGTGAATATCAGGAACAGCACGTCGATCCGGTACGTGATGATCAACGGGCGGATTTTCGACGCGGAGACCATGGCGCAGACCGGGAATCATCCGGCGCCGGCACCGAGGGCGTTTTGGAAGGAGGGACAGATCACGGCGGCCCAGGTGAGCAGCGATGTGCATGGAGCGCCCATTCCACCACCGTAACAAAGCTGAGTTGTTAGTGCTCGGTGGTCGCACTCAGTGCGCCCTACTCGGAACGCAGCGTCTCCATCGGATCCACCCGACTTGCCCGACGCGCAGGAACCACGCACGCCAGCGCCGCCGCAATGAGAAGCAGCCCGACGCTCATCGCAAAGGTCAGGGGGTCGGTCGCCGTCACTCCGGCAAGTTGGTTGCTGAGCAGGCGCGTCAACGCCAGGGAGCCCGCGACGCCAACCGCCACTCCGATGCCGGCCAGTCGCAGCCCACGCACGAGCACTTCGGCCACGATTCTTCGTCCCTGCGCGCCGAGCGCCATCCGCACACCGATTTCCTTGCGCTGTTGCGCCACCGTGTAGGAAATCAGGCCGTAGGTCCCGATGGCCGAGAGCAGTAGCGCCAGGACACCGAACGTGCCGAGCAGAAGTGCACTGAAGCGTGGCCGCGCGAGCTGAGTCGAGAGCCAATCGCGCATGGAGCGAACGGCCGTCACGCGAAGGTCCCGGTCGAAGGAACGCAGTCGCTCCTGCACCGCCCGGCCCGTCGATACCGGATCCCCGCTGGTCCGGACCAGGAAGTAGGTCGCCGGACGAGGAAGCTGCCGGTTGGACCAGAAAATCTGCGGTGGCGCTGGCTCGCCCGGACTCACGGGCGGAACGTCACGGACGACACCCACGATAGTGAAGTCCGTCTCGTGTTCGACCATTCGCACCACGCGCCCGACGGGGTCCGCGTCGCCGATGTAGCGGCGGACGAATGCTTCGTTCACGACGGCGACGGTCGGTGCGCCCACCACGTCCGTGGCGGCGATGTCGCGGCCGCGTACTATCGGTACGCCTAACGCGGCGAAGTAGGTCGGACTGATGTCGAACCAGTACGCCGCCTGACGAGCACCATCGCCCGGTGAACCGCGCCCGTCGATGGTGAGGTGCCCCTCGCCGTCACCTCCGAAAAGCGGGCCGGCCGAGCCGGCGCCCACCGCGACGACTCCTGGAATCGACCGCAGCTCCTCCTCGGCGCGCGCGAAGTAGTCGGCCACCTGCCGCCGATTCTCGAATTGGCCGCTGGAGGCCAGTGCCCACGTGGTCAGCAGGTGCTCCTGCTCGAATCCAGGCTGCCAGCGCATCAGGGTCACGAAGCTCCGGGTGAGCAGGCCCGCGCCGGTGACCAGCACCACTGCCAGTGCGATCTGGGTGATGATGAGCGCGGGCGCGAGCCGGGCCGTGTGATGCGCGGTCCCGGTTCGCCCCCCTTCGGCGAGGGCGCGCTGCAGGTCGAAGCGCGTCGCTCGGATGGCCGGCGCCATGCCCACGAGAAGTGTGGCCAGCAGCGAGATCCCCGCGATGTAGGCAAAGACCGCGGGGTCGAGCCCCACCTTATCGATGCGGGGGATTCCCTGCGGCGCCATCGTGACGACGAGTCGCGACGCCCACCAGCCGAGGAACAGGCCGGCTGCTCCACCGGCGACAGCGAGCAGGAGGCTCTCGACGAGCAGTCCACGGGCAAGGTGGAATCGAGACGCTCCCAGGGCAGCCCGCACCGCCAGCTCTCGCCGCCTGACGACGGCCTGCGCCAGGAGCAGGTTGGCCACGTTGGCGCAGCCGATGAGGAGGACGAAGCCGACCGCGCCCACGAACAGGTACATCGTCGTGCGGACCGGGCCGACGATGACGTCCTGCCAGCTCCGCATGCCGATCGACCAGCCTTCACGGTCGCTGAAGTGTGCCCGCTGAATGTCGGCGCCGACGTTGGCGACGTCGCGGCGAACTGCGTCCGGGTTGACCCCGTCGCGCAGGCGCGCAAAGGCGAGAAAGCCGCGCCAATCACGCCGGTCTTCGGCGTGCGGGTCAAAGTGGATCGGGCGCCACATCTGCACGTCTTCGAGGTGCGGCACGCGAACGTCGGGCGGGAGGACACCGACGATGGTGTGCGGCTCATCGTCGAGCACGACTTGCTGGCCGAGAACGTCCGTGCGCGAACCATAGCGTGCGCGCCAGAAATCGTTGGAGAGGACCACGACCCGACGCCAGTTGTCACCCATGTCCTCGCGTTCAATGAATCGGCCCATCATCGGCACGACGCGAAGGGCCGCGAACGCCTCAGGCGTAACGAGGCCGCCGCGGATGCCATCGACGCCCTCGGGCGTTTTCATCACGAAGGGCCATGAGCGCGCCGCGCCGGCGACCGCGATGCCGGGGACCCGTTCGGCCAGCTCGTAGACGTCAGGCACAGACGCCCCGCACCAGTCGCTTTGTTCGCCCCGATCGGCCTCGCAGAACGCGACCAGGCGATCGGGCTGGGCAAACGGGAGCGGACGGAGGACGACGGCGTTGACGATGCTGAACACCGCCGTGTTCAGGCCGATGGTGAGGGCGAGCGTCGCGATGGCGACCGCGGTGACACCGCGTTGCGAGGCGAGCGCGCGGCGAGCCATGCGGAAGTCGGAGCGGATCGTTCCCACGGCAGCGCCCTCCCGGCGAGTGACAATCTTCGTCGCACGTTAGCGACGACCTTGCGGTGGGCCGTCGGGGATTGCCGCGCAGGAGGCCGGGAGAAATCCCCGACTCGGCGTCGCGCGTGACAAAGCGATGGGATCGAGGGCTCGACCGCGATAGCCGACCAACCGTGCGGTGGCTCGGCGGCGCGGACCCGCTCATCATGTGGGTGTCACCCTCTCACACGATCCGGAGCGTTCATCATGCTGCAGCGAGCATCCAATACTCCTGGCGCCATGCTGGTGCTCCTGATGCTGCTTTCAGTCAACGAGGTGGCCCTTGCGCAGGTGCCCCCGGGCGGTGCCCCGGCCGAAGTGACACGCGCCCAGGCAGCATTGAGCGCCGGACTTGTCGACAGTGCCGTCGTCACACTCGAGGATTTCTTTCGCCGGAATCCGACGGCCGTTACGGGTCGACTCGTGTTAGGCAACGCGTACCGGCAGAAGGGCGATCTGGACAAGGCGATCGCGACGTACGCGGCGGTGAAGCAGCCGAGACCGGCGCGACGGCAGGCTGTATTCTCGATCGCGGCCATCCAGGCGAGCCGCGGGCAAGACGATGAGGCGCTGGACTCGTTGCGGATTCTCAAGCAGAGCGGTGCGTTCGACATGGATCTCGCGCGAACGAGCAACGGCTTCGAGAAGCTGAGGCTGGATCCGCGATTCGAATCGGTGATGTTCCAGCCCGGCGACTTCGCCCGGCCGTTCGTGGAGCCCGTCCGAGTCATCCACGAGTGGACCGCGGAGACCAAAGGCGACCAGTTCAGCTGGATCGCACGCGGTATCGGCGACGTGGACGGCGATCGGGTCACGGACATCGTGACCTCGGCCCCGACATTTGGCGCGAATGGGCAGCCCGTCGGCCCGGGGAAGGTCTACGTCTATTCAGGCCGCTCCGGCCGGCTTCTCTGGGCGCAGGTCGGCGCACCTAACGAGAGCCTCGGCATCGGCTTGGAAGGCGCGGGTGACGTGGACGGGGACGGAACCGGCGATGTGATCGCCGGCGCGCCCGGCTCGGGCAAGGCCTACGTGTACTCGGGACGTGATGGCCACACGCTGTTGACGCTGAGCGGAAAGGACCGGAATGAAGGATTCGGCCGAAGCGCATCGGGGGCGGGCGATCAGGACAGCGATGGTCGCGAGGATGTCATCGTCGGCGCTCCGTCGTCCAACGCCAACGGCCAGGGTGCCGGCCGCGCCTACGTCTTCTCCGGCAGGGATGGCGCGTTGCTGCTGACCCTGGACGGCGAGCAGTCCGGCGACGCGTTCGGGAGCATCGTGGCCGGGCAGAAGGGCGGACGCCGCACGCCAATTCTCGTGGGCGCGCCGGCCGCAGGCGTCAGGAACACGGGTCGTGTTTACACGTTTGCGGCGATGTCGACGAGCGCGCACTGGACCATCGACTCTGATTCCTCGGGTGCAGCGTTAGGCGCGATGTTCACGTCGATCGTTGGCGACGTGAACGGCGACAAGGTTCCGGACGTCTATGCCAGCGACTTCGCGAACAGCGCCAGCGGTCCGTCGACGGGCCGCGTGTACATCCACTCGGGGAGCGATGGACGGAGACTCTACGCCCTCACTGGCGAGCGGCCCGGTGATGGTTTCGGGATCGGCAGTGCCGACGTCGGCGACGTGGATCGCGACGGCCACGCCGATATACTCGTCGGCGCATGGCAGTTCGCCGGTTCGGCGCCCTCAGGAGGGAAGGTCTACCTGTACTCGGGGAAGGACGGATCGCTCATGCGCGCCATCACCGGCCGCATTCCGGGAGAGACCTTTGGATTCGACGCGACCGGCGTTGGCGACGTTGATGGCGACGGTGTGATCGACTTTCTGCTGACATCCACCTGGAGCAACGTGAAGGGATTTCGCTCGGGCAGGATGTTCGTGATCTCGGGGAGGAGCACGGCACGTTGATCGCGGAACCCGAGCGACCGAGATGGCGTGCCCCGCCCCGTGCCAACAGAAAGGACCTCCGGTTCGGAGGCCCTTCTGTGACATTCAAGCCCCGGAAGCAATGGGGCTCGAGGCAGTTCACACGCTATTGATGAATGACAATGCTCCCACCACCGAGCGACGAGCCGGCTTCCGCGTCGTCCGCACTGCCCATCTGGTTGTCGTAGACCACAGCGCCGGTGGCGAGGTCCCAGATCTTGATCCGGAACCGGTCGACTCCACCGCCACCGGGCACTTGTCCATCCACAGCGGAGAGCAGGAATCCATAGATGCCGGCGCCATTGACGACACCAGTCCCCTTGAACTGAGCTCTGGCTCCCGCGACTACCAGCCACTGGTAGTCAGAACTGCTGAAGTTTAGGCTCGCGGTGTGGAACTGGAACTCGGTATTCCCCGACGGGACCGTGGCGCCCTTCTTGTACCTCGAGACGAAGCCGAAGCTGGCCTTGCCCGTTAGGCCCGGATTGGCGACGTAAGCGCCTTCGGGCGACGTGATCCAACCACCGCCAGTTACGAAGCCGGCATCGGGGTCATAAACCACCGCATAGGCAGGCATGTCGAGCACGCTGGAGCGCGTCCCGGTCAGGCTGCCGTCGCTGACAGAGACGCCCACAGTGTAGACTCCTGCCTCGACAAAAGTATGGTTGGCCGAAACCGTTCCGGAACCAGAGGCTTCGACGATGGATGCAACTGTCGTGGCGCCATCATCCCAGAATACGGTTGCGCTGTGCGAGTCGAGGGCGTTGCCATCCGTGAAGGGTGCGCTTATGCCGATCGCGGCACCCACCGGAACCGGTCCGGCTGGCAGTATGACCGCGGTGACGACCGGAGCAACGTTAACCTCCACGACGAGCATGCTCTGCGTCTGTTGCGGAGCCGCATAGTAGTTCGCACTTCCCGACTGATCCGCCGCGATCGTGCAAGTGCCGGCCGCGAGAAACTCCACGATGCTGCCGGTGACACCGCAGATCGTTGAGCTCAGCGAGCCGAACGTGACGGGATTTCCCGAACCGCCCCCGGTGGCCGCGACTTCATACGTACCACCCACGAACGCGGCGCTGGGAGGCATCGACGTGAAGGTGATCACCTGCGGCTGCGTGGTGATGAGGTTCAGGCCGGGAGGAACGTCAGTCTGGTTAGTGTCGTTGAACCCCCAGCAAACCACTGTGCCGTCGAATTTGAGCGCACAGGTGTGGAAGCCACCGCTGCTCACCTGCGCGACTGGACCTAGGCCAAGCGGAACAATCGTCTGGCCGAAGTCAGCCTGTGCTTCCGGCAAGAGGTTGCCATCAAAACCCCAGCACCTCACCGTCAAATCCGTATTGAGCGCGCAGGTATGCGCTCCACCAGCACTGATCTGGCTGGCGACGATCCCTAGCGGGAGGGCCGCCAGTCGAAAATACCCCCAGCAGGCCGGCGCCCCGTCGCTTCGGAGAGCGCAAGTGTGCAGGGTGCCGGCGCTCAATTGCGTGGCGAGCAGGCCCCCCGGCACATCGAGCCGGCCGTTTTGATTGGTTCCCCAGCAGACCACCGTCCCATCCGTCTTCCGCGCACAGGAGTACTCCCCACCGGCGATTACTTCTAACACGCCCGTCAGCCCGACAGGAACGACAGTCTGGCCTTTGTCGTCCGGGGCATACGTGGCTCCCCAGCAGACGACGGTCGCATCCAGCCGGACCGCGCATGTGTGGTTGCCGCCAGCGTCAACCTGACTCGCGAGGAGCCCCGGCGGGATGTCGCGCTGGCCTGCGAGGTTGTCACCCCAGCAGACCACCGTGCCGTCCGCCTTCACCGCACAGCTGTGGTTTTGGCCAGAGCTCAGCTGGACGGCGACGAGCCCGGCCGGGGGCGTGGACTGGCCGCCGAAATTCCGACCCCAACAGACAACTGTGCCGTCCGTCTTGATCGCGCAGTTGTGGTACCCGCCCGCGGAGATCTGCCCAACGGAGCCCACGGCCGGCACGAAGTCGCCGGTGGGTCGGTCCAACGCTGCGGGGCTCGTTATCCGCTCGGCGCAACCGGTGCCGACCACCGCTGAAACGAGTACGGCTGATGTGAGACAGAATCTTCGAACGCGATGCATGATGGCTCCCGAAATGAGGTGGTCGCGTCGCCAGCCCGTTCCTTTCGGCCGGCGTTACCTGCCTGCACGGTGCTTGAGCGCCAGGATCGCCTTCTGGCGTAGCGCTCGATGGGCTTTCCCGCCCGTGCGCACGATTACGGCAACGGCATCGAGGAGATGACCGTGAACCGCGCCGCGATGTGGTACGTCTGGCCATCGGCAACGCAGTAGGCCTCGTTGTCGGGCCACGGCTGTGTTTCCACGAGCCAGCTGTTGGCCGCCGTGCGCGTGACGTTCACGCTATCGGCGCCCTGGGTCGGCGTCCCGTCGAGCAGATTTGCCGTCTGCCACACGAGCTTCTCGCATCGTGACTCCTGGATAGCCATGCTTCGCTTGACGGTCGTCCCGATCGGAATCTGGTACGTGGTGTTTGCGATCTGGCGCACGTTCATGAACACCGTCGACGACCGGACGTCGCCATCGCCGTAGTCCACCGTCACCAGCCGCGGGTATTGGGCGCACTTTCGGCCGCCACTCGAGGGGCTGGCCGACGTCAGGGTGGCATCGCCGCTGTTGGAGTACTGCTCGGTCGCGAAGATCTTGGACGTGACACCACAGACGCCGTTCGCGTACACCGAAGAGCCGCCGCTCACGAACAGGTGATCGCTCCGGACGCCGAGCGCGGCGTCGTCCAATGGGAACCAGAATGCTGCGGCCGGGTCGGCCGCCCCGGGCGCGGGTTTCGCCAGGAGCGCGCTTGGCGCCAGCGGCAAGGGCGCCGCGTCTGGACCGGCGCAGGCGCTGAGGATGGCCAGGAAACTGAGACCTGTCATTACTGCGTGACGCGGCACCATAAGGGGAACCTCCGGCAGAAGTGGGCGCCGGCGGGTCGCGAATCGAACTGGCCAACTCACGCATCGATGAGTGGTGATTCCGCGGTCTCGCCACAGCGTGCCTGTGTTGATCGGATCGGAGGCCGGGCTTTTCGCGGAGCACCTAACGATCAGGCAAAGAGCGATGGCACCATCGCGGTACCATCGCTCTTTGAACGTTCCATCGTCTGCCGTCGCCTGCGGGTCACTGCGCTCGATGTCGGAACGGCGTACGTGTGTGGTTACGGCAACGGCCTGCTCGAAACGACCGTTAATCGCACGGCGATGTGGTACGTCTGGCCGTCCGCAAGACAGTAGGCCTTGTTGGCCGGATGTGCCTGCGTCTCAACGCGCCAGCTATCGGCGGCGATCCGAGTGACGTTCACGCTGTCCGCGCCCTGGGTCGGCGTCCCGTCGAGCAGATTTGCCGTCTGCCACACGAGCTTCTCGCATCGTGACTCCTGGATGGCCATGCTGCGCTTGACGGTTGTTCCGATCGGAATCTGGTACGTGGTGTTCGCGATCTGGCGCACGTTCATGAAGACGGTCGACGACCGAACGTCACCATCGCCATAGTCCACCGTCACCAGCCGCGGGTAATTCACGCATTTCCGACCGCCACTCGAGGGGTTGGCTGACGTCAGGGTGGCATCGCCGCTGTTGGAGTACTGCTCGGTGGCGAAGATCTTGGACGCGACGCCACAGACGCCATTCGCGTACACCGAAGACCCGCCGCTCACGAACAGGTGATCGCTCCGGACCCCAAGGGCCGTGTCGTCCAACGGGAACCAGAACTCCGCGGTCGGATCGCCGATCAGCACCTCGAACATCTCCGCGCCGACTCCCTTCTTCCCGCTCGACAGCGTGACCTCGACGTCGTACGAGGCAACCGTCGCCGTGGCCGGAACCACGATCCGCGCAATCAACTGACTCGAACTCACAACCTTCGTGGACTTTACATGCACCTGCGTCGTATCACCCGCCAGCGACCACGTGGCCTTCGCGCCGGTCGTGAAGCCGGTTCCGAAGACCGCTACGTCGATCGTCGTGTCTCGCACCGTTGACGGCGGATCGGTCGACGTGACCGTTGGGGCGACACCGCCCGAACCACCCCCGCCTCCACCACCACCCTTCGCCAGGCTCACGTCATCAAGAGGCAGCGTGCTGGTCGGAGCGTCCGCTTGGCAGGCCATAACAGCGACGAGCACGAGTACGGCTGCGCCAATCGAGCGCCTCTTCGGGGGCGCAACGGAGTTGGTCTCTTTGCCTGCCATGTGTTCCTGCTCCCAGTGGAAGTCTGCCTAGCTTCAGCGTCCGCCCACGCCCGACCCTGAACGTTTATCGGACTCGTCCGCGCGGTTTGCGCCTGCCGTATCTGCCAACCCGCTGCCGCTCACCTGGTACGCCGCCCAGAAGTACGGACTCCGGTACCGCGAATCGGCTATCAGCCTGCGCTGCGCTTCCGCCATCGCCTCGGCGTATCCGGACCCGCGCAGGGCTTCATAGAACTGCCTGGCAAATTCCGCGGCCCCAACATCGTCTATCCGCCACAGCGTCGCTACCACGTTACGAGCGCCGGCATAGAGGAGCGTCTGGCCAATAGTCGCATAATCCTCACCGGTATCGAAGCGAGTCGACCAGGACCCGCCGATCGCGGTCTCGCATCCGGACAGAAAGACCAGCGGTGAGTCCAACCTGAGGCCGAGGAGTTCGTGAACCTCGAGCCGGCCATTGTCACCGGCCGTCACGCGGGGATCGCGAGCCAGCTCGATGTACGAGAAGAGCGGGTTCCGACTGTTCAGCGTGGCGTGCGTGGCAACATGCACGATGCCTCCGCGCTGGAGTGCCTGCCGAAGCCGGCCCTCAGTCGCCCGCGCGCCGAGATACAGCGACGCACCTCGGAGAACCGTCGCCACGCGCTCCGCCTCGCCACGCGTTGCGGGCAGTTGCGCATCCACAGGCGCGAAGATCTCCGCTCCCGACCTGGTCGTGCTTCGCACGCTCACGCCGCCGCGCAGGGCCGGCAGGGCGGCACTGGTCGGCAAGTGAAGCAGCACATGCTGCTCGGCGAGGTACTTCTGCGACTCGGGCTCTACCAGCGCGGCGAACGGCAGGTAGGTCAGCACGCCGTGGGGAACGACAATCAGTCGCTTCGCCTGCTGCAGCGTGCCAGCTCGTGCAACGGGGCCGAGCACGATTTCGAACAGAGCTCGCAACACCCCGCGTGACTCGTCATCAGTGCCAGGTCGACGCAACAGCTCACGAGCGAGCTGCACGCGGGACGTCAGCTCAGCGGCTCGTTCCTCACTGACGTGCACGGTGACACTGGAAGGAGTTACCACGAAGATGAGCAACCGCTCAGGTGTCACGAGGTACTCCAGGAGCACTTCTCCCCTCTGCAGGCTGCGCCTGATATCCCCCACTGCCGGTCGCGCCAGCCCGGCGACAGCCTGCGAAGCCGCGCTCGTTGTAGCGTTCCGCGCGACAAGCGCGGTGTACTCCGCGCGCAACGCATCCACGCTGTCCCGGAGGTTCGTCGTCGCGGCGACGAAGTCTGTCGATCGCTCTCGTGGCGGCGTCTGCTCTCGCTCCCTGAGCTGGCCGAGGAGGGCGTCGATGCGTCGGAGCAGCGCTTCCTGCTCGAGGAGCCGGCCAGCTCCGCTCGCATCGCGAATGTCGGCGCGCGCCTGAGCGAGATGCTCCAGCAGCGCGCGGCCACGCGCCGCATCGGCCACCTCGAACGCTTCGCTGGTCCTCCCCAGTCGGAGGAGCAAGAGCGCCTGCTGGGCAAACACGTCTGCCTTCTCCGAGGTGTACGTCGTGCGCAATTCACCTGCTGCGTAGTTGCCGCGTATCTGTTCCACGGCGTCTATGGCACGACGTCCGGCGGCGAGGGCCGCTTCGTTTCGACCAAGCTCCGCGAGAGCGTGAGCCTGGAGTGTCCACGCGTCTGCCTCGGCGGTGCTTCCTGCGAGGTAGAGAATTCCGCGCCCTCGCTCGATTGCCTGCAGCACGCGATCCCACTGCCGCGCCAACGCGGCGACTCCTGCGGTGGCAATTGCTACCTGCGCTGCGGCAATCGGTGCGTCCAGGTCAGTCGCGATACGCTGAGCCGACCTGAGATGCGCCTCCGCCACCGCACCTTGGCCATTTTGCTGCGCAAGATCGGCGAGGACGATCAGGTCGCTCAGCTCCGGATACGTGAATCCGCCTTCTCGATGAATGCGCAGTGATTCACCAGCTCGCTGCAGCGCGAGCACGAAGTTGCCGAGCGCGGCGTGGGCGCGCGCCTCACTGCGCAGGATGTTGCCCCGCTCTTCCGGTTGTTCGAGCGAGTCGGTCGCGACGAGCGCGCGTCGATAGTAATCGAGCGCGTGCTGATGGTCGCCTGCCTCGAAAAAGAGGTCCCCGATCAGTGTCAGATCCTCGGCGACTTCCTGACGTTGGCCGCTGCGTTGCGCCATGGTCAGCGCGCTGTCGAGCAGGGCAAACGCGCGTTGAGGTTCGCCGAGCGCTCGATACGCTGTGGCCAATTGACCACGAGCGTTCACTTCATTGATGGAGTCTCCGGTACTCCGCGCCAGCCGCCTGGCCTCCTCGATGGATGCGATGGCGGAAATCGGGTCGCCGAGCGCGATGTCGAGCATGGCCAGGTTGTTCAGCGCGCGACCGAGCGTCACTGAATCCCCCTGCGATCTGGCGATGTCACGGCCCTGTTCGAGCGCAGCACGTGACCGGTCAAACGCGCCCAGGTCCTTGGCGACCAGTCCGGTATTCACCGTCACCATGCCGAGGGCAATGGAGTCATTGGCAGCGCGCGCAGCATCACTGGCGCGAGCGAACAGGTCGGATGCGTCACCCAGACGTTCCGTGGTCCACGCGAGCAACCCCAAAGCGTTGTACGAGCGAAAGAGATCGCGCGGCCCCATACCGAGCCGCTGCTTGATCGCCAGGGCCTGCTCACCGAAACGGCGGGAGTCCGCGTGGTCACCGCTCTGGCGAGCCGACATGCCGATGCCGGTGAGCGCACGGGCGATGCTGACGGAGTCGTCGATCGGCGTTGCCTCATCGACAGCGCGTTGCCAGAGGCGGCGCGCGCTGTCGTAGTCCTGGCGGTAGGTCGAGTCGCCAAGGCGAACCAGCGAGTCGACGCGCAACGCTGCCCCCGACAAGGGCAGCTTGCTCGTCGAATCCTCCGCGACGGAGCACCCAACCGCGAGCAGCAGCCAACACACGCGTCGCGCCGCGGCGACGTGCATCACTTCACCGTGAAGTAGTGGACTCCTGTCTTGGCGGTGCGGCCGTCGGCAAGTCGCGCGTCTACTGACCAGAAGTAGCGGCTTCCGGGTGACAGTCGTGCGGCTGGCACCGCAGCGCTGGTATCGGTCACGGTGCCGCTCCAGGTGATGCTCCCCGAGCTGTCCTGCACCGTGACGAGGTAGGTGGCGCCTGCGCCGGCCGTTTCCCACACGAGCTCGAGACCCGACCTCGGCACGATTGCGCTGTCGCTCGGCGAGTGGAATCCGATCACTGAACTGCCGCCGATCGTGCGCTGGCCGTCCGCGGCGCGTGTCAGCCCCGGATCGGACGTGTCGACATCGTTACTGGCGAGGCGCGGTAACATCGTGAACGCGAGAATCGCCGCCACGCCTGCAGCGACCGCTACCCAGCGTCGCGACCGGGGTCGCTTCACCGAATCGAGAACGCCGCGCAACTCTGTCAGCTCCCGCCGGCACTCGGCGCATTCCGCGAAATGCCTGACGGCGCTGTCGCGCTCGGCGCCAATGAGCCGGTCGTCCAGGAACGCGGCGACGCGATCGCTTGTGAGGTGGGCAGATGAAGTTTCGTCCCGCATCCGCCCCTCAACCACTGCGAGAAGAATAGTCATACGAACCTGTGAATCGGACGTGCACGGGGTGATTTCGGAAAGCGATCGTCTTCATGGTGTGCTGTCCTCGATACCGCTCGCGACAAGACGAGCGCGCAGATCGGCACAGACCGCCTTGAGACGGCGGTATACGTGGAATTGCGATGGGAATCTCAGGATCGACGCGATCTTCTGCGCCGGCAGTTCATCGTGAAAGCGGAGCTTGAGCAACAGCTGATCGTCTGGAGACAATGAAGCGACCGCGAGAGCGAGGGCCTCGGACAATTGTCCGTTGCGCAGTGCACCCTCGGGCCCGGCACTCCGATCGTCCACGATCTGCGCCAGCGCTCCGTCGACGCCGGCGAAGTTGACGAGGCGATACCGCGCTTCGCGTTCCACAAGCGCCAGATGCGTTGGCGGAGCTCCACGTTGTCGTCCGTATTTCTGCCGGTAGAAATCCACGCACATGCGACGAACGACGACGACCAGCCAGGTCGTGAACCGGCTGCGGCCGTCGGGGGTGAACGCTGTCAGGGCGCGCCAATCATCGCGACGCAACCTCTCGAGCAGATGGGCATAAGCGTCCATCGCTCCCTCTGAAGCGGGCATCACCCTCCGCGCGACGTGCAGCAGGAGCCTGCTGTGCCGGGCGACAAACGCGTCCCACGCGGCCTCCCGTGCGGCTGGATCGACCGCCTCCAAGAGATTGCGGAGTTCCTGTGGATGGACGTCGGAGCGATCGGGAGTGACTTGGCACTCCTCGGCGCGAGTGGCAGGTTGCTGCGATGCCGTGCGCGGATACGCTACACCCGGACTCCGGCGGTCGCTACCGGAGCCAAGAAGCATGCCTTCACCGCGAGCGTACGCGAGGTAAGGGCGGCCCGTAGTATCACGTCCGCTTGCGGCTGAAGGTCGTGAGGGATTCCGGTCACCGTCCATCGACTGGTTAATCGGACAAGGCGCAGAGAATTGCGCCGTGAGTTGAGGTTCCGTCCGTGCTGCTTACTGCTTTCTACTTGCTACTTGCTACTTGCCAATGCTGGTAGTGCGAGCGACAGCGGGAGTTGAGAACACTACCAGCTCCAGCGGAACCTCCATTACCAGCGGTAGCGGTCAGCAAGCAGCAGCAGTAAGCAGTAAGCAGTAAGCAGTAAGCAGTAAGCAGCTATTGTGTTCTGATCGGTTGTGTCCACGCCATTCGTCCGCTGGAATCGGAAACACGAGCGCGAACATAGCCCTCGTTACCAGTGATCGCGTACGACGGCCGCAGCGTCGTGTTGCGCGCGAGCACCTTGCCGCCCTTTCCAATGAACTCGGTGAGGTAGCGCCGATCGCCCGCCGGAGCGATCTCCAGACGGTATTCCGTCGCACTGACGCGCAGGTCGCGCAGCGTCACTCCGGTCGACGCATAGAAGTCGCCACGATGAAGAGCGCGCATGATCGCGTCGGCGCTGAGCGTGTCGGCGCGTACCCAGATCCACCCGCGCCCCGGCCGAGCCATGTCCGGGTTCTCTGCGTCCTGGGGCTTGTAGCTGTGACTATCGTCGTCCGCCACGCCAAAGAGCAGCTTCCCGCGCGACAGCACGGAATCCCAGCGTGCTTCGGTCGACAACATCTCCTGTCCGGTGCTATCAGTGCCGCCCAGGTTGTAGACGATGGGGTGCCCGTTCCACAGCTCGAAGAGCGTGGAATCGGGGAGGTCCATCATGTCGGCCAGCGGGACCGACCAGATGAAGTTGGGGTGATTGACCTGCAGGACCCCGCCGGCGGCGCGGATGGCGGCTCCGTTGCGCGCGTAGGTCGCGGCGATCGTCATGCCCTTCGCGATGTTCTTCTCACCGATCGGCATGACCAGTCGCGACGAGCCTAACGCATTGACGTGGGCCTGCCGCACGCCGCCGGTGTGCAGCGAGTCGGCGATACGCTGCGTCACTTCCTGCCCGGCGATGACGATGAACCGGTTTGCGGCGCCAAGGAGCGCGTTCAATGGCGCGACGTCGGTGAAGAACTCGTGCTCGGTGATGAACGTGAAATGGTAGCCATGTTCGCGGTACCACCGTACTACCGCATCCACCGGCACGTCGCCATCGGAATTCAGGGAATGGGCGTGGGTGTTTCCCTTGTACCATCGCGATTGTGCATCGGATTCCGACGCCACGACAAGTAACGGAGCCATCAGCAGGGTGAAACGTCGGATCCACGGGCAGCGGGCTGCGGGTTTCGGGCAGCGGGAACGCCTGCCGAGCAAACGCGCGATTCCCGCTGCCCCCTGCCCGTTGCCCGCTGCCCGAGTCATTCGCGCCGTCGACGCGAGGGAGCCGCCGGTCTCCGAACAATCTCCAACAACATCTGACCGATCCGGAAATTGTCGATCATCCCACCGAATGCCTCGGCGCCAGGACCAGACGCAAACAGCGGTACCATCTCGCCAGTGTGGCCGCCGGTGGTATAGGCGGCCGTCAGTCGCTCAGCGCGCGCGGTGCGCGCGGCGTTCTGCATGCGCGCCGAGGTGATCTGCATGGTCATCGCGAGAGAATCCACGGAATCGGCGGCCTGCTTCGTGAGGAGGCCCGTCGCACGTACCAGGCCGCGCACC
>DATCIJ010000174.1:0-3419 GCA_036507855.1 Gemmatimonadaceae bacterium | reverse complement strand
GAAGATCAGGTCGTCGCGGAGTGCAAGGGGAGGCACTCCCCCCTCCGCGGACGCCGCGAGCCCCCCCACGAGAAGCGCCAACTCGTCCGCATTCACGCCGCCAATGAACCGGATGCCCCCGACGTGATGCGCGGCGAGTCGTGCGGCCAGGTCGCTTAGGTGGGGGTGGGACTCATCACTGGCCGCGCCGTCGAGCATCAGACGACGCTCGGCCACTCCCAGATTCAGGTTTGGCGTCCCAAGGAGAACCGCCGCCAGCTTGTTGTGGACACGCTCGACCGCCCCACGGAGGACGGGATGCCCTCCTGGGTAGATCGCGCGTTTCTGCACCGCCATCGCCATTTCAACGAGGGCTTCGTGCAGGTCTCGCGGCAGGGTCGTGGGAAGGGCACCCAGAGCGGGCGAGGACATGTAAGACTCGTTAGTACAGACGAGCCCGACCGCCGCGGGTCACCCCCGAGTCCAACGACAGACGCTGCGGACGGGCTGGCGCAGTACCGTTCTTTGCTTCTCCGGCGCGACGCGTCGCGGATCCGTCAGAGGACCGGAACGGGCGATTGATCGGCTTCCACCTGGGGCAAGCCCAACGACGGTGAGTTCCAGGGTCAGTTGAGCAAGATCTACCTCCGCTGGGAGTACCACGGACTCGGACTCGGCCGGCGCATGATGGCGGAGACGGCGCGACGATTCCTGGACCGCGGCATCCACTCATTCATTCTCTTCGCGGAACTCAGCAATCCGACCCTGGGTTTCTACGACCGAATGGGAGGTGAGCGGTTGCTCGACGATCGCGGCCAGTTCGCCGGCGCCTATGGATGGCGAGACGTGCGTATGCTTATCGAGTAGCTGACCACCGCCCTCCGATTCTCGCGCCGGAAGAAGCCCGGCTGGCTCAAGCTACTTCCCGAGCTTCGCCTTGAGCGCGTCGAGCCAGTCCACCCACGCGATCAGCTGGCCACCGCCCACCCCGACGCGTCGCGCCATGAGGAAGTGGCGGCCGTCGGGGGAGACGTCATACGCCGCTGTGAGGTCGCCAGTGCCGTAGAAGTCACCGTCGAAGAGCTTGCGCCGCGATGTCACGATTGCCGCATCGGCGCCGCGCGACAATTGCGCGACCATCATCGCCGTCCCCTCCCGATAGAACAGCCGACCGTCTACCGACCAGGTGGGCTGTTCTCCTCCGCCACTGGAGACCTGCACGCGACGCCCGGGGCCGGGGAAGGGCTGCACGTACACCTCCTGGCGACCCGACTCGTCCGATGAATACGCCAGCCAGTTCCCGTCCCGCGAAAGGCGCGGACCGAGCTCCGTTGCCAGGGTGACGAGCAGTCCCCTGGTCGTGGTGTCGGCACCCACGCCCCGTGTCATCAGGTTGAATCCATCAGTGAAGGCTGTGCCGAGCACCATCGTCTTGCCGTCGGGTGCGACGGTGACGCTGGCCACCCGGGTGCCACCAGAGAGTGGCTCGACGCTGCTCTGGAACGCGGCGCCACTCCTGACAGCGCTTCCTTCCGCCGGCAGGAACTCGATGCCACGACCAATGGACGCGTTGACAATGGACTGGCCGTCGGGCATCCAGTCCACGCTCGCACTCGGCGTGGACCTGAGCATCGAGACCGAGCGGCCGGCGACATCCAGGACCCAGAGCCAGCCGTCGGGCTTGACGTCCGACAAGAGGGCGGCCCGCTTCCCGTCCGGTGAGAATCGCGGATTGATGAACGACACCGTGTCGCGCAGCAGGGCTTCGCCCTCGCCCCGCTCATTGACGAGTTCTACCTGGTATCGCGCCGACACCGTGTGCATAACGAGCGTGCCGTTCAGCGCCATCACCGCCGCGTCGGTGCCGGGCGGCACGCCTTCCACCACCGCAGCCTCCCCGACGGGCCGACGCCGTTCGAGGTCGAGGCGAATCGCCTTCAAGGTGGCACCGTCGCGAAACACCAGGATCCCATCGGAGAATCCCACGATGCCATCGAGCGTGAGGTCGGTGTCCTCCCAGGTGTTCGCGGCGAGGCTGCCGATCCCGAGGCGGCTCGCGCCACCGCTCTCCTGCATCGGGATGACCTGGTACAGGACGGTGACGCCGTCGCCTAACACGTAGGGTCCATGGTGCATGGCTGCGGGCTTGGGATTCGTCAGGACCGTCAGCATCGAAGCACCGGTGGGCGGCACGAGGTTCAGCCCCCAGAGCGAGTCCGAGTAGGCCGGCATGCCGAGGACAAGCCCATGACTGCTGCTCCAGTCCAATCCGGCGGGCAGCGTCGTCGTGGTGAGGGAACGCGGACTGCCACCGTCCAGTGGCACGAGGCTGAGCCGCTGCCGCGAGTCTGCGATCACGACCGAGCGCGCATCCGGCAGGAGCGACAGGTCGAATACGCCCTCGGCGCCCGGAATCGGCGCGGCGTCGAGCGCATCGAGGCGACGGACATAGGCGCGCATGACCCCGTCGACCATCGCCGAGTACGCGACGGCGCCCCCGTCGGCGGCGATTGAGAGGCTCTGCATCGCCTCGCCGCCCATCGTGGCGATCGTGAAGCGTAACGGAGGGCGAGGATGTACGACCGGCTTGCGCGCCATGCTGAGGGCAGCGACGATCGTCATCACGACTGCCACGGCGCTCGGCACCCAGAGCATCCACCGGTTCGCGCCATGTGCGCCCACCGCCATCTTCGCGCGGGATGGATGCTGCCATGTGAGCCGCGTGGTGTCGCCCATGGCGCGCGCGAAGTCGGCTGCGCTGGCGAACCGGTCGGCCGGGAGCTTTTCGAGCGCCTTCATTACCGCCGCCTCGACGTGCGGTGGCACTGCCCGCCGGAGGTCTGTCACCGGGCGCGGCGTGTCGGTGATGATGCGCATGATGGTCTGCTGCGCGGAGCCGCCTTCGTGCGGGGGCACACCCGCCAGCATCTCGTACAGCACACTCGCCAACGAGTAGACGTCGCTGCGTGCCGAGATCTCCTTCTCCGCCGTCGCCTGTTCGGGCGACATGTAGTGCGGCGTGCCCAGCGAGAGGCCGGTCTCGGTCATCCGGCCGCCGGCGGCGGCACTTACGGCCAGCGCGATCCCGAAGTCGGCCACCATCGGGCGGCCGTTGGCGAGAAGGATGTTCTCCGGCTTGATGTCCCGGTGGATCACGCCATGCTCGTGCGCGTAGTGCAGTGCATCGGCCACATCGATCGCGATCTTCACGGCCTCGTCCACGCCGAGCTGCGTCTCACGCGTGAGCTTGTCGCGGAGCGTCTCGCCCTGGATGAACGGCATCACGTAGAAGAGGAAGCCGTCCGCCGTCCCGGAGTCGAAGAGCGGGAGGATGTGCGGATGCTGCAGGGCGGCTGTGGTCTTGATCTCGACCACAAACCGCTCGGCGCCAAGCACCGCCGCCAGCTCGGGCTTGAGGACCTTGAGCGCCACCTTGCGGT
>DATCIJ010000173.1:0-19298 GCA_036507855.1 Gemmatimonadaceae bacterium | reverse complement strand
CGTGACGCATTTGCCCGCCACTGGCGGTCCGCACATCCCGGAACTCGACGTGATTTCGAGAGCCGCAGTCGCAATCGACACGGCCTCGGAAATCCTCACGACGCGTCCGCGCCTGCATCAATTGCCCGCAGACTTCGCAGTGTCCGACGTCGCGAATACCTAACCGTTCCGCGGTCGCCGGGGTCACAATCCGGGGGGCGCGCCGCGTTTCCACGAGCTCCGGAACAGGTTCGGTCGACAGACGGGGAAGCCAACGGGGCCACTTCATTCGCTTCGCTCCTTGGGAGTCGGCGCGAGCTGCATGATTATAGCGGTTTGGCTCGCCGGGGTCAGTCGCGCTTCCACCTCCGGGGCGCGCGATAATCCTTCCAGCCACAATGGCGGGGCGACTGATGAAACCCGGTACTATTTTTCTCCTCTCTCCGCCACACTGTTCAGCTCACTACATGCAATTTCACGACCCACCGCGGTTTCCCACCGGTTTTCGCTGCGCCAGCCGCAACTGCGGGCTGAAGCCCGTCGACAAGGACCTGGCCCTCTTCGTCAGCGATCGCGACGCGGCGGCGGCAGCGCTCTTCACCCGCAATCAGTTCCCCGGGGCGCCGGTGATTCTGGGGCGTGAGACGATCAAGGGCGGGTCACTGCGGGCGATCGTCGTCAATAGCAAGGTGAGCAACGTGGCAACCGGGGCCTCAGGAATTTCGAATGCGCGCCGAATGGCTACCGCCGCGGCGTCGGAGTGCAGGACCGTCGCCGAAAGAGTGCTGGTAAGCTCAACCGGCGTCATCGGCGTGCAGCTGCCCATCGAAAAGGTCGAGGCAGGCCTTCGCGGAATGACTCAGGAACTGACCGATGATCCGCTGGTCGGCGCGCGGGGCATCATGACAACCGACACCCATCCAAAGGCACTCTCCACGTCCATTGGCGCGGCGACAATCACCTGGATCGCCAAGGGTTCGGGTATGATCGAGCCGAATATGGCGACCATGCTGGCCTACATCTTCACCGACGCCGAGTTCGACGCTGCAACGCTCGACCTCATGCTCCGGCGCGCGGCACACGTGTCGTTCAACATGTTGTCGGTCGACACGGATACCAGCACGTCCGACACATGCGCGCTGCTCGCAAACGGCATGGCGGGCCCGGTGCCCGAAGCCGAGTTCGAGAAGGTGCTGACCGCAGGCTGCATCCGCATGACGGAAGTCCTGGCACGGGACGGCGAGGGCGCGGAGCACTTGTTGCGCTGCACCGTGCGTGGCGCCGGCAATGAAGGGGAAGCTCGCCTCGTGGCCAAGTCACTGGTCAACTCTCCGCTGATCAAGACCATGGTGCATGGCGCCGACCCTAACGTCGGCCGGATCCTGATGGCGGTTGGCAAGTGCTTCGGCGCGACCATCCGCCCTGACCACACCGACGCGTGGGTGAACGGGCACGCCGTCGTGCGCGGCGGGGCGCGGGTGGACTTCGACGAAGCGACAGTGCGGAGCGCGCTGGCGACGCCCGTCGTGGACCTCGAGGTTTCGTTAGGTGCTGGCTCGGCGTCGGCGACCGCCTATGGCTGCGACCTCACCAAGGGATACGTCGAGGAGAACGCGGCATACTATTCCAGCTAGGAAACAGGAACAGGAAACAGGAAACAGGAACTCAGTCCTTCCCTGTTTCCTGTTTTCGATCCAATTCGGCCTGCATGGCCAGAAATCTCGGATGCTCGTGGATCGGGTCGAACATCGGGTTGACGCGCGAGTAGACGAACCAGCCACGCCTCTCATCGATCGACTTCTGGATCCAATCCAGGGCCGAGTCCCAATGACCGAGGCCGAGGCTGAGCGTGCCGAAGGCGACGGGCGACACGTAACCCTTCCTCGCCGCCGCCTCGAGCTCAGTGCAGATCGCCTGGGCCTCGTCAATCTTGCCGCGCTGCGCCAGCACGTATCCCAGCGTGGCTGACGCATACGGTCCGGCGCCTGCCAGCGCCGCGGACTCACGCAGCACCCGTTCCGCCTCGTCCACCCTGCCCATGCGGAACAGCGACATGCCCAGCAACCGGTAGCTCTCTTCGGCGAGCGGATTCATCGCGATCGCGCGCTCGGTGTGGTACCGCGCCTGCTCGTAGCGCCGCGCGTAGGCGTAGACGCCGCCGAGCCCGCGCCGGATGCTCACCGAGGCGGGGTCGAGCTCCTGCGCCATGTGCGCCTCGACCAGCGCTTCCTCGATCTGTCCGCGGGCGATGAGCAGGAAGGCGAACCACTGGTGGGCCGTGGCATAGCCCGGCGCAAGTTCGATCGCGCGGCGGAACTCCCGCTCCGCGCCCGCCCAGTCCCAGTCATGGATGAACAGGCTCCAGGCGAGCGATGCATGCGCTTCGGCGAGCGATTCATCCAGTTCCAGCGCCTTCCGCGCATTCGCCTTGGCCAGCTCGAAGCCTTCCTGGACCGGCACGCTGCGATAGTCGACATGCAGCGCGTATGAATCGGCCAGGCCAACGTAGGCCGGGGCATAACGAGGGTCCTCGGCCGCGGCCTGCTGGAAGTACCGGATGCCGGCCGCCACGCCTTCCTTCGTGCGCTTGTTCCATTCGAACCGGCCCTTGAGGTACAACCCGTAGGCCTGGGCGTTACCGGCGTAGCGTTGCGGAAGCGGCTCGGAGAGGTCGGCGAACGTGGTGACCCGAAGCGCGTCGACGATCGTATGGGCGATTTCGTCCTGGAGCGCGAACACGTCCTCCAGCGTCCGGTCGAATCGCTGGGACCAGAGCAGCGACCCGTCGTCGGTCGAGGAGAGCTGGGCGGCAATGCGGAGGCGGTCACCAGAGCGGCGTACGGTCCCCTCGATCACCGCCGAGGCGCCTAACAACGCGCCAACGGCGCGGACATCCTGCACCTTGCCCTTGAGACCGAACACCGATGTGCGTGACGCCACCCGAAGCCCGCGCACCTTGGACAGCGCGTCGATCAACTCATCCGTGATGCCGTCGCTGAGATACTCGTTCTCCGGATCTGGACTGGCGTTGACGAACGGCAGCACGGCGATGGACCGTGTGCGCGCACCAACGCTGGTCGCAGGATAATCCTCCAGCGCGATGATGAATGGGCCGACGCCGGCGAACCGTTCGAGCGGGTCCTTCGCCAGCGCGCGAGTGAGCGCGCGCACAACCCCTTCCGGCACTTCCGGGCGCAGGACACGCGCGCTCCGTGGCACTTCGGCGACGTGGCGGGCGAGGATCGTCTGCGCCGGCCCGCCGGTGAATGGCGGCTGCCCCGTCAGCATCTCGTAAACGACGCACGCCAGGCTGTAGATGTCGCTCGCGCTGGTGAGGTCCACCTCTCCCGAGGCCTGCTCCGGACTCATGTACTCCGGCGTCCCCACCACGATGCCTTCATCGGTGCGAAAGTCGGTGCGCACGGATGACGCCCGCGCAATGCCGAAATCCGTCAGGACCGCGTGCCCGTCGGCAAAGAGAATGTTCTCCGGCTTGACGTCCCGGTGCACGATGCCGCTCCGGTGGGCGAAGTCGAGGCCCGCGCCCACTTCCTCCGCGATGCGCAGGGCGTCCCGCACCGGCAGCGGGCCCTCGGTGCGCAGTCGATTCCGCAGCGAGCCGCCCGACACGTACTGCGCCACGTAGTAGAGCGTCCCGTCCGCGGTGCCTGAATCGAGCAGTGGCACGATATGCGGGTGGGTCAGTCTGGCCGCAATGCCGATTTCCCTGAGAAATCGTTCGGAGCCGAGCGTCGCAACCAGTTCAGGGCGAAGCACCTTGACCGCGACGCGCCGGCCATGCCTCAAGTCATCGGCACCGTAGACGGTCGCCATACCGCCGCGACCGATTTCGACGTCGATGGCGTACCGACCGGCGAGTGCTTCGCGCAGCGCTGCAGGGATTTCGCCCATACAGGGACGATACCCGGTCCCCGCGCCGGGTGTCAGCGGGTGGTTACTCGATACGGAGGGTCTCGATGGGATCCACACGGGCGGCGCGCCTTGCCGGGGGCAGCGTGGCGGCGACCGCCGCACCCGTGAGCAGGAGAGCGACGGCCAGAAGGGTCATTGGATCGGATGGTGCGACCCCATAGAGCATGCCGGACATCGTCCGGGTTGCCGCGACGGCGCCCAGAATCCCGATCGAGGTCCCCAGCACGGCAAGCACCAGTCCCTTTCGAACGACCAGCATCTGGATGCCGGCCAACGGCGCGCCAAGCGCGACCCTGATCCCGAGTTCTCTCCTCCGTCCGCGGGCGAGCTGCGCCATCACGCCGTATACGCCGACGAGGGAGAGCAGAAGTCCCGCGCCGGCGAACGTGATCACGAGCGTCATCACGAACCGGCGGCGGGCGAGGGCGGCGTCACGAATCTCGCTCATGGTCCTCACTCGATTGACCGCCACGCCCGCATTCGCGGAGGTGATGGTCGCACGCACCGCGGGAATAATCGAAGCGGGATCGACAGTCGTCCGAACGAGGATCGTGCGACTCCCGTTGTCGTCCTGCTTCACCGGCGCGAAGAACTCGGGACGGGCCTCCAGTTCGAGTCCCTCCTGTCGTTCGCTTCCCACGACGCCGACGATCGTGCGCCAGAACGACGTCGAGTCCGGATAGCGGTCGAAGGCGACGCGTTTGCCGAGCGGGTCTTCGTTCGCGAAGTACTTCCGCGCCAGCGCTTCATTGATGACGACAACCGGCGGCGAGCCCGGTCCATCCGCGTCCGTAAACGAGCGCCCGGCAAGGAGGGGCACTCGCAGGATGTCATGGTACCGCGGCGAGATCTCGCGATGCAGCACGTCGATGCCGAAGGCTTCGCGTGCTCTTCCCGCGACGGCAAAGTCGCTCGACCAGGACGTCAGCGTCATGGGCAGGCGGGACACTGTCGCCGCACCGACAGCGCCCGGCAGCGCGCCCAGTCGTTCGAGGATCTCGTCGAAGAAGGCCTCGCTCTTCTCCTGGGTGTCAAACCGACCCGGCGGCAGGTTGACAGAAACGGAAAGCACGCCGTCAGGGTCCAGCCCGGGATCAACAGCCTGTACTCGCCACCAGCTCCGAACGAGCAGTCCTGCCCCCGCCATCAGCATCACGGCGATGGCCAGTTCGGCAACAGCCAGCCCGTGACTCCAGCGACGGAGTCGAGAGCGGCTCGCCCCTCGCCCGCCTTCCTTCAGCACATCCGCGGGAACGCGGTGCCTGGCCCAGGCCGCGGGACCGATTCCGAACAGCAGCCCACTCCCCACGGTGATGCCGAGCGCGAACAGCAGCACTCCCATGTTGATCCCGATGTCGCCCACGGGAAGCATCCGCTCCGGCTGCATGGCCGCCAGCACCCGCGTGCCAGCCCATCCGAGTGCCACGCCGGCGGCCCCGCCTAACGTAGAGATCACCAGGCTTTCCGTGAGCGCCTGACGCACCAACCGTCCACGGCCGGCGCCCAGGGCCAGCCGGACCACGGATTCGCGTTCCCGGTCGGCGGCGCGAACGAGCAGCAGGTTGCCGACGTTAGCGCAGGCGATGAGCAGCAGCAGGGCGACCGCAGCCTGCAGGGCGAACAGCGGCTGCCGGACGTCGCCCATCAGGAAGCGATGCAGCGGAGTCAAACCGGCGCCCATGTTCGTGTTGGTCGCCGGATAATCCTTCTGCAGTCTTGCGACTGTCAGCTGCAGGGCGGCATCGGCCTGCTCGAGCGTAACGCCGGGGCGAAGGCGGCCAATGACGTCCAGCCAGTGCGCGCGGCGAAACGAAACCTGTCCGAGCTGCGCCCTCGCGAACGCGGTCGGGCGCCATACGTCGGGGTCCCATCCGGGGAGCGCGAACGAAGCCGGTACGACGCCGACAACGCGAACGGGGAATCCTCCCAGGTCGATCGTCTGATCGATGATCGACGGGTCGCTCCCGAATCGCGTTCGCCACAACCGGTGGCTGATCATGGCCCGCCGCTCCCCCACGTCCCAGGTCTCGTCGTCGGTAAAAGTGCGACCGGCCGCAGCAGGGACGCCCAGCACCGAGAAGAAGTTTCCGGTGACCGTCATGGAGGACAACAGCTGCGCTTCGCCCTGATGGTTCAGTACCGTCGTCGACCCGAACGAGGGATACGCGGCAATGTCGTCGAACGCGTCCACCTGCTCGCGCCAGTCGAAGTAGTTGGCGGGCGCCGCGTCAGCCTGATACCAGCCCCGCTCCGGGTTCCGCTCCCAGAGCATAACGAGTCGATCACCGTCCCTGAACGGGAGCGGCCGGAGCACCACCGCGTGCAGCGTGGAGAAGATGGCGGTGTTGGCACCCACGCCGAGCGCGATGGTGAGGATGGCTGCGGCGGTCAGCGCCGGGTTCTGGCGAAGCGTTCTGAAGGCATAGCGCGCGTCGGCGATCGCATCCTCGATCCAGCGGCCGCCTCGAACGTCCCGATGTGCCTCGAGGGCCGCATCCCGTCCGCCGAAAACGGCGAACGCCTGCCGGCGCGCTTCGTCCGGCGGCATCCCCAAGCTGACGTTCTTCTCGATTTCCATCTCGAGGTGGACCCGAATCTCCTCGTCCAACTCCCGATCGGCCGCACCGCGACGGAACACGGCGCGCAGCTGCTTGATCACGCCACGGAGGCGATCCATGGTCACGACTCCAGGATCAGGTCGACCGCGCCAACGTACCGCCGCCAGTTCGCGGTTTCGGTTCCCAGCGCGCGCCTGCCTGACGCGGTGAGCCGGTAGTACTTGGCGCGGCGGTTGAACTCCGACGTGCGCCAGTCACTGGTGATCCACCCTTTCTGCTCGAGACGCTGCAGCGCCGGGTAGAGCGATCCCTGGTTGACCTCGAGGACGCCCTTGGAGAACTGCTGGATGCGCTGGCCGATCCCCCAGCCATGCATGTCCGTCAGGTCGAGCGTCTTGAGGATGAGGAGGTCGAGCGTGCCGCGAAGGACGTCTGGACTGGGTGCGTTCGGCATGGCGTAATGTCGGAATCCGACAGGAATGTGCGGCCGCTCCTGTCGGAAGTCAACAGAAGCGCTGACGGCGTCGGGTCAGCCCCTGGAATCCGCTTCGCGCCGCTTGAGACGATCGAATTCCTGCTCGACCGACTCCGGCATGCCGAGTTGGTCGGCGATGCCGGCGATCTCCTCGGCGTCTTTCCATTCGAGTTCGAGGAGCGCGAGTTCGCCTTCGAGCGCGCGCCGTTCGTTCTCCTCATTGACCGCCATCTCGACGGCGAGCCGCGTTTCCAGCGACAACGTCGAGATGCCGGCGAGCGGAGTTTTCCTGCTCCGTTTCTTCCACGCGAGGGGCTTGTCGAAGCCGTACCAGGTGGATTCAGTACGCGGCATGTTTTCCGCGACCGAGTGCAGGAAGCGTTCCGGATCCCCGTGGGACTCTATGCTGTTCACGGCAGTTTGCACCTTCGCTCGGGAAGCACCGCCCGCGTTGACCTTGGGCATGATCAGCGCGGTCGCGCGACGGGCGTGATCGCCATCGAGCAGCACGTGCCCATCCTTGTGGTAGAGGTCCAGCGACCAGCCACCAGCGTCGGAGTTGGACACGATCAGTCGAGTCTTGTGAGCGTGCTCGCCGCGCACCGTCAGCCGCTGACCGTTCGGCGCCGTTATGACCGCGAGCCGGCGCTTGTTTCTGACGACCTGGTAGATGCCGTTGAATCCCTGGTATAATCCCCAACCGCCGCCGGAGAGAATGCCCGCTGTTGCGCCAGCGATCAGCACGCCCCCGCCGACTGCTGCGGCGCCAACGCCGATCAGTATTGCGCGCGTTCTTCGCCTCCCGAACTGGTCACCATACCGCCAGGCGGCAAACTCGGGACGCTGTGGTTCGCCGATCCGTACCAGCTCCAGTCCCTCGGAAAGCTTGGCGAGACCGATGTTGTCCGTGGAGACGCGCTTGCGCGCATCGTGGAAGAGACGTTCGCAGGTCTCGATCGCCTCCCAGCGCTCCTCGAGCGGCGTGAGGTTCCACTTCTCGCATTTGCGGCAGACGACCCACAACCGGCCCTTGGACTGGTCGAACGCCAGCCGCCGACCGACAGGAAACGTCTCGACGACCTCGTTCGCACCGAGGGCGTTATTGCAGTAGAGGCACGTGGAATACATCGGGCAGCGGGCAGCGGGCAGAGGGCGAAGCGGCTCGAGGGGACAAAGCCACGCGACCTCGACCCTCTAGCTGGACTCCTCCCGCACCCTGATTGTTGTGCGCTGCCGCGCGGAACGTAAGGGGCGCTGATCGCCAGTCACGACGAGTCTCCACGGGGCTTCATCAGGCGGCAGCGGCCTGCCGTTCATGCGGTCGGCGAGGAGAACGCGACGACCGCCTAACGTTGGATCGAGGTCAGCGAGGGCAAGGACAACGCGGTATCCGTCAGCCGCCTCGACGACGAGCCTCGTGGCCAACGCTGGCCCGCGGAGGGAATCCATCTGAACGCCCACTTCACGCAGGACGCCGGCGAGCGACACGCCTTCGTACAACGCCGTTGCCTGACCGTGGAAGACCATGCGCACGGAGTCACGCGGAAGTTTCTGCAGGCTGGTGGCGGGCACGGAGCGAGCGGTGCCTTCGACTACAACGGTGAGCGGCGCCGGTGCCTGCGCCGAGACGGCGCCCGTTGACCCTGAAAGTGCTATGAGGAATGTACTTGTCAGAAGTCGCAATCTCTCCACACCCGTTTTGAGTCTGAAACAGCTTAACCACAGAGGACACGGGGGACACAGAGGTTCAGCAACATCCAGTGTGGACCCCTCCGTGACCTCTGTGACCTTATGGATGCTCCGCGGCTCTGTGGTTATGGTTTTCCGAATCCGGGACGCCAAAAGGCTGTATCCACTGGATTCGGCTTGCTCCAGCCAAGTCTCGCCGGAGTGCCGACAGCGACGTTATGATCTGGCGCGTAATCCGAGAACCCAGGATGGCGTCCGGCCCATCGCATCCACGGCGCCTTCCATCCCTCCCCCAGCTCTCGTCCGGAGGCCCAGTGGTCAGGCATTTGCGTCATCTCGTCGGCGCGTCAGTGGTCATGGCGGTGGCACCCCAGTCACTGCTCGCGCAAAACCAGGCCATGCCAGTGGCCGAGCAGTTCAAGTCGCTCCATTTCCGGTCCATCGGGCCGGCCACGATGTCGGGCCGTATTGCCGACCTGGCGGTGTACGAAGCCAACCCAGCCGTCTACTACGTCGGCACGGCGCACGGTGGCGTGTGGAAGACCACTAACAACGGCGCCACGTACATTCCCCAGTTCCAGGACCAGGGGCTGATCTCGATCGGCGACGTCACGATCTCCCAGACGAATCCGGACCTGGTCTGGGTCGGCGCTGGCGAATCGAATAACCGACAGAGCACGTCGTGGGGCGGCGGCGTTTACATGTCGACCAACGGCGGCACGACGTTCCAGTTCATGGGACTCGGCGATTCGAAGCACATCAACCGGATCGTCATCGACCCGAACAACAGCGACGTGGTGCTGGTCGCGGCGACCGGCCCGCTCTTCGGACCCGGCGGGGAGCGCGGCATCTACAAGACGACCGACGGCGGCCGCACATGGAAGCAGGTGCTTCGCGTCGATGAGTGGACCGGCGCGAACGACCTGGTAATGTCGGCCACCAATCCGCGCGTGATGTTCGCCTCGACGTACCAGCGCGTTCGCAACGCCTGCTGCATGAACGGCGGTGGACCCGGCAGCGGCATCTGGAAGTCGACGGACGGCGGCGACACGTGGACGCGGCTCTCCGGCAATGGACTACCGGCCGGGCCGCTCGGCCGAATCGCGCTCGACGTTTTCCGGCGGAGCGGCAACTTCGTCTACGCCCTCATCGAAGGACCGCAGCAGGGACGAGGTGGTGGAGGGGGCGGCGGCGCCGCGGGGGCGGCGGGACGCGCCGGCGGAGCACCGGCGGCAGCTCCGACGACAGGTCTGTGGCGTTCGGAAGACGGCGGCACGTCCTGGCGTTTCCTGAACCCCGGGAACCCGCGCCCGATGTACTTCAGCCAGGTGCGCATCGACCCGAACAGCCCCGACCGCGTTTACCTCGGCGGCGTCGGCATGTGGATGACCGTAGACGGCGGGCGCACATTCGAGCAGGACGCCGCCTTCGTGACGCACGATGACGTGCACGCGATCTGGATCAACCCGAACAACTCCGATCACATCCTGATCGGCAATGACGGTGGCGTGGCAGTGACGTACGACATGAGCAAGACCTGGACGTTCATCCCGAACCTCCCTGTCGGCCTCTTCTACCATGTCGGTTACGACATGGAGTATCCGTACAACGTCTGCGGCGGCATGCAGGACAACTACAACTGGTGCGGACCCAGCGCGTCGCGGCATAGCCGCGGCATCTTCAACTACGATTGGTTCAACATCCAGGGCGGCGACGGTTTCGTGTCGATCCCTGACGTGCGTGACTCGCGAATCGTCTACACCGAGTCGCAGGGCGGTAACATGATCCGCCGCGACAAGATTACCGGCGAATCGAAGCAGATACGTCCGACGGCGCAGAACGTCACCAACCACACGGCGGGGGACCAGTACCGGTTCTTCTGGGACTCGCCGATGGTCCACTCGACGGAGACGGGCGCGCTGCTCGTCGCGGCCAACAGGCTGTTCAAGTCAACCGATCGCGGTGACTCGTGGATGGTAGTCAGCCCGGACCTCACGGCGAGGATCAGCCGCGACACGATCGTCACGATGGGCGTGAAGGGGAGCGACATCAACATCGCGACGAATGACGGCATTTCCACGTACGGAACGCTGGTCACGATCGCCGAATCGCCGGCGCAGGTGGGCGTCTACTACACGGGAGCCGATGACGGAACGCTCAGCGTTTCGCGCAACGGTGGCCAGACGTGGCAGAACATCACCGCGAACCTCGCCGGCGGCCCGAAAGGCGGGTTCGTCTCGGACGTGGTGCCCTCGAAATACGCGGCAGGAACGGTATACGTATCGGTCGACAACCACCTCCTGAACGACTACGCGCCGTACATCTGGGTGAGCACGGACTTCGGCGCCACGTTCAAGTCCATCGCCGGCAACCTGCGCGGCGAGAACGTGCGTACGATCACGGAGGACCAGAAGAATCCCAACGTGCTCTACATCGGGACCGAGACAGGCATCTTTGTCTCGCTCGACAAGGGCACGAGCTGGCAGCGGCTCAAGGGCCAGAACTTCCCGACGGTCCGCGTCGACGAGATCACGCTGCATCCGCGTGACAACGCGATGCTGATCGCGACGCACGGGCGGGCGATCTGGATCCTCGATCATCTCGAGCCGATCCAGGAGTATACTGCCTCACTCGCAGCGTCCAGCGATGCACGTCTCTTTACCGTTCCGACGGCGTTGCAGTGGAAGTCGAAGGACGACCGGAACGACGAATTCTGGGGTCACCAGTACTTCACGGGCGAGAACCCGCCGACGGACGCGATGATCCAGTTCAACCTCAAGCGCACGGTGCCAGACCTGAAGGTGCGCATTTCTGATGGCGGACGGACGGTGCGTACGCTCGACGTGCCGGCAGCAGGCAACGTGGCCGGCATCCAGACAATCTGTTGGGATCAACGTGTCGAGCCGTTGCCGACGCCGGGTGGACCACCCGCGGGCGGCGCTGGTGGTGCCGGCGGACGTGGTGGCGGACGCGGAGGCCTGGCCGTTCCAGGCGTCCCTCAGCCAATGCCCTCGGTCGGATACATGGCTGCCAGCCCGTGTGGTGACAGTGACCAGGGAGGCCGTGGGGGTGGCTTCGGCGGATTCGGCGGCGGGAACGCCGGTCCGCACGTGGCTCCGGGTTCATATACGGTGGCCCTCGTAGCCGGCGGCCGGACGCTCGATTCCAAGCCGATGCGGATCATCATGGATCCTGAGGCGCGCCTGGCTGGCGCCGAGCGCTCGCGCTGGAACGCGATCACGATGGAGCTGCACGATGCGCAGCGGCGCGGCAACGAGGTGCAGGCATCGCTGAACACGCTGCATCCCCAGATGACCGACATCGCGGGCAAGATCGGCGGCATGGCCAATGTGCCGGCGGCGGTGAAGGCGCAGTTCGAGTCGCTGAATCGCGACTACGAAGCGGTCCGCGTGAAGTTTGGCGTTCCGTCAGGGGCCGCGGCGCCGGCTGGCCGAGGCGGTGGTGGTGGTGGTCGGGGCGGCGGAGCGGCCGACAACACGCTGGGTCGCGTGGGTGCGACGAAGAACGCGATCATGTCGATCTGGGAACCGCCCAGTGGCGCGGTCGGTCGTCAGGCAGCGGCGGCACGTACGGCCCTCACGGCGGCCATCGTCGAAGCCAACGTGCTGCTGGCACGAGCCCGCGCGGTCAGTGCCGCGCTCAAGGCGTACAACGTGACGTTGAACGTTCCGTAACTCAAGGTACAGACTTCAGGCTTCAGTGAATGACGGAAGGCCCGAGCGTTTTGCTCGGGCCTTGTCATTCTCTCCGCTTCTTCTGAGGTCTGAAGCCCAAGCCTGCACCCCGCCATTTTCTGGCCCGCGCGCTTCCTCGCCTTTATTATGGCGTCCGCGAGCACCACGCAGGACGTCGTCCGGTCCCACCGGAGGGGTGTCGCATTTGCGCATGCGCAGATGGCTCATCGACTCGATCACGGCCTTCGCCATCGCGATCCCCACGGTCAGCGCAGGCCAGACCGGCGCGATCAGCGGCAGCGTAGCGCAGGCCGCGAGCGGCGCCCCGCTGGCAGGTGCAGCCGTCGTACTCGCCGGCACCGGCCGCGGCGCGCTGGTCGACACTCTCGGTCGATTCACGATCACCGACCTTCGCGCGCAGAGCCATCGCGTCGAGGTGCGCCGGCAGGGGTATGAGCCTCAGTCGCGACTCGTGGTGGTTCGCGCGGGGGAAACGACGTTCGTCTCGTTCGCACTGGCACTTTCGACTCAGGTGCTGGGCGCGGTGCGCACCGAGGCGACGGCAGCGGACCGCGAGCTGTTCCTGACGCGTCCTTCGTTAGGCACGACGTCGCTGAACAGTCGCTCCGTTACCGCCGTTCCGCGGCTGGGTGAGGCGGACATCATACGGGTGATCCAGTTGCTGCCAGGGGTCGGAGCGCGCAACGACTTCTCGACCGGATTCAACGTGCATGGCGGCGAGGCGGACCAGAACCTGATCCTGATCGACGGCTACCCGATCTACAATCCGTTTCACCTGGGCGGGCTGTTCAGCACGTTCATGGACGCGACCGTTCGCGACGTGACGCTGATGACAGGCGCGTTCCCCGCTCGATACGGTGGAAGGTTGTCGAGCGTGCTGGACGTTCGCTCGGCAGCCGAAGGCCGGCCCGGACTGCACGGCAGCGCCGAGCTCTCGCTGCTCGGATCGACCGCCATGCTGTCCGCTCCGATTTCCGACAGGGGATCCTGGCTGGTGGCGGCTCGACGAACCTACGCGGACCTGGTCGTCGGCGCCTTCAGCGACGAGGTGCTCCCGTACCATTTCTACGACCTCCATGGGCATGCCGCGTACCGACTGCCGGGCGATTGGTGGATCGCCCTCACCGGCTACGGCGGCAACGATGTGCTCGATGCGGACCTGTCCGAAGTCGATGACGACTCGGTCGCAGCGACGGCCGCCGAGGGGAACCTGTTCTTCCGATGGGGGAACTCCGTGGTCGGCGCCACGCTTTCGAAGACCATCACCGGTGGACCGGGCGCAGACAGCGTAGTACTCGTGCAACGTGCCTCCGGCTCGGCGTTCACGACGGACGTGGATGTCGGAGAGGGGTCCGCGAGTGTCCGTCACACCGTCGTCGACAGGCGGCTGGGGGGCGACCTCACGGTGCACACGGCAGCGCACGAGTTCGCGACGGGTTACGAGCTGTCGGCGTATCGCCTGGCGACAGAAGACGGATCGCCGCAGGCGGGGATCCGGGGAACCTACCGGCGACAGCGAGCGAGCGCATTCGCGTTGTTCGCCGATGACCTGTGGCGGCCCTCCCCGGGCTCGCGATGGCTCGTGGAGGGTGGCGCGCGACTCGAAGGCCTCTCTTCGCGTGACGGACTGTCGCTGGCGCCCCGGCTGTCGGTGAAGCGTTTCCTGCGCGACGACTTTTCCGTGTCAATCGCCGCGGGACGGTTCACGCAATGGACCCATACCCTGAGCCGGGAAGATCAGCCGATCCGCTTCTTCGACGTCTACGCTCTGGCCGACTCCGCCACACCCGTCGCCACCGCGTGGCACTTCATGGCGGGCGTCGAGCGCTGGATGGGCTCCACCCGCCAGTTGCGCATCGACGCCTTCATGAAGCGGTATGACGGGATTCAGGAGTTCTGGCTCGGCGAGAATCCCTTTGTGAACGGTGACGAGTTCACCCCAACGACCGGCGCCTCCTATGGCATCGACGTCCTGTTCCGGCAGTACGAATCTCCGGATCGCCGCCTGAGCGGCTGGATCACCTACAACTACGCGGTAGCCAGTCGGAAGCAGGACGGTGAGCGGTTCGCGCCGGCGCACGACCGGAGGCACAACCTGAACCTGGTCTCGACCCTGAGGCTCGGCAGATACGTCATCGGCGCCAGGCTGGGGATCGCCAGCGGCACGCCGTACACGGAGATCATCTCTCAGTACGTGCGCCGACGGTACGATCCGATCAACAATCGATGGGAGAATCCCGGGCGTCCGCCTAACGACGTCGACTACATCGGCGGCACGCGCAACGGCGCACGCTACCCCCTGACGCAGCGACTCGACCTGAGTGCCTCACGCGAGTATCGTCACGGACGCGCGACGGTCCGTCCGTACGTCAGCATCGTGAACGCCTACAACGCGCACAACGTCCTGGTCTACCAACTCGACTACGGCCTGGTGCCGCCGGTCCGCCGCACGCTCTCCCAGTTCCCGTTCCTTCCGTCCGCAGGAGTCAGCGTTGCGTTCTGAAGCGGCCGTGCGGTGGCTGGTGCTTGCGGGCGTCGTGCCGGGACTCCTGGCCTGCGAATTGGGCGAGACATTCGTGCCACCCGGGCAATCGTTTCTCCTCGTGCACGCAGTGCTCCACCCCGTCGCATTTCCCGTGACAGGCCTGCCGTTCCTGCTGGAGCGAACGTGGGATGGCGTCAGGTATGTCTGGCAAACAGGACCGCCGTACAGTTTCGGTGAGCCGATCGTCACCGGCGGTGGTTCGCCGGAGATCAGGGCCACGGTCGAGGTCACGACGCCGTCAGGAGAAGTCCTGCGCGCCGCGGAACCGAACGCGACCAATCCGGAAAGTTGCTGCGCCGGCATGTACTTCGTTCCCATCGCCGGGTCGGCGCTGGTGGCCGGCGGCACGTACGAGCTGCGCATCCAGACCTCGTCCGGTGAGGTGCTCACAGCGCGTGCGACGATGCCGGCGATGCCCACGGTGATGGTGCAGCCTGCCGGGGTGTTCGATCGCAGCCGCGATACGCTGCGGATCTCCTGGGCGCCGGTGGCACACGCGGCGGCCTACGAGCTCGTGATTTCGAATCCCTATCGCGATGTCACGGCCTTCACCGAATCTTCAACGGTTCACCTGACGGGCGCACTTCGAAACACCGGCGCCGAGGGGTTTCCGAACGCGTTTCTCCCCGGCTTTGAGCAGCGGGTGAGCGTGTACGCGGTCGACTCCAATTATTACGACTACTACCGCTCGTCGAACGGCGGCACGGGGCGGGGCCTGGTCAATCGCATCACCGGCGGACTCGGTGTGTTTGGCGCAAAGGCGCCGGTCCTGCATCGAGTCGTGCAGGTGGTCGCACCATTCACCCGGCCGGTCGAAGGAACCTATCGCTACTTCGGCACGGTCGAAGACTCCATCAGGACCTTGATCACGGGCCTGACCTTGTACATCGAGTCACCGGCCGCGAAAACGGGGGTGACCGAAGCCCTGTCGGGGGCGTATCGGGCACGTCCCCGCGCGCTGGCGCCGCTCTTCTTCGACACAGCCGGTGCATTCCTCGGGCGCAAATGGGGCGATAGCCTCGAGTTGGCGTTCCTGAGCCAGCACCGGATCACCGACACCATGGAAGTGTTCAAGGCCCGCGTCATCGGTGACACTATCGTGGGAAGATACCGGCAGCGGCTGGGGACCTGGCGGTTCCTGAAAAACTGAGGGTCGAGGTCGAGCCTCGACCCTGCGTCAGGGACTCGACGTCGAGGTCACAGTCGCCCGCTCCTCGAGGGTCTTCAGCACATCGCGCCAGCGGAAGTCGCCCTTCCCCAGGATCCACTTGTCCATCCAGGACTTCTCAGCCACCGACTTGAGCAGCCGGTTGCGGGGATCGGGGATGCCGTGCGTGTTGCCCGGATAGACGAAGAACTCCGTCGGCACGCCCAGTTTCTTGAGCGCCATGTGCAGCTCCTCGCTCTGCGGACGCGGCACTCGCGGGTCGCCCTCGACCACGTGGATCATCGTCGGCGTTTTGGCGTTCTTGATGTACCGGATCGGCGACTGTTTCCAGTACGGCTCGAAATCCTCGTAGGGCAGCTTCCCGCCCAGGTACTCCTGCCGGTTCCGCTGCACGTCGCTCTGCGCGAACATCGAGATCCAGTTGGTGGTGCCGGCGCCGCTCGAGATGGCCTTGAACCGGTCGGTGCTCACCAGGATCCAGTTGGACCAGTGACCGCCGGCGCTCCAGCCAAGCGCGCCCATCTTCGTGCCGTCGACGATGCCCTGCGCGATGAGGTAGTCGACGCCGGTCATGATGTCTTCATAGCCCTTCTTGAAGTAGTCGCCGACGATGTCCGTGCGGTGCTGCTCGCCATAATTCGTCGAGCCACGGTAGTTAGGCAGCAGGACGGCATAACCGTCGCCGGCGTAGATCTGCGAGCCGTAGCCGCCGTTGAACCCGAGGACATCGGCACCGGCCGGACCGCCGTGAATTGCAACGATCAGCGGATACCGCTGCCCGGCGCGATAGCCGGCCGGCTTCACCAGCACGCCGCCGACCATCTTGCCGTCCTTCGATTTCCACACGACCTCTTCGGCGTCGCCTAACGCGAAGCCGGCGACCTGCGGATTGGCATCCGTCAGGCGGGTCCACCGGGAACGGCCGGCCACATCGGCGAGGCCCGAGACCGTGTAGTGCGACGTGGGCGTCTTCGGATCGGCGTACGTAATGAGCAGGCGGCGCGACACGTCGTCGCGGCTGACGTTCAGCGACGCCTTTTCGTCCGTGATCTGGGTGACCTTGCCCGAGGCCACGTCGATCGACATCAGCTGGTTGGTAGCGCGCACGCCGGCGCCGAAGTAGATCGTCCGCGAGTCGTCGGACCAGAAGCCGATAGACACGCCGCCGTCATACCCGTCGCCTATCTCGCGCCAGGCACTGCCCGTGTCTTCGATCCCGCGAACGAACACGCGCGAGTCGCGGAAATACTTGAAGTCGTTGGCGGCGCTGAAGGCCATGGTCTTTCCGTCGGGCGCGAAGGACAGGTTCGCCTCACCAATTTCCAGATTGTTCGTCAGGCGCTGCACCTGCCCGCTGCCGAGGTTCACCAGCCACAGATCGCCATTGATCCCCTCCTCGGTGATGTTCCGCGCGTAGCGGTCGTTGCGGATCGCGCGTACGCCGGCCCAGCGGCCGTCGTCCGAGAGCGTAAAGCTCGACACGCTGATGGACGCGTCGTTCGTCAGGCGCTTCTCCTGCTTCGCGGCGATGTCGATCATCCAGAGCGAGTTCGGCGGCATCGGCTGGTTGCGAAGGGTCGCCGTGAACTTCCTCTCACGCCGTTCCTTGTCGTCCTTGTCGACCGAATCGGGGGCGAGGAAGAACGCCCGAGCGCCGTCGTGCGAGAGTTGCCAGTTCCCGACCGGCGTGGCGTGTTTCGAGAGCTGCACCGCGGGCACGGAATCGATTCCGGCCGCGGGAAGAATCCAGAGCTGCCGGTCCTCGGCTCGCCCCGCGGCAAAGACCAGCGACTTGCCATCCCGCGTGAACCCGAACTGAAATACGCCATCCTTCGCGTCGGTGATCTTGCGAGACTCACCGCCATCGGGCCGCATCATGTAGAGCTGATTCTGGCTGGCCGCGCTGGCCGGTGCGTCCCGATTCGACGAAAACACGAAGAACGAGCCATCGGCCGACCAGGCCGGATTCCCTTCACTCTTGTCCTTCGTGTACGTGAGCTGTCGGGCAGATGACACACCGTGCTCCGCCGAGACCAGCCAGATATCGGTCGTGCTGCGCGCCTCCTTCCAGTCGGGGACCGACAGGGTGTAGAGGACCCACCGGCCATCGGGACTGACCGTGAGCGACCCGGCGCTCCGCATGAGCTGTACGTCGAGAAAGTTCATGGGGCGCTTGTCGGGCTGCTGCGCGCCCACGGCGGCGGTGATGATCGCAAGCGCTGCCAGGTGAATGAGCGCTGACGGACGGACTGACATGGAACCTCCTCGCTTGGCGTGCTCGCAATGGGAACGCGACGCAACTATGGCGCGCTCCTGTCGGGATGACAAGAACAGCGGTGGCTCAGGTCGCGGCGGGCGCGAGCTGGGACTTCGCCAGAACGCCCCCGGCACGGCGCGCCGCCTCGCGGAGCCGGTCCGGTGAAGTGATGAACGACACGCGGAAGAACCCTTCGCCTCCGGCACCAAAGGCGGAGCCTGGCAGCACGATCACTCCCTCTTCATCCATGAGCCGATCCGCAAATGCGGCGCTCGGCACACCTTCTGGCAACGGAATCCAGAGGTACATCGTCGCTCGCGGCGACTCGCAGGCAAAGCCGGCCTCCCGGAACGCCGCGACCGCCGCATCGCGCCTCTCCCGGAACACCGCCAGGTTGCCCGGTAGGAACGACTCCCAGCTCTCGATTGCGGCGACGCCAGCATACTGGATGCCCATGAAGGCGCCGGTGTCCACGAAGGACTTCACGCGACTGAGCACGGAGCAGATCTCGCGACTCCCGGCCGCCCAACCACAACGCCAGCCGGTCATGTTGTACGTCTTGCTCAGCGAGTGGAATTCAATGGCTACGTCGCGCGCCCCATCGACCTCGAATATCGACGGAGGCACGTACCCGTCGAACGCCATCTCGGAGTAGGCGTTGTCGTACACCAGCAGGATGTCGCGCGCCCGACAGCGGCGAACGACGTCCTCCAGGTACTTTCGGGGCGCAATGGCCGCGGTCGGATTGTTCGGATAGTTGAGGAAGAGGATCCGCGTGCGATCCATGACGTCCCGCGGGATGTCGTCGAGATCCACGAGGAAGTTCGTCCGGGGGCGGAGCGCGTACGCATGGACCTGCGCGTCGGACAGCAACGTGCCCCCGGCGTACGCCATGTATCCCGGCTCGGGGACGATGGCCACGTCACCTGGTTGCAGGAACCCGAAGGCCAGATGCGCGATGCCTTCCTTTGAACCAAT